>CAMWVP010000012.1 GCA_947177735.1 uncultured Clostridia bacterium
AAAACGTGTGTAATGTCGACGGCTGTAACGGTTACATAGACCTCAATAATGACGGCGTATGCGATAACCATACGAACAGTACACATCACGGAAACGGCGGTCATCATGGAAACGGTCATCACAGCCGGTGAATGACCGTATAACAACGGAGGTCGGCAGTTATGCGGAGCGAGCAGGAGGTGAACAGAGCCGTCGAACGGTATGCCGATACCGTTCGGCGGCTCTGTGTCGTCTATTTGAAAAATCATTCCGATACCGAGGATATATTTCAGAATGTGTTTTTCAAATATTATCTCAGCTCCGTGGCTTTTGAAAGCGACGAGCACGAAAAGGCGTGGATCATACGCGTTACGGTCAATGCTTGCAAGGATCATCTTAAAAGCTTTTTTCATTCGCGGACAGTATCGCTCGAGGAGATCGCCGAGCTGCCGTATGACGCTCCCCGGGAGGATAAGACCGTGCTGGAGGCGGTTCTGTCTCTGCCAAAAAAATACCGTGATGTTGTGTACCTGCACTTTTATGAGGGATATACCGCTCCCGAAATAAGCGGGATACTGCATAAAAACGTCAATACGGTTTATACTCTCCTAACGCGTTCTAAAGCGCTGCTTCGGGAGAAATTGGAGGGTGAGGGATATGGACGATAAGATAAGAACAGTATTTGATTCGATACACGCGGACGATGAGCTGAAAAGCAAGACGCTGGCTTATATCGCAAAAAAGTCGCATGGTTATCCCTCGCGGAGAAAGATGATCCGCCGCAGAATAATAACCGCCGTCTCAGCCGCGGCGTGCCTTGTGCTTACGGCGGCGGTCGGAGCTAAGCTGTTCTTTACCTCGACCTCGTATATCTGCATTGAGATAAATCCCTCCCTCGAATTGGGGATAAACTGCTTTGACAGAGTGGTTGAGGTCTCTCCGCTAAACGACGACGGAAGAGTGCTTGCCGAGTCGCTCAACATAAAATTCATTGACTACGACGCGGCGCTTGAAAGAATTATGGACAACAGCAGGATCGAGACGCTGCTGTCTCAGAATGAGATCATGACCATCACCGTTATCGACACGGAAAACGAGCAGTCCTCCGTGATACTGTCTAATGTAAAAGCGTGCGCGGACAGATACGAAAACGTTTGCTGTGATTCCGCAAGCTCCTCGGAGGCGGCTGCGGCTCGGGAGATAGGACTTCCTTGCGGAAAGTACCGCGCGTATCTCGAGCTGCTGGAGCTTGATTCCGGTATTACGCCCGAGGAAGTAAACGAAATGACGATGCGTGAGATATACGAACTGATAGGTTCGTTGTCGGATAACCGCTCCGACAGCGAGCATTCGTCAGGGCATAACGGTCACGGATGGCACGGAAGCGGTCACCATTAAACAGCGTTTCTCTAATATCAGTATAATGAGGAAAAACAACGGAGTGATAAATAATTTTTTTAGCAGCACGGTTACGGAGGTTTTATGGATAAAAAACAGGATTCTTTACCCGATATCCGAATGAATGAGAAAACGCAGAAATTTTTTAAAACAGTTTATTTTGTGCTGAAAGCTATTCTTTGCGGTGCTGTATTCTTTTTTGCATTGCAGCTTATAATGTCAACACTGACCGCTCGGCAGGAGGAAACGGATTACGGAGCAAGAATGTTTTACGGTCACTATTACAGTGGAACTTTTTTTATTGAAATGTACTCCGAAAATATCAAAGAAGGTTTTTCTGAGGCAATGGCGGAACACACTATGATCGGGGATATACTTAATATCGCGGGTATAGGTTTGCTGGTGGCAGGAATAGTCTGTTTATTCTTTGTAATAAGAAATGCCGCAAAAGGAAAGCTTTATATAAAAAGCAGTTATATAATGCTGTTCATATCATCAGCCTGCTTTCTTTTCGGTACTGTGGCGGGAGAAATTCTCGTATTAAAGGATATATCGGTTATGACTAAGTACACAACCGATATTTTCTCCACAGCTTCATATAATTTTCGCCCCTTTTATGTTTTGGCTTTACCCTGCATAGTTCTGGCGGGAGGAATGGTTCTTCGTTATATTCAGACGGCTGATAAACAAAAAATGCGCATCGGCTTTAAAATATTCGGAACAGGTCTTTTTGTATGTGCGGCAGCATATCTCATTTGGAAAGGAATATTTCATACAAGCGACCTTATAAGCCTTTCTCGGAACAGCGGAAAAAATATGGCTGTGCGTATTCCTTTTTACAATATGTACATGGACCTGCCTTCCGGCTGTGCAAATTCGCCCGAAGCATACACCAGTCTCGTTGTTTTTCGTTTCTCTAAAGAGCTTCCTGTGATAGCGTCCGCCGTTATTTCGCTTGTTATGATGGGGAAGGTTATATTTTCGTACAGCGGTGAAATTGTTAATACAAAAGCAAATCGCAGGTTTATCCGTATTGCTGTGATATCTTTAGCGGCGGCTTCGCTTTTGTATAACGTACTGGGGATCGTTGAAGTAAATATGCTTCACGGAACATTTAACGGACTGTATGGAAATGCTTACTATACGATCGCTATAAGAGGTTTATGTGAGCCGCTTATTTATGCGCTGTATGTCTTTGTTTTTGACGTGCTTTCCAATGCAGATGACAAAACTATATAGATCACAATTTTTCATTCCGCCGTTGTGCTATTCATCGCATAACGGCATTTTTATGCGTTTGCTTCGGACATGTCAAGCCATCTTTTTCATCTGTTAAAAAGCATTGTTCGGTGTTTTTCAAGCTGTTATAAAAAAACGGTGTCGGGCGTTTTTGCCCGGCACCGTTTGCCTTTTACACGTAATATTGCGCCTGCGCGCGGAACATTTCGGAGTAGATACCGTTATCAAGATCTACAAGCTCGTCGTGAGTGCCGAGCTCCTTTATAGTGCCCTCGCTGAATACCGCGATACGGTCGCAGAATTTGCAGCTTGAAAGTCGGTGAGAGATATACACCGCGGTCTTGCCGCCTACTAAGTCGTTGAACTTGCAGTATATCTCGTACTCCGCTACGGGGTCGAGCGCCGCAGTCGGCTCGTCGAGAATGACCACGGGCGCGTCCTTGTAGAGCGCACGCGCTATGGCGAGCTTCTGCTGTTCGCCGCCCGAGAGCTGAACGCCGTCGCGGTCAAACTCGCGGAACATCATGGTATCGCGTCCCTTCGGGAGCTCGTTTATCTTGTCGAGAAGCCCCACCTTTTCAAACATAGCATCGACCGCCTCGTCGCTGTCCTCCGCGCCGAGAAGAATGTTGTCCTTAGCGGAAAACGACAGCAGACGGAAGTCCTGAAACACTACCGAGAACAGCTTCATATATTCGTCGTAGTCGTACTCGCGGATATTCACGCCGTCGATAAGTATTTCGCCCTCGTCGGTATCGTACAGCCTGCACAGCAGCTTGATAAAGGTGGTCTTTCCCGCGCCGTTCAGTCCGACAACAGACAGGCGCTCGCCCGCTTTTATGGTTATGGAAACGTTCTTCAGCACCTGAACGCCCGTGTTCGGGTAGGAGAAGCTGACGTTGCGGAACTCTATCGTGTGCGGAGTTTTCGGGTTCTCTACGCAGCGGTCTCCCTTTTGCAGCATGGGCGGGTATTCCATGAGCTTTACGACCTCGTACGCGTAATTGCAGCGCTTGACGATATCCTGATATCCGAAGATAGCGCCCTGAACCGAAGCATTGAGCGTTCCGCCTGCCGAAACGAGCTGCGAGAAAGTCCCTATGGTAATCTTCCCGAAAATAGCCAGCGCGCCGAGATAAAGATAAGTACCGAAATCGCGTACCGCCGTAACAACGGTATCGAGAACGTCAAGCGGATATTTGCGGTTCTCTCTGTTATCGTTGAACGCCATAATGCGTTCGGTCTGCTCGGTGGATTTTTTGATGAGCGTATCCGCCGCGCCGTAAATACGGATATCCTTTCCGAAGCGGAAATTCTCCAGCTCCCACAGAACGTATCCCCATATGCGCTCAACCTTTGACAGACCCGTGAAAAACTCTATTTCAATTTTGTTCTTGCGGCTGTTGATGACCGCGGAAATTGCAAGCAGCACAGCGATGATAAGCAGCATCCAAGGGGCGTTCAGCGCCAGCACCGCCGCAACTCCGAAAATTTTCAGAACGTTTGTGAGTATGGTAAAGAACGCCGTGGATATCCCGTGTACTCCGTTGGAGTAGTCCAGACCCTCTCTGCCGCGGTTTATCTGGTCGAGAGCCTCCTTGTTTTCGGTGAGCGCGAAGTCCATTTCCATACAGCGCTGCGATATCTCCTCGGATACGAAGTTGTAGAACTTGTCCGAGTATTTTTCCAGATGAACGGACAGTACGGAGTTTGTCAGTTGTATAATGACCCTCAGCCCTATCATCAGCGCCGCATAGGTGATTATTTGCCGCAGATCGCGCGCGGGGCTTATCAGAGAATCCAGCAGCAGCGGCATAAAGATTATCTCGGGAAACGGCACGGCAGCGCCTATAAACACGTTTATCGCCGAGAGAATGAAGTAAGCCTTGTCGAATTTCCATGCAACCGGGAAGAAGTATTTGAGCGTTTTTCTTACCGTATGTACGCGTTTTTCGGATTTCTTTTGCAAATTACTCATGAACGACACCTCCCTCCGATACCTCGTCGGGCGTTTCGTTCTCGGCGGGAGTCCCGTCCTCGACGTAATACTGCGCCTGAACGCGGAACATCTCCGCATACGCGCCGTTTTTATCCAGAAGCTCCTCGTGAGTGCCGTACTCCACCATTTCCCCTGCGACGAACATCGCGATATTGTCGCAGAAACGTGTGGAGGAAAGTCTGTGCGATATGTACACCGCAGTCCTGCTGCCGATCATTCCGTCAAAGCTCTGATACAGACGGTATTCCGCAAGAGCGTCCAGCGCCGCCGTAGGCTCGTCCAGAACCACTATCGGCGCGTTTTTGTACAGCGCTCTCGCCAAAGCGAGCTTCTGCTTTTCGCCGCCCGAAAGGTCTACGCCGTCGTCGTACAGGACTTTTAACAGCTCAGTATCCATACCGTTCGGCAGACCGTCCAGCTTTTCGCCCATGCCCGCGTCACGCAGATAGCGTTCCGCGAGAGACTTGTCCGTCTCATCGTCGGTGCGCATTGAAACGTTTTCGGAGAGCTTGAACGCGAACACCTCGACCTCCTGAAACGCCGGCGCGAACAGTTCGTAATACTCCGATCTGTCAAACTCGCGGATATCTGTTCCGTTGCAGAGGATACGTCCCTCCGTCACGTCGTACAGCCTTAGCAGCAGCTTTATAAACGTGGTTTTACCCGCGCCGTTAAGTCCGACGACGGCAAGCCGCTGACCCGCCTCGAGCGTTAAATTAAGATCTTTCAGCGCGTATTTGTCCTGACCCTTGTACTTAAAGGAGACGTTCTCGAATTTGAAAACGTACCTGTCCGCCTTTGGAACGGGAACGGTCTTTTTGCCATCGTCGGGGTTCGGGATATCCATGAAGCTGCGGAAGTCGTCCACGCGCGAGGAGCGCTCCCTCATACCGCCGAGTGATTGCAGAAACATTCCGATATTCCCCGAAAAGGTTATCGCGCTGCCGCTGTACAACATAAAGTTGCCTATGGACAGATCGTTCACCAGCATATCGTAAATGAGCCACCCGAAAACGATCGCGGTCTGTATCAGCGTTATACCCGATGAAAACAGCGTGTTGTATATCCAATACTGTCTCGATTGCTTCCAGCGGCGAAGCTCGTCTGCGTTGACTTCCTTTTGCTTGGCGCCGAGCCACCTCCGCATACCGTAAAGTCTTACGTCCTTGGCGTAGGAAAAGTCGGTGGACACCGTAGACATATACTCCAGCTTGCGCCAGTTGCCCGCCATAGCGTCCCACATTACCTCTTTGTCCTTTAAGCGCCAGTAGTCAAATATCTCGAACTGAACCACCGACGTCACCAGAATAACGGCGACGATCCACGGGCTGAGCGTGGAGATAATGCTAACTGCCGCGATAATGCAGGTGAACTGCACTATCATAGTATGCATATCCTGCATCAAGCCGTGCACGCCCATGTTGTTTCCCGCCGTAGCGCGCTTTGCCTTTTGCAGCCTGTCCAGCATATCGGGGGTCTCGAGCATTTCATATTCCATGCCGAGAACCTTTGCTATGCGCTCCCTGACTATGCAGAGACGCACATAATAACGCCCTATATCAAGCTTTTTCCTCGCGTAGGCGTTGAGTATCATCATAACAAGCTCGACCGCCGTTGTTCCTATAACGAGATAAACCAGCGGCATAATATCCTTGTTTTCCATAGCCGCCTGCCGTTCGATGATGTCCACGACAAGCTTTCCTATAAACGTCCATATGTAGGACATAGAAGCGCCCGCAATTCCTCCCAGAAGCAGCAGCCATATCATAGATTTTCTGTATTTCAGGAACGCGCGCAAGATATACTTGCAGTTGCTGAGCACACCGTATTCCCGGTGAAGCTCGTCCTCCTGCACTTCCTTTTTCGGTTTGAAGATAAACATCAGATCTCCTCCATTCGCAGTACCATAACGAATGTCGGCGTCGGACCGAGAAAACGCCGAGCACGCTCCTTTGACAACGGTAACGGCATTGCTGCCGCGAGCCTGTAACGGAGGTCTGCGACAAAGCGTGCATTTATATTTTATCACACCCGCCGCAAAAAGTCAATACACTTTAAAATGTGATGATGCAATCTAATTTTAGATTTGTCAATGATATGTCAAAAAATGCATGTACCGTGCGGAGAGATACTTAACAGGCTCTTGGATTTGACGACGCAAAGTCCTTGACAAAGGCAAGCGAACATGTTATAATAAAAGAAAATAACGGTTCGCAAAGAAATATTCCCGTTTCGGATTGTGTTAAAAAGATACGAACCGACAAACATAAACAGCATATCCTCGGTACAGCCGAATGGCTGAAGGCTTGTCGTGAAGAGATAGCAAAAGGAAAAAATCCTAAGAGCGCGTTTTATGTAGGTGTAGATATACAAGAGATAGTGGATAAATATTCGGGTACAGGAAGGATTACTTATACTTCAAGCTCTGAATATCTGCACGAGTATATAAATTTTGATTCGGAGATCGGCGAGACATACGACAAAAAGGTTGGAAAATATGTCTCAACATTGCTTGTGGAAAATGTTTATTCCAAAAAGGGGGGTACACGCTTTCCCTGTATTACCAAGAAATGACGATGTTAATGCGAAAAATTGATGATATTGAACAAAATAACGCAGAAATCGTTCTTGACAATGATACTGTGATTAAAGGGTACGGATTGGTCGTCGGCGAACTACCTGTTGGTGATGGTGACAAATACGAGGATTTCCTTGACTTCATTCGGGATGACAGTAAGATTGTCAGTTTGCAGGATGACAACATAAAATCGTACAGGATTTTGGATTAACACAATATAATTGAATAGCTTATTAGAGCCTTTGAGCCGGTGTACTGTCCTACTCAAAATCAACATATCCGCAGGGCGCAAGTTTGCCCTTTTTCCCATACGCTTTGTTGTCGAGGTGTCTATGAAATTCAAAAGATTGATTCCATCTGTTATTTTGCAATGTGTTGTTTTCTTTTTATTTTTACTTTATGGCATTTTTGTGTATAGGCTTTTTTATTGGATCGGTAGAGAATATTCAGTTGATTATTCTAATATTGTTCTGATTATTTATATAATAATTGGATTATTATGCGTTTCCGTTCCCACAGTAATATGTCATTTTCGGCTTAATACCGGTATACTTTTTAACATTTTAACGCTGCCGATAGTTTTTCTGTTAGGTCTGTTTATTCATCCGGATGGTTTATATGGGTTTATGCCAACTCAGTTTTTTGGAAGTGTTTCCGACGTGGTTGTTGCTATAGGTATAACCGTTCAGATTGCCATTGTTGAGATATCTACAGATAGTGTTTGTGCGCTGATACGCCTATCAAAAAAATCAAAGCCCGGATAAAGTGTAGTGTGCCGTCTCGTTCAAAATTAGCAATAGACGCGCAAGAATTTTCAACGAAGTTACGCGGAAAATTCGCCGAAAGGCACGACGCTTTAGTGTGAACACGCTCTAATTATCGGGAATATGGAAATAAAAGAAAACCGCATAACAAAGCCTGCTTGCATTGTTATGCGGTTTTTTCTTTTATTTTGTCTGGAGCGGATAATGGGAGTCGAACCCACCACCTCAGCTTGGGAAGCTAATGTTTTACCGATAAACTATATCCGCGTTACTTTATTATTTTACCACTTTTTTATCGTTTTGTCAAGTGCTAAGCGAAAAAAATCGCTTAAAAGCCGGAGAATGAACTAACCGTCTCCGACTTCTAAGAGCCTGTTTAGTATCTTCCGAAGCACCGTCTTCACCCGTCTTTCCGCGCCGGACTTAGGCAATTTTTCTTGAGGTACATACAGTACATCTGCGAAAAATTTCCGTCGTCCAGCACGAAAATCCGGGCAAATCCGGCACTTCTACAGATACTAAACAGGCTCTAACCTCTAACCTCAAACCGGGGAAACGCCATTTGATCAGTGATTTATGCCCTTGCTCCGTAATCCTCGGCTTCAACATCGATAAAACATTCCGGCACTGCCGGTAATCTGTAAATATCATACACCGCGTCATATCCGGGCTCGGGTGTTTCGTCGGTTTTCACGCAGAACTCATAGTAAGGCATTACCACCGTGAATCCCGGGAGATTGCTGTAAACGACATCGATTTTGACGATCTCCGCGTCTGCGGGCATCCTGAACTCATCGGGAGTGCTGTCGGACTTCAGAACGTCCTCCGCCTGCCGCGCGGTGAGTATCGGGTAATCGACCGGGTTTTGACAGTTCTCCGTTGAATAGGTTCGGAGCATATCCAACTTGGATGCGTCCTCATAATTCCCGGTAAAATTGGCGTACTTCAGGGAGTAGTTGACTATCTGCGTTTCGAGGTCTCCCGCCGCCTCGAAAACGCGGTATCTTCCTTCATAGAACTCTATGACCGGTTTTTCGTAGCCGAGCAAAACTCTGAATTTATCGGCGAGATAATCCACCGCCGCGAGGTATTCGGTTTTGTCGTCGCCCAGACTGCACCCGTCCGGGAGCGCTATCGGCTCGTTAAACCGCACGGTCATTCCATAGTTGGTGTACAGAGTGAGCCGCGCTGTGTCCGTATCCCCGTAAACGGTCGTCGTGCTTTGTGACATACGCCGTATACGGTTGATCTCGCGCAAGACTTCCTCCTCGGGCACGCCTTGTTCTTCGAGAGTTTTCCAATACGATTCATATTGGTTGACATGGTCGGTGTTATCGGTGATCTCCGGATCGTCTTCGTCGATTCCCGGCGCAGCGGCGGCGTTTCTCACATATTCGCGCATTTTCTCAACATCGGGTTCGGCGGAATTTGAAATATAGACGGGCAGGGTCTTGATCCCCGCGTCCTCGCTCCATGGGCTGTGCTGCTCTAGCTCGGAGAGCGTGAGCGAACGCGTTATCTTCGACGTTCCGATACCGATAACCGCGCCGCCGCCTCTTGAACTGTAATCATTAAATGATATCCTGGGCAGGTCGGCATATTCGGCGAACGGATCCGTCTCGACCGGCGGCGTGACCGTACTGCTTGTACTAACTGTGCTGTTTGTACTGTCAGTACTGCTTACGCTGTCGGGATCGCTGCTGTCGCTCGTATAGATACCCGTGCTGTATACGGGCGGTCTCTCGGGAACGTGCGTGCCGACGAACGCCGCTATCGCCGCTGCCGCCGCGATAGTCGCCGCGCCCGACGTTACCCCGATAAGAATACCGCGGCTTTTTCGCGGTCTCTTATACGCGTCGGTTATCAGCTTGGGATCGATGTCCGAAAACTTGTCAAGTAAATCGTTTTTGTTCATGGTAATCCTCCTCGTATCGCGTTACACCCGAACGCCCTGCGCCTCGAGAAATTCCCGGAGCTCCGCCCTCATACGGAAAAGCGTTGTTTTCACCTTGCTTTCCGATATTCCGAAGCGCTTGGCTATCTCATTCACATTATCCAGGTACCAGTATCTGCGCATAAAAATATTTCGCTTTTCCTCGTCCTTTGAGAAAAGGAACTTGTTGATGAGCTCCAACAGCATATTTGCGTCGGTTTCGTCCTCGACGCTCAGCTTTGACGGTATACACTCCTGCATTTCATCGGAGAGCTCCACGATCACCGCGCCGCGCTTGAGCGCGGAACGCTTACGGCAGAGCGATATCGATAGATTTCGCGCTATCCTCGCAAGGAACGCGAACAAATATGTGCGCGGCTCCGCGGGCGGAATACTCTCCCAGGCGCGGAGATAGGTATCGTTTTCGATCTCCTCGGCGGAAAGAGCGCTGCCGGTAATGTTTCTGGAGATATTATTTATATGTTTTCCGAATTTTCGCTGAGTTTGTCTGAGCGCGTTTTCATCGCGTTTTATGTACAGATCGACTATCTCTTCATCATCCATTGCTGTAAATTACCTTTCACGTGAATTTTTTGTCGGCGCCGATACAAAGAAATATTTTTTCCCCTCAACCTATATAACGCATTTTATTCCGGGTGGGTTACACATCTAAAAAAATTTTTTGGAATATATTTCAGAACTCAAAATAATAACCCGAAACGCTTGAAAAGCAGCGTTTCGGGTTATCGTAAAAAAAACTTATTTTCTGACCGCCATTTTAAGAATATCGCCGAATTTGATGCGGTTGCCGTTGTGGAGGATTATCGCCTCGTATACCTTGCTGACGATCACCGCCACCAATACCACTGCCGCTGCCAGCACCGCGACCGCGATTACCGACTGCACGGGCGTGAGCGTTCCGAGCATTATGGCGCTCGGCAGCGCGAACGGCGAGCTGACGGGGAAGAAGTAGGAGAATATCTGCACGGGGTTGGTCGTTGCCGCGCCCGTATCAAGCGAATCGACGTTGAAGATAACGGGGAAATACGCGAGATACATACCCAGTACGCCGAGTATAGAGTACGGACCCATCGCCTGCTGGAGATCCTCCATCCGCGATACGGACGCGCCCACGAGAGCCGCGATAAGAGAGAAGAATATAAAGCCGAGCAGGAAGATCAGTATTATCAGAATAATGTTCAGCGGGCTGAGTCCCGTGGCGAGATCGTTCATCGCTTCGGCTATCTGCATCTCGGAGGTCTGCACGCTGCCCACTCCCTGCGCGGCGTTCTCGAGAGCCTGCTGTATCTCGGGGTTTTTGGCGATCTGCATCGCGCTGCCGAGCCAACCAAACGGTGCGGATATCAGGAAGCTTGCGGAGCCCACAACACCGATAAGGATAAACTGCGCGAAGCTGACCGTGCACATCGCCAGAACCTTGCCGATAACGACCGCGAGCGGTCTTACGGACGTGAGCAGCAGCTCCATAACGCGGCTTGTCTTTTCTGTCGCTATCGACTGCGCGACGATCTGACCGTAGCTGAATATCAGCATAAACAGCACCAAAGACACCACTATCGGCACGAAGTAGTTCATCGCGCTCTGGATAAAGTTCCATTCCTTAGCGCCCGCCTCAATGCGCGAGGTATTTATGGATATCTGTGTCTGCTCGTATTTTTCGGGGGCAACGCCCGCGTTCAGCAACACTCTGCGGTTGACAAGCCCGCGGAGCGTTTCGTTGAGCTCGTCGGCAGCGCTGCCGCTTGCCGCGGAGGTATAGTAGGTCTTGATATCGTAGCCGATCACAGCGTCGTTTTCGCCAAGCATAGGCGTGATCTGAGCCGCGGCGCGGACGTTTTCGGAGGTCTCAAGCTCCTTGACGAGCTCATCGAGACCCTTGCCCGAAACGGCGAGCTTGCCGGGAATAAGGCTTTCAACGAATGCGTTGTCCTCGTCGGTGAGCACCGCGGAGTCGTCGTAGATATACACCGCGTCAAAGCTCTCGATATGGTCATCGGAAGAGTCGCCTCCGAATATGCCGCCCGAGCCGTTGTCCTTGTCAAGCACTGCGGGCAGGACGTTGGTAAGCACGCAAAGCGTCGCGACGATGAGACAGGTTATGATATTGCCGATGATGAACGCTTTTGTCTTGATATGCTGCACCAGAGTGAATGCGAATACTTTCTGCCAGCCGTTAGTTTTCATCCGTAACACCTGCCTTTTCAATGAATATCTCGTTTAGCGTCGGCTCGCGCAGCTCATAGCGTATCAGCGGGATCTTCCGCTCGATTACCATATGGAGCAGCTTGTGCGCCTGCTCCTCGCTCTGTACGTTGTAGCTAGAACCGTTCGGGGTCTCCTCGGTCGTGACAAGTCCGCACTCCGCGGCGAGCGGCGCGATGTTACCCTCCGCCTTGACCGTGAGCTTTACGCGCCCATAGCCCTTTTTGATCTCGTTCAGGTTGCCCTGAAGCACCGTTTTACCTTTGTTCAGTATAATGATATCGCGGCAGAATTCCTCAATGGTGGTCATCTGGTGCGAGGACATTATGATATACTTGTTTTTCTTGATCTCCTCGCGGATAACTCCCTTGAACAGCTCCGCGTTCACGGGGTCGAGACCCGACAGCGGCTCGTCGAGTATTATCAGATCGGGATTTGGAGCAAGCGCGGCGATGAGCTGTATCTTCTGCTGGTTGCCCTTGGAGAGCTGCTCAGCGCGCTTGTTGCGGTGCTCCGTTACGGACAGGCGCTCGAACCAGTAATCCAGCGCCTTCACCGCGTCCTGACGGCGCATTCCTTTCAGCGTACAGAAGTAGACGAGCTGCTCCGCGATCTTTATTTTCGGATACAGCCCGCGCTCCTCGGCGAGATAGCCTATCGGTCTCTCCGAGGCGAGGAAAGGCTTTCCGTCCCACTTCACCTCTCCGCTCTCGGCAGCGAGCATACCGAGGATAATGCGTATCGAGGTGGTCTTTCCCGCGCCGTTCGTGCCGAGCAGCGCAAACACGCCGGGGGAGTTCATTTCAAAAGTCAGGTCGTCGACGGCGGTATATTCGCCGTACTTTTTTACAATGTTACTGACAGATAATCCCATTTTTCACCAACGCTCCTTTTATATTAAGATTCGGTTCTGTTGATACTGTTTATATATCACATAAACAGTATACAATATTTTTTTCGGTTTGTCAATAGGTTTTTAGAAAAAAATTTCCCTTTTTGCGGATTGACAGCTCCGAGGTCTTATGTTACAATAAAGAATAGGGCAGCCTTCGGGTAACGGCGCATACGCGCCTCAGCCTGTGTACAAACCCGTGGTTCTCCCCGCCTGCGGCGCATATGCGCCCATATACGCATCATACTTCAAAGATGCATATATGGGCGTTTTCTTCGTTGCCGATAAACCGTATCGTTACGCGATGTAAAAGCCTTTTGACATTCCCGGTCGGCTTAATGCCAAAGTCATTTGATAGACAGTAACCCGAAAATGCGATAAGATAAGATTGAAAGGAGGCGTAAAAATGGAGATAGGAAAAAAGCTGAGGGCAGCACGGGCGAAATGCGGTCTCACGCAGGAGCAGGCTGCCGAAAGGCTTTACGTGACACGGCAGACCGTGTCAAATTGGGAAAACGAACGCTCCTATCCCGATATCGTCAGCATAGTGAAAATATCCGAGCTGTACGATGTAAGCTTGGACGAGCTTCTCAAAGGAGATGATGAAATGATGAAGCATTTGGAGGAAACGACAAACGCGGTAAAAAGCAGCAAGCGTCTGTTTGCGGCGGTGATACTGAACAATATCGTAATTATTGTGATGTTTGCCGCGGCAGTGTTCTTGCCCGGCAGGGCGTACATTACGGCTTGTGTGTTCTGTATGGCGTTGGTGAGTACGGCGTTTTTAGTGTATGAGATAGTCAAGAAAATATGAGGTGAGATATGAATATTTACTTTATCGCGGCGGGCGCGGCGGTTTTTCTGGTCGGCGGCATTTTTTCAACATATCAATTGTACAGACTGGTGCAGACCGACGCGGCATGCAGGGGGTTTAAACACCCGCGTTTATGGGGATTTCTTTCGGCGTCGGGGAACAATCAATCGGGGATCATCCTGTACCTTATTTACAGGCGGCGCTATCCGATAATAACTATTACCGACGAACAACGGACGTTAATGGACAAGGGCAAGAAAAAATTCGCCGTAGGGCTGATCTTCCTTGTTGTTGGTATGGCTGCGTGCGTTTGGGGCATGATCCTGTAATAAAGGAACCGGGAATTTGTCAGATTGACCAAAAAAACGCGGAAATATCTGTGAGTTTTTTACCGAAAACCTCTTGATTTTTTACGAAAAAGGTGTATAATATAATTAGCACTCTAGGCAGGAGAGTGCTAATTATTCTTTACAAACCGCGCTGCTTTCACATTTTTTGCGGCGCAGATATAGGGGAACGCTGATTTAACAACGGTTTTCCCCGCCGGAGGCGGGGAAAACCGCATAAAATAAAGCTTTGAAAATAAGAAAAGCGATCTATTCGGCGTTTTCATAGAAACGGGAGGTATAAATTATGAGTGAGACAAAAGAATTTAAAGCCGAATCCAAGCGCCTGCTGGAGATGATGATCAATTCGATCTACACGCACAAGGAGATATTCCTGCGCGAGCTCATCTCCAACGCTTCCGACGCGATGGACAAGCTCTACTTCAAAACGATGGAGGACAACTCCGCGGAGGCTGTGACGCGCTCGGATATGGCGATAACGCTCGAGCTCGACAAGGATGCGCGCAAGCTCACCATTTCCGATAACGGCATCGGAATGACCGCAGAGGAGCTTGAGAACAATCTCGGAACGATCGCGCAGAGCGGCTCTTTTGCGTTCAAAAAGGAGAACGCCGACGCGGAGGACGTAGATATTATCGGTCAGTTCGGCGTTGGATTCTATTCGGCGTTTATGGTCGCAAAACGCGTGACCGTTATCTCCAAGGCGTTCGGTTCGGATACCGCGTTTATGTGGCAGAGTGAGGGCGTGGACGGCTACACCGTTTCCGAGGCGGAAAAGGATGCGCACGGCACCGTGATAACCCTTGAGATCAAGGACAACACCGATGACGAGAACTACGACGAATTCCTCACTCCCTATAAGATAAAATCGCTTGTTAAGAAATACTCCGACTATATACGCTATCCCATAAGAATGGACGTCGAGCACGAGAAGCTCCGCGAGGGCACGGGCACGGACGGCAAGGAACCCGAGTACGACAAGGAGATCGTTACCGAAACGCTCAACTCGCAGATCCCTATCTGGAAAAAGGCGAAGAGCGAGCTCAAGGACGAGGACTACAATCAGTTCTACAAGGACAAGTTTTACGACTACACCGATCCGCTTTTGCATATCCACTCCAAGACCGAGGGCACGGCGACTTATTCCGCGCTGCTCTATATCCCGGAGAAAGCGCCCTTCGACTACTATTCCAAGAACTTTGAAAAGGGCTTGCAGCTCTATTCGAGCGGCGTTATGATAATGGAGAAGTGCGGCGATCTGCTGCCCGATTATTTCAGCTTCGTGCGCGGTCTCGTCGACAGCGAGGACTTGTCGCTGAACATCTCCCGCGAAATGCTCCAGCACGACAGACAGCTGAAGATCATCGCCAAAGCGATCGAGAAGTCCATACGCAACGAGCTTAAAAAGCTGCAGAAAAACGACCGCGAGAAGTACGAGAAGTTCTTCGAGGCGTTCGGTACTCAGATAAAATACGGTATCTACGAAAGCTACGGAATGAACAAGACGGATCTCCAGGAGCTGCTGCTGTTCAAGACCTCCAACGGCGGCACGACCACTCTCGAGGAGTACGTTTCGCGCATGAAAGAGGAGCAGAAGTTCATCTATTTCGCGAGCGGCTCGAGCGTTACCCGCATTGAGAGTCTGCCGCAGACCGAGCTTGTGCGCGACAAGGGCTTCGAGATACTCTACCTTACCGACCACGTCGACGAGTTCTGCTTACAGATGATGCACGACCTCGACGGCAAGGAGTACAAGTCCGTTTCCGCCGACGACCTCGGACTTGAGACCGAGGAGGAGAAAGAGGAGATCAAAAAGGAGCAAGAGGACAACAAGGGGCTGTTCGACTTTATGACGGAAAAGCTCGGCGGTAAGGTCAAGGCTGTCAAGCTCTCGCAGCGCCTCAAGAGCCACCCCGTTTGCATAACCAGCGAGGGCGCGCTGTCGGTCGAGATGGAAAAGGTGCTCTCCGCTATGCCGAACGGCGAGGGCGCGAAAGCCGAGAAGATACTCGAGATCAACCCCGATCACGCCATCTTCGGCAAGCTGAAATCCCTCTACGAGACCGACAAGGACAAGGCGGGCGAGTATGCCGATATCCTCTATTCGCAGGCGCTGCTCATCGAGGGTATGCCGATCGAGGATCCCGTGGCGTTCTCCAATAAGATATGCGAGATAATGGCTAAGTAAGTTACAGATATTTCGGGTGTCGTGCGTTTTCGCCGACACCCGAATTTTTTCGGTTCGCCCCTTTTGCGGCTCAACACGAAAAAACCGTAAAAATTTTTAAAAGGTACTTAACAAGCGCGGAAAAATATGTTATAATAAAGATAACGCTGATTTAATCACGGTTTTCCCCGCCGAAGGCGGGGAAAACCACATAAAACAGAGCTTCGAAAATAAGGGGATAATATGACAAAGGACAAGATAAAGACCGCGTTTTTGAAATGTCTGCCGATGCTTATCGTGCTGGTATCGACGGGAGTGTTTATGTTCGCGATAAAGCTCGTTATCGGCATATTCTACGAGCCCAAGGACACGGTTTACAATAAGGAATACGGAGACGAGCGCTTTACGGTGGTGCAGTGCTACCAGACCCCCGCAAGCCATTACTATCTGCTGCCGGGTGATTTCGTCTTTGACGGGAGCAAGTACAAAAAGGTAGCCTCGGAGCACGACCGCGTCCACATGAAGGACGAGCCGCTGGCGATATTCACGCTGAACGAAACGCCGCTCGATATGGACAATACCGTCGTCAAAACCCTCTTTACGGGCAATGGGCTGTACGCTTATCAGTTCGGCGAGTTTGTGATCTATCGGCTGGAGGGCGAGTACGGAGTGTTCGCGCCGCTGCGTGAGTACAAGGAAAGCGCGACCAAGCGCAAGAACGATCTGTACGTTATCCGCCAGCTTATGAAAAAAGACCGCTACAAGGAGTTCGATCTGCCGAGCTGGGAGAACGAGGAGGAGTTTTTGGAAAAGCTGGAAAGGATAGAGCTGTATCTTGACTCGGAGTATGAGGACTAATGATGCAAATGACAACCTATTCAGCGGATATGATCATGGAGGGATTTTATTATGATAGACCGTACCGATTTTGAGACATATTCCGGCGTTATATCGAATGTCGTCAGCGCAAGGACGAACAGCATATCTTTTGAGTTTGCGGAATTGATAAAGGAAAAGACTTCCGGGGCTCGGGAGAGATTACAAGAGCTTCTCTCCGAAACGCTCGAAACCGCGGATAGCAGCATTTTGACCGAAGAGGTTTTGGAGCATATCTTGGAGTCGATAGCGTCCATGAGCGAGGGCTCTAAGAGCATTTGGGAGATAGTATTACAGCTCGAAAAACACGTTGACCCTAAGCTTTTGGATGAGATCAACGATATGGATTTTGACAATGCCGCAGGGCTGAACGGTATTGCGGGACTGCTGGCGAGGTACTGGAAGAAAAAGGAGCTGTTGGAGGAGAACGATACTGTTTTTTCGTATTCCCGCAGTCAAAACGCAATTGACAACAGAGCCGCTTCCGAGTTGGCTGCTCTGCTCAAAAAGAAAGAGCAAAAGCTCATTGCGGAGGTTCACGAATGATATGCCCGCTTTGGCGCTTACTTAACGGAGGTTAAAAATTTGGAAAATCAGGATATGAATAAAATACGCAATTTCTGCATAATCGCGCATATAGACCACGGAAAATCCACGCTCGCGGACAGGATTCTCGAGCAGACGGAGACCGTTGCCAAGCGCGATATGGAGGAGCAGCTTCTCGATAATATGGACATCGAACGCGAGCGCGGAATTACGATAAAGGCGCGCGCGGTTCGCCTGAAATACAAAGCGGACGACGGGGAGGAATACATCTTCAACCTTATCGACACGCCCGGTCACGTCGACTTTAACTATGAGGTTTCGCGTTCGCTGGTTGCCTGCGAGGGTGCTATTCTGATCGTCGACGCTTCTCAGGGTATCGAGGCGCAGACTCTCGCCAACACCTATCTCGCGGTGGAGAACGATCTGGAGGTCGTTCCGGTCGTCAACAAGATCGATCTGCCCAGCGCTCACCCCGAAGAGGTCAAAGAGGAGATCGAGAACGTTATCGGCATCGAGGCTATGGACGCGCCCGAGATCTCCGCGAAAATGGGCATAAATATCCATGCGGTAATGGAGGAGATCGTTCACAAGATACCTGCCCCCAAGGGAGACTCCTCCGCGCCGCTCAAAGCGCTCATCTTCGACAGCTACTACGATTCGTACAAGGGCGTTATAGTCTATGTACGCGTTAAAGAGGGCTGCATAAAGGCGGGCGACAAGATACGCATGATGGCTTCGGGCGCGGAGTTCACCACCGTTGAGGTCGGATATATGGGGGCTACGGAATTAGTCCCCTGTTCCGAATTAAAGGCGGGCGAGGTCGGGTATATCGCGGCTTCGATAAAATCTATCGGCGACACTAAAGTCGGCGATACCGTCACTAACGCGGCAAATCCCGCTGCCGAGCCGCTTTCGGGTTACCGCGACGTCAACCCCATGGTGTTCAGCGGTATCTACCCCGCGGACGGCGCGAAATATCCCGATCTCCGCGACGCTCTGGATAAGCTGCAGCTGAACGACGCTTCGCTGTCGTTCGAGCCGGAAAGCTCGGTCGCGCTGGGTTTCGGATTCCGCTGCGGATTTCTGGGGCTGCTGCATATGGACGTGGTTCAGGAGCGTATCGAGCGCGAGTACAATCTCGACATAATCACCACCGCGCCCTCTGTTGTCTATAAGATCGAGATGACGGACGGTACCGTTCAGATGATAGACAACCCCACAAACTACCCCGACACCACGCTTATCGCGCAGAGCTACGAGCCTATGGTCAACGCGCACGTTTACGCGCCGTCGGATTATGTCGGCAACATTATGGAGCTTTGCCAGAACAGGCGCGGAGTGTTTAAGGATATGCAGTATATCGACGCAAAGCGCGTTGATCTGCACTACGAGCTGCCGCTCAACGAGATAGTATACGACTTCTTCGACGCGCTGAAATCACGCACACGCGGCTACGCGAGCTACGACTACGAGATGATGGGCTTTGCGCCGTCAAAGCTCGTCAAGCTCGATATAATGCTCAACGGCGAGGTTATCGACGCGCTGTCGTTTATTGTCCACGCGGACAGCGCCTACACACGCGCCCGCAAAATGGCGGAGAAGCTGAAAGAGCATATCCCGCGGCAGCTTTTCGAGATCCCCATTCAGGCGTGCGTTGGCGGAAAGATAATAGCGCGCGAGACTATCAAGGCTCTGCGCAAGGACGTTCTGGCGAAGTGCTACGGCGGCGACATCACACGAAAGAAGAAGCTCCTCGAAAAGCAGAAGGAGGGCAAGAAGCGTATGCGCCAGTTCGGCACGGTAGAGGTGCCGCAGGAGGCGTTTATGGCGGTGCTCAAGCTCGACGACGACAGCTGAGACGGACAAGAGACGCTTTTTGCGCGGGCGGCACGACCTTTATCCGTATTTATAAGCCTGAGCGGAGTTTACCGCATAAAGGGCATTTATTAAGGAATGAATACTATGTATTTGTTTTATTTGACTTTGAAAACCTTTAACGGTATTATTGCGATCTGCGTTCTGCTGTATTCCGTCATCCTTGCGATACTGTGCCCGATTTTTAAGCGAAAAGAAAAGTATGCTGTAATGTGTATTTTGTGCGCATTGCCCGTTATCGGCGCGTTGGTTCATTTTGCGGTATACGGGGCTGTTACCTTCCGGGCGTTTAAATATCTCTATATAGAAGCGCTTCTTCCTTTGATCAACCTGCTGCCGGGAAAGTCGGGGAAATCGGCGGCGGTCAGGTCGGTCACGGCAACGGTATCGGCTTTTGCCGTATGCTTTTACTTTTTGCTTTGCTCCGTATCGTCGCCTATGGTTCACAATTTCACGAGATACGGTTATACGGAGAGCTTCAAAAAAATGCTGAACACCATGAAACGGGAATATGCTCTAAACAGTTGGAAGCAGATCGATTACGATGCGCTGCTCGGA
Organism: uncultured Clostridia bacterium; assembly: GCA_947177735.1. Classification (GTDB taxonomy): domain Bacteria; phylum Bacillota; class Clostridia; order Oscillospirales; family Ruminococcaceae; genus CAG-115. The sequence goes on from CAMWVP010000012.1 coordinate 20,189, forward strand.
GAATACCTGCCAAGGGTGGAGATGGCGGAGAAAAAACGTGACGAGCTTGAATACGCGGCAATAATTACCGAAGTGACATACAGATTCTATGATTCACACGTATATCCGTGGCTGTTTCCCGAATTATACATGCCTGTTTGTGAGTATCTGGCAGGAAATGATTATGGATTATCAATGGTAAGGTTAGATGACGGCAGCGTTATCGCCGTATTTGTTGAGCCGGACAGCGAGGCATATAAGCATGGTATACATGACGGGACGACCATTCTTTCATGGGATGATCGGGATATAAACAAAGCGATAGAAAATGTCGAGTGCATATACCCGACAATTCAATTTCCCGTTGAAAGCAACGAAGATATATTCCGTCCGTTCTTCCTTGCGGGAAAAGGCGGCGACAGCGTTAATATCGCCTTTGTTGACGATAACGGCGATGAACAAATCGTCAATGTAAAAAAGCTCGGGAACTATGACGACCGTCTGACCTGCTCGTATGAAATGCTTTTAAATCAATACAATGTGGTGTACCGCAATAATTATTCCTGTATGCTCAATGATAAATGCGGGTATCTTCAGATCATTAAAGAAAGCTTTGATGAGGTGTCGGATAATATTTCCGCAATAAGAAAGGGTTACTATCCTGAGCTTACGGAATACTATGCAAAGCTGATAGAGGATCTGAAGGATCGGGGTATGAAGTATCTTGTGATAGATATCAGAAATAACGGAGGCGGATATGATTCCTGTGCCGGAGCGTTAGCTTCTCTCTTTACGGAAGAAAAGACGCATATGGTGTCGTTCGGCTATGAGGATACGGAAGGATACCATATCGCAGAAGATCAATATATTTTCCCCGACGGCAGATACAAGGATATTCCCGTTGTTGTTCTGGTAAACGCGAATTGTGTGAGCGCGGGGGACGGAATGGCTAAATTCCTCGGCGATTGCTCCAATGTCACTCTTATGGGAATTACGGCAAGCGGCGGTGTTAATCAGAATAACGGCGGGTATATCTATCTCACGGATAATATCTGCGTTGGATACCCCGTTTTTTTGAGCCTATCATCTGACAGCGTGCCGTTGATCGATACAGATCATACCCGAGAAAACAGAATACCGCTTGACGTTACCATCCCGCTCACAAGGGAGAGGGCTTTGAAGCTGTTCTCTTTTGACGAGAGCGATCTTGAACTGGAATACGCAATGGAATATCTTGAAAATTTAGGATGCGCCGATTAAGGAAATGCCCCCTTGCACCGCCGCACAATGATATGTCCGTTGAAAGCAAATACGGGCTTGACATCGTTGGAAATTTCTGTTATAATAGAGAAAGCACCGGGGTTGCGGGGATTGAGACAATGGAACAGACCGACAGTCAATTCAAGGCGTTTATTCGCGTAACTCCCGAAGCTCTCAAGGAAATTTACTAGGAAAGCCTTGATCCGAAGTTGAAAAATTGATCGACAATCTTCAGAAAACCTTGGAGGATTAAGGAAACACCGACGTGACGGCTGTTTTTAATCATGGTATAACAATGGTGTTAAGCCTGTAAGCAAGCTTAGCACCTTTTTTCGGAGGGTGATGCTTTGACGGGCTTGTATATTCACGTTCCGTTCTGCCGGAAAAAGTGTCCTTACTGCGATTTTTATTCCGTCGGTTTTCGCGAGGACTTGGCGGAGAAGTACGCGGACGCGGTAATACGAAATCTGCGTTATTACGACGAGCGTTACGATACCGTCTATTTCGGCGGCGGAACTCCGATACTGTTGGCGCGGCATATTCCGCGGATACTCGCCGAGTGCAATTACACGAAAAGCGCCGAGATCACGGTTGAGTGCAACCCCTGCGAAATGGACAGAGAGACGCTCGGATTGCTGTTTGATTCGGGTGTGAACCGAGTGTCCGTCGGTATGCAGTCGGCTGTCAACAGCGAGCTCAGAGCGCTCGGCAGGACGCACACACTCGAGCAGACGCGGCAGGCGGTATTGACGGCTTGCGAGGTCGGCTTCTGCGATATCTCGGTTGATCTGATACTCGGACTTCCCGGGCAGGATCATACGTCGCTCGTATATTCGATCAAGCAGCTGCGCGAGCTGCCGATAAATCACGTTTCGGCGTATATGCTCAAAATCGAACCGAACACCGCATTCGGAAAGAAGCCGCCCGACGGACTTCCCGACGAGGACGAGTCGGCGGAAATATATCTGACAATGGCAAGTATGTTGAACAATATCGGATTTAAGCAGTATGAGATCAGCAGCTTTGCCAAAGGCGGAATGACGAGCCGTCATAATCTGAAATACTGGCGGCGCGGGGAGTACCTCGGTATAGGCGCGGCGGCGCATTCGTTCTATAAGGGAAAGCGCTTTGCGGTCGCGCGAAACCTGCGCGAATTTATTGAAAGTCCGCGGCAGATCGAAGTAATGACTGACGACGACCCTAACGAGACCGAGGAGAGGATAATGCTCGGTCTGCGGCTCTCGGAGGGCATTGAAAAGCCGCTTTGGGAACGCGTAAAAAGCGCCCTGCCGCTTATCCCGAAGCAGTATTACAAAATCGATAACGAACGCTTGTCGCTGACGACAGAGGGATTTCTTGTGTCGAACGAGATAATCTCCACGCTGCTGGCGCATTTGGAGGAACCATGAAAACGTTATGTGAGATCATCAAGGAGCAGGTCGGGGCGAATTACCTAAACCTCGAGACATCCATAAAGACCTACGACCGAAACGCGCTTGTGTGCGGAGCGCCCGCGTGGCGGTATGTTTACCACACTATCCACTCCGCGGACAAGTGGTTTTTCAATCCGTTTGTGTTCGACGAGCCGCCGTTCCACGAGGACGGAATGGATAACCCCGACAATCCGTGTACGGTTGAGCTTTCCGATACGGAGCTGTTGGAATACCTCGAAAAGGTCAAGCGGAAAACCGCCGATTACCTTGACATGCTGACGGACAAGGAGCTGTGCGAATGTCCCGAAAACTGCAAATTTACGCGAATGGATTTAGTGCTTATACAGTTTCGGCATATGAGTATCCACACGGGAATGTTGAACGGTCAAACGACCGAGCGCACGGGAAAGTTTCCCGTTTATGTCAGCCCGCACACTGCCGATAGACTGAAAAACGGTTTATATGAAGAGTAAAGGAGAAAAACAATGAGCTACGAATTACCCGCAAACAAAAAACTGATAACCCCCGAAAACCCCGCCCTTGAATACATGGGCAGGATCGATTTTGACGACCCCTCGCGCCCCGTTCTGGTATGGCCGGGCACTATGATCGACGTGAACTTCACGGGCACGTCCTGCGCGCTCGTCGTCAAGAATATCAACCACCAGGAGCTGACGCATTTCGGCGCGCTGATTGACGGCGTAATGCAGAAGTTCACCCTCAAAAATAACCGAGAGGACGAGCTGTACACGCTCGCGGAAAACCTCGAAAACAAACTGCATACCTTGAAGCTCGTCAAGACGATGGCGTCGCATAACTATGTGGAATTTGCCGGTATCGTTATCGACGAAAACGCCGAGGTGTCCTGCCCGAACCACAAGTACGACCTTAAGCTCGAGGTCTACGGCGACAGCGTTTCCGCGGGCGAGGTGGTCGAGGATATCTACTACGAGGGGCAATGCGACCCCGAGGATCATCACTGCAACAACGCAGCCGATAACTCATATTTCTCCTATCCGTTAATGCTGGCAAGGAGACTGAACGCCGAAGTTCACGACATTGCTCAGGGCGGTATTGCGCTGCTGGACGGCACGGGCTACTTCACCTCGGATCATCTCTGGGGTATGAAGCGCGTCTACGACAAGATACAGTACTCCCCCTATGACGAGCTAAAGCAGTGGGATTTCTCGAAGTATATCCCCGACTATGTGATCATCGCGATAGGTCAGAACGATCACAATCCCGATCCCGAGGCGATCAAGCGCCCCGACTACCGCAGAATGTGGAAGGACAACTACATCGAGATGCTCCGCGACCTTATGGGCAAGTACCCGAACGCGCGGTTTATCCTCATGCTGACGGTGCTCAAGCATGATCCGACCTGGGACGACGCTCTTCGCGAGATAGCCGCCGAGGTGAACGACAAGCGCGTTGAGTTCTTTAAGCTTGACCGTGGCGGCGCGGCGACCGACGGTCACCCCCGCGCTACCGAGCAGGCGGAGATGGCTTCGGAGCTGTATGCGTATATAAGAGCCCGTTTAGTATCTTCCGAAGCACCGTCTTCACCCGTCTTTCCGCGCCGTACTTAGGCAATTTTCCTTGAGGTACATACAGTACATCTGCGGAAAATTGCCGTCGTCCGGCACGAAAATCCGGGCAAATCCGGTACTTCTCCAGAAACTAAACAGGCTCTAAGGAATAAGGAAAATGAAAAATAAAAAGGAAATCTTGCAGACGCGCGAGGAAAAACTCGCCAACCTGCTGATCGAGATGAACGCCGATCGTCACCCCGAAACGGGAAAGCTCGTTGTCGAGACCGAGTGTACTATGGCGAGAATACGCGCCTACTCCGACTTTCTGTACGCGCTTAGGATCAAACCGCTCCAGACCGTGTGCTACTACGCGGCGGGATTCTTTTTCCTGCTGACGGGCTCGGCGATATGGACGCGCGAATGGGTGCTGACGATAATTTTCGGCGTCGTTTTTCTCGTATTCGCAACGCTTCCGCACAATATGAAGATATGGTACTTCAATAAGAATGCGGATTCACTCGAAAAGTCATACGGCAAGATACAGAACGCCGAATTTGCCGACGACAAGCTGATACTCCGCGAGCTGCCGCCAAAGGACCCCGACAGCGCCGCGCCGCGCGAAGCCGAACAGCTGGCCGAGTTTCCGTACAAGAGCATAACGCTCGCGGTCGAGTGCGCACACAGCTTTTATCTGTTCCCCGAAAAAGCGGAAACGATAATCTGCGATAAGACGCTTTTCCTCGCGGGAACGCCGATGGGTCTGCGCGATCATCTGACGCGCAAGCTGGGAAAAAAGTTTAAGCTGAAGACCAAGATCAAGTCGTGATGGACAAGGTGAAAGTTGCGATAACGGCAGCCTCGTTCTGCGGCAACAAGGGCGCGGCGGCAATGCTCCGAAGCAGCATATGGCAGCTCCGCAAGCGTTACGGCGACCGTCTCGGCATAACGCTGATGTCGACCTATCCGCGGCGCGACCGCGAGATAATCTTGACACTGCCCGAGGAGCGCGGTCTCATTTCCGTTATTGACGCCAAACCCGCGAAGCTGCTGTTCCTCGAGCTGCCGCTCGCGATGCTGTACAAGGTCTTCGGACGTATCACGCCGCTTGGAAAATTATTTCGGCACAACAAGATGATACGCGCCTACGCGGACTGCGATATGGTGATAGACGAGGCGGGCGTGGCGTTTGTCGACAGCCGCGGACTCGTGATGAACGTGTACGCGTTCGTTTGTGCCGCCGTGCCCATGCTGTGCGGAGCTCCCGTCTGCAAGTACTCTCAGGCGCTCGGGAGCTTCAAAAATCCCGTCAACCGCTTGCTTGCCAAGCTTGTCCTGCCGAAAATGCGGCTTATCTGCGCGCGAGGAGAGATCACCAAAGCCAACCTCGCTGAGATAGGCGTTGCCGAAAATGTTCGGCTGTGTGCGGACGGCGCGTTCACCATGCCCGACTGCGAGCCGTATATCGGGAACGTCAAATCGCTTTGCAGCGACGGCTTCTTTGACGGAAATGTTATCGGCGTTTCATTGTCAAGTGTCGTCGACAAGCGATGCCGAAAACTGAATATTGATTACAAGCGCATAATGACCGAGTTCATAGACGGACTGTGCGCGGAGGGTTTTCGCGTGCTCATCATCGCCAACTCCGCCCGCGAGGACAGCACCCGTCCGCGCAACAACGATCTTCCTGTCTGCGGCGAAGTGTACGCGGCTCTGCGCGATAAGTCGAACGTCCGATACTATCCGCGCGAGATGCCGCCCGAGGAGCTGCGCTTGCTGACCGCGCGCTGCACGGCGCTTGTCGCGAGCCGATTTCACGCGATGATAGGCGCGCTCGAAAAGCGCGTTCCCGTGCTGCTGATAGGCTGGAGCCATAAGTACCGCGAGGTGTTGGATATGTTCGATCTGGGCGCGTATGCGGTAGATTATTCGGAGCTGAGCGCGGAAAAGCTGAACGAGGAATTTAAACTGCTGTCGGAAAACTCGGACGAGATACGCGCGAAGATCGCCGATAACCTCCCGAAAATCAAAGAAAGCTCGCGCGGGAATATCGCGCTAATCTGCGAGGAGATCGACAGATTCGGACAGCGGAGGACATCATGCCCAAAAAATTAGACAAAGGAACCGTTGCGAAAATAATAAAGACCGCCTTCGGAGTGCTGGCGGTCGGCTTTATGGCGTGGTATTTTTACCGCAACCGCGCCGAATTTTCCGAGAAGATACGAAACGTCGATCTCGGTATTTTCGCGCTTGCGACGCTTTTTTATTTCGTGTACAAGCTCTCCCTCGCTTCGCTGTTTCATTACATCACTGTACTTAACGGCTGCTCGATACGTTACGGCAAGGCGCTCTCCGCATACCTTATCTCGATACTCGGCAAGTATATCCCCGGCAAGGTATTTATGCTCGCGGTGCGGCTGACCTACTACAAGGAGGAGGACGCGCCGCTCTCCAAGGTCACGGTCTGCTTCTTTATCGAGAACGTCTGCACGCTGCTCGGCGCGGCAATGCTGTTTATACTGTCGCTGTTCTTTTTCCCGAACGAGCTGCTTGACAACTACCGTCCGTTGGTTCTGCTGCTTATCGCGGCTTTTTTCGTTGTTATCCACCCGAAGATCATCAACTTTTTTCTCGGTTTGATCGGGAAGATATTCAAAAAAGACCTTGAGATCCCGATGAAGTACACGCAGATATTGAAGGTCGTGCTGATGTTTATCGGCAACTGGCTTATAGTCGGATTCGGTTTCTTTATTCTTGTGCGCTCGGTCAATCCAGCGGTCGGGTGGAACGAGATGCTGTTCTGCGCGGGGATTTTCGGTATCTCGGCAATAATGGGCATACTGGCGATATTCGCGCCGTCGGGGCTCGGAGTGCGTGAGGGGATAATAATGGCGGGGCTGATGCTGATCATGCCCGAGAGCGACGCGGCGGTCATCTCCGTGGTGTCAAGGCTCTGGCAGACCGTCGCCGAGCTCGTCCTCGCCGCGGGAGCGTTTGCGGTGTCGAAGCTGCGCAAAAACGCAAATCGTTCAGTGTAGTGCTCTGACGTATTTGAGCAGCTCTCCGAGGCGTCATGATTGGAAGTTCAAAGCTGATGTTTCCGAATGATACCTCGCTTGGCGCTGACGCGGAAAAGACAGTCAACTGCCGCTGTACTCTGAAATGTGACGGCGGAAAAATATTGACAAATACAAGTCAACGTGGTATAATAAATAATAACATTTTACACAGTAGAACTGTAAATTCTGGAGCCTTTGCAATATTGCCGGAAAGAATGAGCAAAGCGCACATACGTGAATTAGCAGAAAAAATGGTATCGACATTAAGGGGCTTACGCTTAATATCGATTACAACGAAAAACTGTTGAGACTTCCTTATGCTGGAGAAGCCGTTCCGGAGCATATCGGGGTTATTACATTTTTCCCGAATGCGTTTGTGAGCGAGGAGCAGATTATAAGAACTCTTTATCACGAGAAGCAGCATGTCGAACAATTTCGCAAATACGGAGCAGAATACGTTATGAATAATTCGGTAGAGTTTGAAAAGGAGGCTTATGCAGCGGAGGATGAATTGATTGAAAAACTTAAAAAGGAGGGCAAATTATGAATTGGACAAACATTTTGACCAAGTTTCTTCATAACGGAGAAAAAGGCAAGTGCCCCCAGTGTGGCAGTTCTGAATTGACTGTTGAAACAATGTCTTTTGGACGGCGTTCTATAACATTTCATTGTAATAAATGTGGTGCGTCAAGGCATTTTGATGGTATTGCACCCGCAAATGAAAAGTAATTCTGACTGCAATAATTGAATAGCTTATTTAGAGCCTTTGAGCCAATGTTCCTATGGGAATTCCCCGGGAGCGTTGGCTCTTTTTGTTTTTACGGCAGCATTAACAGCTTGGAAAAGATATCGTGTGTTTTTGCCGCGATGTCGCGGGTTCAATTCCCGCCGCTTCCACCGTTGGAGTTATCCGTTAAATAATGTACGCATTATGCGCTTCAATTAGCGCTTTGAGTTAATTGAGGAGGTAAATCATGACAAGAGACGAGATCAAGAAACTGTTTCCCGAGGCGACCGACGAGCAGGTCTCGGCGCTGCTGAGTTCACATCACAGTGAGATGCTGCCACAAAAAAGCGAATCGTCCGGTGCAGCGCTCTGCGGTTCCTTAAAAATATCCTTTCATTTATGAACGGATATCATGTATTGGAATATAAGATATTGTATTAAAAAATAACGCAAATATATTGACAAACGCGGCATAATATGCTATAATGTATATATAATATAAACAAAGCGAGGAGACGCTGTTATGGCTCAGACAAGTATCAATATCAGAATGGACGAGGAGCTCAAGCGCGAGTTCAACAAGTTCTGCGACAACGTGGGGCTTTCCATGTCCGCGGCGTTCTGCGTGTTTGCGAGGACCTGCGTAAGGCAGCATAAGATACCGTTCGCGATCTCGGACTTAGCCGCCGATCCCGCACAAGCCGCCGACGATAAATGGGCGGAAGAGCTTGATCTTATCGATCCGGAGGACTGACATAAAGAGGCGCAGAACACGCCTCTTTTTCTTTTTATACTAATCACCATTAAAACACTTGACAAGATTTGCGGAAAGACCGTGCCTAGCACAAGGAAAAGCGACGCAGGCGTACTGTATGTACGCAAACAGGATGTTTGCGCAGTTCGCCCAAAGCGGCGCAGGACGCGCCGCAACAAAGGCGAACAGGCGCCAAGGAGTTTTGACGAAGCGATAGGTGCGGGATTATCGCAAAGATGTCAAATTTTTAATGGGTGATTAGTATTAAGGCGCTGTGAGGTTTTGCCAATTATAACCGTCTAAGCAGTGAAGGGGGGAATACAAATGAACGGTGAAAGTAGCTACCGCCGTTTTCTGTCGGGCGACGACAACGGAATAGTCGAAATAGTACGCGATTATAAAGACGGACTTATACTTTACCTTAACAGCTTTGTGCGCAACCTCACCGTTGCGGAGGAGCTTTGCGAGGATTCTTTTGTGAAGCTCGCGGTCAGGAGACCGCACTTCCGCGAGGGCTCCTCGTTTAAGACGTTTCTCTACGCCATCGGACGGAATACCGCGATCGATTATCTGCGGAGGAATCGCGGCGCGGTCGTCGCGTTCGAGGAGCTGAGCGGCGAACCCGCCGACGACAGAGAAACGCTTGAACAATCCTACATACGCGAGGAGCGGAAGATCGCCGTGCACCGCGCCATGGACAGCCTCAAGGACGAGTATCGTCAGGTCTTATGGCTGACCTATTTTGAAGACCTTTCCAATAAAGAGACCGCCGCCGTGATGAAAAAGAGCGTTCACAACATCGAAACATTAGTCTACCGTGCGCGAAACGCACTGAAAAAAGCACTTGAAAAGGAGGGCTTTGAATATGAAGAATTATGAAGAAATGGCTCAGAGCGTATTGAAGCGCAGAGACATTGAGATAAAGCGCCGCAGAAGAGCGTTCCTTATCGGAGCGCCGTGCGCTGCCGCAGTCCTTGTCGGAGTTGTCGGGATCGGCACGTTAGCCGCCGACAGCATAAAAAGAGGAAGCTACATCAATCCGATCGTTGCCGGTACCGACACATCCGGTTTCAGCGGCACCGACACTGCCGGTAATGACAACGCCACCGCCAACGACGGCATCGGTATTGAGAACGGCTATCCGGAATATACCGCCGCAAACGTTCCGGTAAGCTCCGCCGCTCCCGATGATGGCAGCGTTGGCGGTTCATGTATCCCCACCCCGCCAATTACTCCGCCCGTTCCCAATGAACCCGCTCCAACAAGCACAGCCGAGATCGCTCCCGCATTCACCACAGATATTGCCGTTGACTATCCCGCTGAACCCCATGAACCCGACTACAGCAATCCGAATGTCGGTGATACCGATATCCGTTATCTCTTTATCACGAGCGATAAGGACGTTCCTCTCGACAGCATAGACGGGCTTGATGAGAACGATTTTAGTCCGTATAGCCTTGAGCAGCTTGACAGCTTTTATAGTTTGCGTTTCAATCGGCTTGGTGAGCTGTATCCGAGTTGGGAGTTTTCGTATGACAAGCTCGGCGTTTACAGACATGAGGAAAACGATGGCTTTATGGCATCGCTGAAGATCGTAAACTCGCGCAATACCATCGACTACACCACCGAAAACGGCGGAAAGGTAAGCGTTTCCGCGCAGTACGGAAAGTTTGCGATGCCCGATACACCCAACAAAAATACCGAGCATGAATTATGCGGGTATCCGCTTGCCTCCGATTTCGGTGTCAGCTATGTATATGACGAGGAAGGGAATGTCATAGGCGCGTCGGTGAGCGCATACGACCCTACTTCCGCAGACACACAGTCACATAACGCGGGCGACGCCAACCCCGACACCGGCGATCCCGATTGGTCGAAAATAAACGGCTACGATGCGCTTATCGTTGCGGTGCTTGACGACGAGAAGAATGTTGACCACTACACCGCGTACATCAATATGTCCTCTTATGTCAGAATAACCGCTTACGGCATTGATGAGTTTATGTTTGAGGAAATCCTCGACAGCTTTACAAAGTAAATAATAAGCATCCTGTTTAACTAGGAGACGGACGGTATAAAAAGTATTGCAGTGTTGAGCGAAAACGCTTGACACTGCAATTTTCTATGAAACGGAATAAAAAGGAACAGGGCGCGTTATTATGTATCAGCTTACCTTGCTCTCAACAGAGCGCATCCATTGCGTCAGCTCGGCGATCCTGTCGTCGGCTTGCGTATAGCCGTCGCGGTAGGAGTCCATTATCTTCTCGCCGTCCTTCTCGAACTTTGAGATAGCGGGGAGCGTCGGACGGAATATGTAAATTCTTCCCTGTTCTTCAAGCTCCTCCATAAGCTCGACGGTTTTCCAGTAACGCTCTACGCGCGACAGGCACGCATCCACAAACGCGGGATAGTCTCTGTACATCGCGTGAATGACCTTGCGGAACTTGCCGTAATCGGTAGGCGCGACCGAGGTGTCGGGCTTGGTGAGTATGATGACGAGCTTGTCGCAGCCCATATTCAGAGCGCGTTCTATCGGTATGCTGTCCGCGATCGAGCCGTCAAGATAGTGCCGTCCGCCCATTTCCACGGGCTCGCACAGCATCGGCACGGAGCAGCTTGCCTTGCAGATAGTCAGCAGTCGTTCGCAGTCGTTCTCCTCGGAGAAATATTCCGCCTCGCCTGTCTCCATGCAGGTGCAGACATATTCGGTATCAATGCCGCTGTTGAAGTATGTATCGAAATCAAACGGGAATTGCTTGTACGGATATTCAAACGCCATTTTGTCGAGATTTATCAGCTTTTTCGAGCCGAGGAACTGCTTGAGTCCGTAATATGACTCGCTTCGCGGAACGTTTATCATTCTGCACGTTCTGCCCTTCTGCCGCGAAACGTAGCTCATTGCGTTGCCGCCGCCCGCCGATACGCCTATAACGTAAGGGAAGTACATACCGTTCTCCATAAGGCGATCCAGCACTCCCGCGGTGAATATTCCGCGCACAGCACCGCCCTCAAGTATAAGTCCCGTTTTCATGTTCAAGCACCAACCCTTTGCTATAATTTTTGATATAATGTATAATGTCTCCCAGCGTATGTATTTCGGGAGCTCCGACGAATCGTATGTCAAAATTGTATTCGACGCTCACCGCGAAAAGCAGAAGCTGTGTTTTGTCAAGCCCTAAGTCGTCCACCAGCCGCAAGTCCTCGGATAGCGGCATTTCCGCCGTTTCGGGCGCTGCCGCTGCGAGCAGCGACTTCAGCTCCTCCGTAATATTCCTCACGGTAACGCCTCCTTTATCGCCGACATTGCCTTGTTCACGCGAAGCACCTCGGAGTTCACCCATTCCGATGACAGAGCCGCCCCGCCGTTCGGAACGATAGGCTCTCCGACTTTAACGCTGTGACGTTGGAACAGCGTCCGACGGCGTATGCTGTGCAGCGGTACTATCTCGGCGCCCGACAGCAGCGACAGCAAGACCGCGCCGCCGTATCCGACGCTGCCCGAAAAGGCGATTATACTGCCGCCCTGCTTGAGCCGTCCGAGCGCCTCGTGCAGCCATTCGGTGTTTAGTCCTCCGTTCGCCGTGATCACGCGCCGCGGGTTTATCGTCCGCAGCACCGCGCTGCTCCGGTGCTCCTCCTCGGAGAGAATAACGAAGCATTTGAGCGCACCCGCGACAGCCGCCTTTTCGCGCGGAGAAACACTGTCGGCAATGTAGATCTTCGGTTTGCGGTTCGGCTCTGCGGGGTGATGTATCTCGGCGCAATCCGTCACCCTGAGCAGCATTCCGAAAAGTCTGTCTCCAAACTTTCCCATACGCGGCACTCCTCTGCTTATTTTTCCTATACAAGTATATCATTGAAAAATTAACTTTTTGTAAACTTTCACAGATCGGCGGCTTTTTTGGGCAAACCTCACAAAACATTTCGTCGAATTAAAAAGATATTTGGTTAAAATAAAAGCCTTCCGATCTTCATAAAGCGGAGGCTATTAGGATTGGCTTTTATCGGAATAAGAAAAGGGAGCGCGCGCTCCCTTTTGATCATTACTCGGTCGGTATCGCGAAGATACGCTCCATCTCGATAGTCGGAGCGAAATTGCCGCGCTCGTCGGTATCGGCAGTGATGGTAACGCCTATCGCGCCGTCGCGGATATTGGTGAAGTCGAGAGGGTTCTGTGCCACGACCTCATAGGTAAATGCGAGGGTGATCGATGCCGGGATATCCTCGACCGCCGTGAACACTATACGGTAGCTGTCGAAATCCCTGAACGCGATGGCAGCCTGATCCGCGCCGACCACCACCGGGTCGATCACCTTTTTCCGTTCGGTGAATACGGGGGTGCCGTTGTCGTCATATCCGTCTCTGTACACGTTTTGCGCCGCGAGTATCTTGCCGTTCGGAACGCCCGCGCTGAGCGAAAGGTTGCGGTAAGTAAAATCGGTAGTTTCCGGCTGCCCCTCCGGGTTCATACCGTTGTATACGCTGCCCTCGAGCACGTAGGTGTTGGTGTCCTCCTGCGTGAGGTTGAACAGAAATACGGGCGCATAGATTATATTCTGATATGTAGCCAGTATCTCGGTCAGCTCGTCGGCGGACATATTGCCCTCCTCGTTGTCGTTCATACGGTTCACGATCTCGGACAAGGTCTGATTGGCGTTGAAATCCGCGGTGTAAATGCGCGTTACAGCCAGCTTGGAGCCGTCGGATTGACGTATATCGCCGCAGAATGCCAGATTATGGGAATTCATCAGGAGCACAAGATATAAAACCAATGCCGCAATAACTATTACCACCAGAATTATTCCAATTACGATCTTCATAATAACTCCTTAAATGCAGTAAAGATTTGTATCCCAATCGGGGATATAAGGGTGATGCCTCATATACAGCTTATACTTTTTGTTCATACCGCTCACCAGCAGGGGCAGCTTGTACATATCCTCATTTCGGTGATAAAGCGCGATGTTGAGCTTGGGTCTGCATGCCGCGATAGTCTCCTTAGCGCCGAGCAGAGCGTTCTCCTCCGAGCCTTCGACGTCGAACTTGATATAAGTCGCGGGCTCGCCGCGGAGCATCGTGTCGACCTTCATCATCTTGATCTCGCGAAAACGCGCGGTATTAAGCGGTTTACCCTCCTGCGGCACCGTGTGTGAGCTTCTTCCCGCGCGCAGGCTGAACATAGCGGTCGTATCCTCGTCCCACGCGCCGACGTTGTACGCCTCCAGCAGCGCCGAGCCTATCATATACAGCCGGCGTTTGAGCTTGCGGTAATTCTTGTCGTCGGGCTCCATCGCATACAGTTTGGTGAACTGCATTGACGTTTCGTTCAGGAACTCTATCAGCGTATCGCCGTTGTACGCGCCGAGGTCGACGTATATCTCCTCAATGCCGATTTTCAGCAGATCGAACTTTTCCTCGAACGGGGTCTCCACCTCGCGGAGATATTTCAGGTCGCCGCTGAGCTTGTAGCGTATAACGTTCTCAAAAACGCGCTTTGACTGCTCGTCGGCGAGCATATTATAAACTTTTTGCAGCTCGCTCTTATGCTCGTTGGCAAATCCGAGGTCGAAAAGTCCGTCTCCCGCGACGGGAACATTCGGCGCGTAAAGCTCGTGCCGCTCCGAAATACCGTAAATATTCTCCATAACATCGGGTATCTGCGTTCCGAAGCACACGAGGATAATAAAATCATCGTATTCAGCCTCTATCTCAGACAGCTTTTTAACGCGGCAGCCGAGGAAATTGTGACCGCGGACGAAGTCGTCGCTTGCCATGATATCCGAGACCTCAATGCCCTTTTCGTCCAGCACAGCCTTTATCTTTTCAGCGCCGTCGCCCATGCCGTACAGCACTATCCGCTTATCGCAGCCGGACAGATACGTCCACAGGTCGCTGTCGATATCGTCAAGAAAAAACGCCATTTTCAACCCTCCCGGCGTCAGGTCATCTGAATTTGTTCGATCTCCTTAGTGCACTCGACAAATTTATCGGTGATCGACGCGCTGTTTATATCGTATCTTTGGGTGAGCTCCTCAAAGCGTTCCCAATCAGCGTTGGTGTAGGACAGCGCCATCTCGAACACATCGCTGTATGTGCCGCCGCGGCGCAGCAAGCCCTTTTTGATATCGTTGGTGAGCGGGAATTCGTCAAGCGCCTGAGCCAGCGCTCGCTCGCCGCTGAACACCACCATCGACAGCAATCCCATAAGGTAGAACGACTCAGACTGATCCTCCATTCCGGGTATCATCAGCGATATCTTCTTGCAGAGCTTCGCCATAAGCAGAGACGTTTTCATAGCCTCGACATTGTCGTTCTGCGTGAGCTTCTGCATACCCATAAGGTACACCCATTCGCGCAGATAGTCAAGTCCAAGTATAAGTATAGCCTGATTTACCGAGGACACCTTATTCGTCACTCCGAAGTACGCGGAGTTGATAAGGCGCAGTATCTTCTGGCACATAGCCGTATCGCGCGACATTACATCCACGATAGCGTCAATATCGGCTTCGGGCTCGGAAATAAGCTGCATGACCTGCATAATGTTCACCGGCAGCGGCTGGACGCTGCTGCCCGACATTATAGCGGGCTTCGCGAAAAAGTAGCCCTGCATATAAGTGCACCCGAGCTTTTTCGCATACTCGAATTCGTCGAGGGTCTCGATCTTCTCCGCCAGCATCAGCTTGTTGGAGTAGCGGCAGACGTATGCCGTCTCTTCAATGGATTTATGCGGAGTTCTGAAATCGATCTTCACCAGATCGCCCAACTGGAACAGCTCGCTGTAGGCGTTGGAATATTCAAAGTCGTCCAGCGCTATCATATACCCGAGCTCCTTAAGCTCACGGCACGCGTCGAGCAGATCGTCGTCGGTGAGCTGATTTTCCAGCACCTCGACCACCAATATTTCGGGGGATATCATCTTCGGGATACCGCGCTTGAGCAGACTGCCCGTGAAGTTGATAAACGCTCTCGCGTTTCCGATAACATTCTTAACATCGAGACCGAAGAACGCGTTTGTGAATACGTCGGCGGTCGATTCATCGCCCGAAACGCCGTTATAGGCGTTCTCCGTGCCGTTGCCGCGGTAAAGCAGCTCGTAGGCATAGACGTTATTTTCATTGTCAAAGATCGGCTGTCTAGCCAAATATACATCCATGTAACCGCCTCCTAATCTATCACATTTTATTATACTATATTTTCTCGATTTTTTCAAGCGATACTAAAGGGCTTTTGCGTTTATTGAGTTATTTTGTGCATTTTTAACAAATTTTCCGACGTTTTTTCGGCAGTAATTTAAGCCGGTCTTTTACATGAAGCAGATATTGGATTTTGGCGCGAACAGGTTTTGTTACATTAAATGCTATTTAAGCGTATATTTTCCACTGCCTGTTCATAGTTATTACAGTAAAACAGTTTCTTTGGAGGTGCGTAAATATGTCGGACAGAAAACCTCGTTCCGGTAGGACGGTTTTTATCGGGATTTTGCTTATTATACTGGCGGGCATTTGGGGGCTTGTCAAGCTCTCGTCGGGCGGCGGAGACGGTATTCCCGGTGCTACCAACGATGAGAGGGTGGAATATATTTCCTCGTTCGGTTGGTCAGCCTCGACAGTGCCTACGCACGTTGAGGATATTCGTATACCCATGCGCTTTGACGACGCGTACGAGCAATACAACGCTCTCCAAAAGGAACAGGGCTTCGACCTGCGCAAGTATCGCGCCTGCTCCGCGAAGAAATATACGTATGAGATAAAGAACTTCGACGGCGCGGATCCCGTCGTCCCGATATGCGCGAATCTGCTCGTCGTCGAGGGCGAGATCGTGGGTGCAGATATCTCCTCGTCGGAGGCGAACGGACTTGTAACGGTGCTTGCCAAAAAATAGCATTGACAATCCCCGCTGTTTGGTGTACAATAATAGTATATCAAACTGTGGGGGTGTTGTTATTAAAAAGTGCATAGCTTTGCTTTCGCTGTGTATGGCGGCGCTTCTTGCCGGGTGCAGCGGGAGCGTGCCCGATACGCCGTCGTTCTCGTTCTCGAAAAGCAGCTCCTCGAGCCGTTCCTCATCGTCGGCGGACGAGCCCCGGCTCTCCGACAGCTATGACAGCTCCGAGAGCGAACGCAGCGAAATACCCGAGCCCGTTGAAACGAGCGAGCCCGTTCCCGTCTCCTTCGATGTGCGGAAGCTGGTTCTCTCCAACGATCCGATAAATCAAAAGACGATCGAGATCAACGGTATGACCGCGATCGTCAGCGGTAAAACCGGAGACGTTCCGATCAGCCATATATCCGTATATCCCCGAATCGCGGAATATGAGCTGAATTCGGATGATGACGGGTTTTTCGCGGAGATCGTGCTGACTGAGCTTTCGGCTGACTATCTGGCAGTCACTTTAAGGTACGAAGACGGTCACTATGACGAGGTGGAACTTGAGATAACTCCAAACGGTTTAGCTCTTTGTGATATTTCCGAAATCGTGGAAAACAACAGGAAAGTTGTGGAAAACGCAATAGAGCAGCCGCAAAATCAAGTCGCTGAGTATATCGTAAAAGGTGGAAAGCCCGACAAGATACGCGAGGTGCTCGGCGAGATACAAGCCCTCTCGGACGAGATATGCGAAGGACTTGATGATGATTATGACAAGCTCCGCGCTATATCGCGGTGGGTGTCGGCGAATATTTATTACGATTATCCCGCCTATGACAAGGGCGTACCCGAGGAAACGCTGTCGCTGAGGTATATGCTGGACAGACACAGCAGCGTTTGCGGCGGTTATTCAAATATGACCTCCGCGCTCTGTGCGGCGCAGGGAATAAAGTGCTGGAACGTGCACGGTTCGGTGCTTACGGGCGGACTGATGTTCGTGATCAGCAATGATGTCGGCGAGTATCACGAATGGAATTTCGCGGAAATAGACGGGCGAACCATCTGGGTGGATTCGGGCTGGAACTCGTTCTGCTATCTGGATCGCAACGGTATTTACAATAACGACGGCATTTACTACAGGTATTTCGATATCGGCGAGGAATACTTTGCGCTTAATCACAAGGCAGGTTATGCGGAATACAGAGATTATTTCGCGCTTATAGAATAAAAATTGTCCGCTCCGAGTGCACGGGGCGGA
>CAMWVP010000013.1 GCA_947177735.1 uncultured Clostridia bacterium
TCAATAGTATGACCTGTTGTTAAAACGGATATACTTTTGTTTAAAAACGGTAAATAAAAGGCTGCGCATTTGGCGCAGCCTTAGCATGTGCAGACCGTTTACTCGGCGTGAACCTCAGGTCTCATTGTAGTATACGTATTCCGTGCCGAAGCTCCCCGTCAGCACGACGCGGCAGCGGTCACCCGGCATGGTGACGGTGTTCAGGGGATAGCTGCGCAGGAACTCGTCATAGCTCATCTCCTTGAACCGCACATAATCGGCTTTGGATATCGAGCCGTCGCTCAGCAGCTTGTCGAGCGAGCGAATCACCTTGTTGTAAGCTATGCGGAACTCGGTGTTGCCGGGCTTGCCCCAGAAACGATCGTAGTGCAAGTCCTCGAAATCCAGCTCCAGCTGCTCTCCGAACTTGACGGTCAAAGGCTGTCGCGGGTCGTTGATGTCTCCGTTGTATACGTAGCTTGTTCTCACCCAGACGCCGTTTCTTTCGACTTCGACGTACAAGTAGGTTATCTTAGCGTCCTCGCACGTCGGGCTGTTATTTGTTACCGTGACCGAGAGGTTTTGCTGCCGCGTCTGTGCGCTGCCGCTGAAAAAGAACCTCCGATCGTTCGGCATATCAACAAGCTTGATTTCGCTGCTCGTGAACTCATACGCGCCGCAGGAAATCTTCAGCGTGTACGTGCCTTCGCCGAACGTGTCTCCGTCGATAGCGGCGGTCAGCGGTACCGTGCCGTGCGGGTCGATTGAGCCGAGCTCCGAAACGTCGACCTCCATAAGCTCCGTGCCGTCCTTGAACAGCCGCGCCGAGGTCGGACGAACGGAGCTCGTGCCTTTGACAGTGAGGTCGAATGTGAGCTCTTTCCTGCCGGACGGGAGCGTGTCGTACTCGGGCGTTACCGTGCAATCTGCCGGCGCGCTGTCGTCGATATAAAACCCGCCGCTCACCTTGTTGCGCTCAAGGACGATCCTGTACTCGCCCGATGAGTTACCCGAAAGCTGCGAGATGTCGAACTCGATATCCACATAGTAGTATGGTTCGACAGTTTGTTCGGGAACGCTGCCCGAAACGCCCGTATTCGTCCACTTATCGCCGTCAAGCCGCTCGACGCGGTAGCTTCCTCCCGCCGTGACAGGCTGCTCGGTGTTGTTCCAGAAGCTGCATATCACGCTTTTGTCGCCGAACTTGTAGCCCCTGAGCTGCGGCGGCAGGTAGTACCGCTGCGAGTACATACGAAAACTGTCAAGCTCGTGCGCGTCATCTCTGTCACGGTTTACAACGCCGTTTTCGGTCATTTGCAGCCGCACGCTCTCCTCAAACCGCCCCGGCATATAGACGATCTCGCCGTTCGAGCTGGGCTTGCCGTTGTTGTCGATGCAGACCTTTTCATAGTACGATCCGTCATCGCCGATATCAAGTCTTATCGTATAATCGGGGCTGCCGTCGCGGTTGTAATCGTCGAACACCAGATCAAAGCCGCGCGAGTAGGAGAACGTGACCGCGCTCCGTGTCGCGTCGTCATAGTCGACGGGTGAGGAATAGCCTCTCACCCCGTTAACGTCATAAAACGCTCTGCGGAATTTCGCCGTTATGAGCCCGTCCCCGGAGGATGTGCCGTAGGGTTCGCGGGGGTCTTTGCTGATATCGGCATAGAAGATGTTTCCGTCCGACAGCATAAACGGATTATGCGAGACAACCAAAAACTCGGTGTTCTCGCTATTAGGATAGCTCGCCTTGTATTCAGAGTATTTTTCGGTATCGTTGAAGAAATCGAAAAAAGTCTTATATCCGCTCTCGGACTTGTTTATACCGTTCAGTCCGCTTTTCAGCTCTTCGGCGGATGTGAAAGCGTCGTCATATTCTACGATCCTGCACACGCCGTTTTCCCAGCGGCAGCGCACGAACACGCACGCCCCGTCATAGTAATGGTAGAACTTGCTGTAGCTGTCGGATTTGAACACGCTGCCACGTTCTATGCCTTTGACGTCGAAGATCACCTCAACGGCGAACTCGGTCGCGCCGCCGACAGTTCCTGCGGCAATAAACTTCCCGTCGGTATACTTGTCGGGAGAATAGCCGGTTATCTTATATGCGCCGCTCTCGCTCTTCAACGTATCAAGCCACATAAACACACAGCCCTGCGCCGCCTTTATGAATTCCTCTTTGGTGACGGGCTCGTCACACTCGTACAGGCAGTTGAACATACGCTTAGGGATCCGCTCGGGGTCGCCGTTTGCGACTATCTCACGTGCGAGCTTGCTCATCTCGGCGTTTTCGGGATAGTTCCGCCCGTCGATCGTCAGATACGTCTCGTAGGCGTTCCTCATCAGCGTGACCTCATGCTGCACCCCGTCTCTGTCGGCGGCGATGAAGCTGCACACCTTGCTGCCATCGGCGGAGGGCTCGAAAAACTCTCCCGAAACTATCTCGTTGTAAAGCGGTATAAACCTTTTTTGCAGCTCATCGTTACCGAATTCGTTATAGTGGTCGTCAGCGTCTATAAAGACGATCTCCGAGCCTGGGTCGAACGGTATCGCTGCGGTGTCCGTGACGATATCCTCGTACTTTTGATGCTTGACGCTGCCGCTGTTGTAGGGGATCACACAGCCCGACATTGATAGCGTTACCGCCGCTGAGACCGCGCAGAGAATAAAACGTTTTTTCATGTTATGTCCTTTCGTCGAGTTGTCTGTTACCACGCGTGGAAGAACGGCGCGTCGCTGAGGTTTATCTCGCAGTCGGGCAGCGCCGCGCAAAGCTCGTCCTCATATTCGAACGTTTCGCCTTCAATGGCTATGCTCAGATATTTAAGCGTCGGTATTCCGCATAGCAGCAGGGGATTGTCAACGTTAGTGCCGTTGCAGTCAAGCGATTCGAGCGGCAGGTCTTGTACGTAGGCGCAGTCGAATTTACCCGAACAGCCCAACAGCTCGAGCGATTTGAGATTGCGGCAGCGCGACAAAGACGAATAATCGCCGCTCCTGCCCATGATCTCGGAGTATTTTTCGAGCGCCGTCATTTCTCCGAGGAACTCATAATCGGAAAACGTCTCGTTGACGGAGAGCGACTTGAGTTTTTTCAGCGCCGCCATATCGCTGCCGTCTATGCCTTTTAAGTAGTTGACTGAGAGGTCGGACAGCCCGCTCATCTCGCGCAGAAACGACCAGTCGCGGTGATCCTTGATATCGCTGAGCAGCAACGTCTTTATACTGTCCGCCTTGCCGAGCTCGGTGAGGTTCAGCGCGTGATCCCAACACCACACATAGAGCTTTTCCAGCTTTTTAAGTCTGCTTATCGGCGCGAAGTCAATGCTGCCCGAGCTGATCTCCAGCTCCCTTAGATTTTGCAGTCTGTCGATATTACCGAGGATATTTGTGTTTTTCGAGATTTTGAGCGATGTTACCGCGGGGCAGTCGAACAGGCTCTCGGGAACGTCGCCGTCAATGCTGACATAAAGCTCCTCCAACCCCGTCATATCGTTTAAGAACGAGTAGTCGTCATAATTGCCGTATATCCACAGGGAGCGCAGGTTCGGCAGATCCTTGAAAGGGAAATCCGCGGCGGCGGTCACCGAGGAATACGGGTCGACCGTCACATAATAGGACAGCGCCTCGAGGTGCTTCAGCTCCGAGACCGCGTCGGCGTTCTCCAGCTGCGCCTGATACATATACAGCTCTTTCAGCTTGGGGAGCTTTTTGGCGATCTCCGCAAAATCGTAAACAATGTCCGAGAAATTGCTGTCGCTGCCGCAGATATATTCGCAGTCCTCCGGTATAAAGTTCCTGCCGAGAAGATCGACCATATCCCTGTCGCGGCTAGAGAGCACCAGCTTTTCGGTATCGGACGGCAGCTTCACGCCGCACACCATCACCCCGCTGCCGTCGGGTACTATCTCGCTGCTCAGCGGCGGCAGCATGCTGTCATTCCCCGCGAACTTCACCGATATCGTGACAAGCCCGTCTCTGTTCAACGAATACTCGGCGTTGGCAAAGTGCGGTTTCCCGTCCTCGGGCAGCCCGGCGTTTTGGACGAGCGCCGTTATCTCTTCGGCAGCGCGGAGGAACATTTCCTTGGAGCGTTCGCTCTTCGGGAGCTTTATGCAGATGTGGATAAGCGCCTCCTGCGGTTTGCGCAGATCGCCGTTTGTATCGAAACGCGACGCTTGCTCAAAGCCTTTCAGCATTGACGAGGCAAACTCCTCGCGTGATGAATAGCTCTGTCCGTAAGCGGAATAGCCCTCCTCCGACAGCATATCCGCCATTACCGAGACGGCAAGCTCCGCCGAAAAATCATCGGCGCTCTCTACGGACATTTCTTCGCCGTCAAGCACCAGCGCGACAGCGTTCCCGCGTGCGCTTTCAAAAGCACTGCCGAGCAGCTCGGAGCCTCTGCCCGAGAACGCCGACGGCTCGAAGGTATCCGTATCATCGGTGCGTGAAAAGCTGTCGTAAGGCTTAAATAGCCGCGCGCATCCGCTGAGGAGCAGTGACGAAATAAGTATCGAGACAATACGTAAAAGTTTTTTCATATTCATCCTCCAATGTCAACGTTTATCGTAAAAGAGAACATTTTGTATTATAGAAGCCGCTTATTAAACTTTTTCCCGCCGGAGGCGGGAAAAAGCCGATAAAACCGTGCCTTGCAAAATGAACGGCACACCGGTAAGCCGCGCCGGGAACACCGAAATATAACAGATCATCTGCCGTTATCCGAAGCGAGTGGGTTTGGACAACGGCAGGTGATTCACATTTTTTCGGCTTAGCTGCCCGTAACGGTAAGCGCCTTGCTCCACTGCTCAACTATGCTGAGACATTCGTCGATATCGCTGTCCGCCGCAGCCGCATTCAGACGCTCAAAGTATTCGGCGTTCTTATCAAAGTATTGGAATTTTGACATTTTGTCTGTTACCTCGTCGATTTGCAGAGTATCGAAATTGTCGAGCGCCTCTTGCATCTGCTCAAGCATATCTTTGATGTCATCCGTTTCGGCGGTACGTTTCTCGTCGTCGGACGCGTCGTCGAAGTATTTCTTTAACGCCTCGTGAAGCTGTAAATATTCCTCGATCATGCCGTCGGTTTTTTCGTTTATAAGCGCAATGTTTCCGTCGTTGCCCGCTTTTTCCAATTCCGCGGCTACCTCGGAAATGTGATCGGCTCCTATCTGCCGCGAGGTGTTCTTCAGCGAATGAACCTCGATCGTGTAATTGCGCCAACGTGCCGACGCCTTATAATCGAGAATTATCTTAGCCTTTTTTTCGATAGCGTTGAAGTACTCCCTGAGCACCGTCCAGAAAAGCTTTTCGTTGCCGAGCAGGATAAGCGCGTTTTTGACGTTGAGCTCCTTGATATCCAACGCGCTGTAAGAGTTCTGAGACTTGTCCTCGGTCGAGGTCGGAGCTTCTACGATAATATTGTCGTCCTTGCCGATCGGAATGATCTTTTCCGGCGGCAGCCACTTTCTGAGCTTTGAGAGCGCGTCCTTTATATCGATTGGCTTTGCAATAAAGTCGTTCATGCCCTCGCGGATAAACATTTCCCGCGCGCCGCCGACGGCGTTTGCGGTAAGCGCTATGATCGGCACTTCCTTGTAGCCCGGGACAAGCCGTCTGATCACATGCATAGTCTCCACACCGTCCGCCTCGGGCATCATATGATCCATAAATATAAGATCGTACTTGGTGTTGCGGGTCATACCTATTGCCTCCGCCGCGCTTTGAGTCATATCGATCTTCATCTTCAGCGGTTCGAGAAGTCCCGACGCGACAATAAGATTGACGGAGTTATCGTCCACAATGAGAATATGCGCTTGGGGAGCTATAAACGAGAAGCAGTCGCTCTCGGACGAGCCGGTTTCAAAATCGATCTTGTGCAATCCCATCGCGTTGTACAGGCTGAGCGAATACGCGGGCTTGCTTATCAGGCGGACGTTCGGGATATCTATCACGTCGAGGCTGTCGTATGATACAAGCACCAGGCACTGTATATCCGGATGGGCGACGATAAAATCCTGTATCTCTTGAGTAAAGAACCTCTTTCCGACAATGAAGTAATCTACATCCAGATTGTTGTACAACAAATTTCCGGCAAGGTCTACGTACTCCGCGCCGATACGATTCAGGTCGCGGATAAGCTGAGCCTTAACGTACCGGTTTTCCAAAAGCACCGCCGTTTTCAAGGGAGTTTCAAGCTGCGGCACCATGGGCGTAGAGTCAACGATCTTTTGCGGCACCTCGAAATAAAAGGCAGTACCCTTGTTGTATTCGCTCTTGACTGAGATCTCTCCGCCCATAAGCTGAAGCAGTTGCTGCGAGATCGCAAGTCCGAGACCCGTGCCTTCGATATTGCGGTTGCGCTTGCTGTCAACCTGCTGGAACGAGTTGAAGAGCTTGTGCATATCCTCTTTTTTAATGCCGATACCGGTGTCGCTGATCTCAGCTTTCATGATAACGGTATCCTCGTTCTGCGCCTCAAACCACAGTTTAAAATGAACCTCGCCCGCCTGGGTGAACTTGACCGCGTTTGTGAGCAGATTCAGAATTATCTGGTGGATCCTCACATTATCGCCGTAAAGCTTTTTCGGCATATCGGGTAAGATATCCATTGTAAACTCAATATCCTTTTCGCCGATACGACTGTTTATTATACTCGTCAGGTCCTGAACGACCGACAGCGGTTCATACTCGACCTCCACGATATCCATCTTTCCGGATTCGATCTTCGAGAAGTCCAAAATATCGTTGAGGATAACGAGCAGATTTTTGCTCGATGCTTTTATCTGATGTATGTATCCTCTTGCCGCGCGGGGCATATCCTCGCGCAGAGCAAGATCGGCGAGACCCATGACCGCGTTCATCGGCGTGCGTATCTCGTGGCTCATATTGGCAAGGAAATCGGACTTCAAATGGGAAGCTTTTTCGATCTCAAGATTGATCTTGTGAAGCTCGTAGCTCTTATACGCGATACTCGAGAGCGTTGAAGCGATGACATACAGAAAATGCGCCGCCTTTTCGACCTGCGCCTTGCTCACCACGGGAACCCTTTTTACGGCTTCCTCGTATTCATCGGGGTCGATACCAAGCTTTGCGGCGGTTTTGCGGATACTCGGGATATCGGGCGGCTCGATGAGAACCTGTCCGCCGATAAAGCTTCCCACGATCTCGCCGTTCGCCATGATAGGCGCGGCAAAATCGACAAGCCCCGCGTGGCAGCGATAGGAGATCGAGCTTCCGTATCTTCGTGAGATCTCCGCGCCGTTTATATCGCAGCTCTCACACCGTTTACGTCCTATCTCGGTTGCGCGTGTGTGTTTCATACAGAAATCCGTAAAGCAGGAGCCGTTTGTTATCGCAATACCGTTGCTGTCCGTAGTAAGGCTTGCCATTCCCGTCATATCGGAAAACGCCTCCTGGATTTGTTGGAGGACTTTGGCGTCGATCAAATCGGTAAGATACAGTTTATTTTCGTTTTCCATAAATCACATACGCCCTCATGCTATATAAATAGCAAAATGAGGAACTCCTTTCAAAAAATCAGCCGCCTGTTTTGCATTATGCTGAACGGGTCGGCTGTATACACAAATATTTCGCGAACCGAAGTTCGTGCAGTCAAAAACAGCGCCTTTGCGTATTGCCGTTTAATCCGTAAGGGTTCTTATGGTCGCGGAAAGCATATCCATATCGATTGGCTTGAGCAAATAGCCGTGAGGCTTGAGCGACATAACCTCCATTATCTTTTTACGATCGGAAACGCCCGTTAAAAAGCATACCGGAATATGCGACGCTTTGGGATTATTCTTGATGCGTCTGAATATATCGGCGCCCGTTTCAATGGGCATTTCGTAATCGAGGATGATGAGATCGACTTTTTTCGTTTCGAGCAATTTATCCACCATTACGCCGTTTATCATTGTGGTGATCTCGTATCTGTCACTGAGCGCGGATTTCAGCATCTTAAGAACGGTGCGGTCATCGTCCACGATGAGAATATGCTTTTTCTCGGCGTCGCCTGCAGCGGCTTTCGCTTCTTTCGCAGCGATCTCCGCCGCTTTCGCTTCGATAGCCGCCTGCTGCGCCTCCGCTTCGGTTTGCCGAACGAGCTCCTTTGCCTTGAGTTTTTCCTTTGCCTCTTCAACGTCGTCAAAATAGCGCGTTATTCTTAATGTAAGATTATCCGGAGAGACGGGGCGGCAGATAAGTACGTCTGCCGTGTATTTGGCGTTTTCCTCAATAAGGCTGCATGTTTCGGCGTCGCCGATAAGTACGATCGCAGCGCCGTTATAGCAGCTGTCCGTTTTCAGACTGCGTATCTGATTGACCGTTTTTTCATAATCGCGATCCACAAAGCAAACGTATGCATCGGGAGCGAAAAGTTTAAAATGACCTAAAATGTCCTGTCGGCACTCCGATGTGCTCAGCGTATGGAAAAACTCTTCGGTATACTGAATAAAGTCCATTAACAACGCATTGTTTCTGCCGCTTATCAAAACTTTGTATTTCATAAAATCTCCTCTTAGTGAATGCTCTCGGCTTCGCAAGCAAAGTCCGTCTGCACAGAACTATACTTACCGGTATCATCAATCGTGTACCCACAGCGCGAAGCAAAAATGTCCGATTATCGGATAAAGTTATCGGTCAACGACAGCCTCCGCAGGCGGTCTGCGCCGCTTAAATCCGTGTCAGCGAATCGCCGATAACTATATTATATCACATAAAATGTCGTTTGTCAATCGTATTTGCTCAACAAGTTGCGGGGTATCAATTTCATTGGCAAACTTACAACCGGAAAAAAATACAATCTAATCTGCGAATATGCGGACAGTTGACTTTTTCCAGTAGAGCATTTATCCGCCGCATATCAATATAGAACAAAAACATATCAACCTAAAAGAGGAAATCGCGTTCAGAATGTGATATAATAACACTATACAGCAAATCCATAACACTTTGTGGATCATAGCAATGAAGCGGAATTTATTTGTTCCACGTAATAACAATGGAGGTATACTAATGAAAAAAAGACGATTGTTTTCCGCGATACTGATCGCCGCAATGGCGCTCACTATGACTGCCTGCGACGAAGAAACTCCTGTCAACCCCGGCAATAACGGCTCGCCGGTCGCCGCTTCCACGCCGTCTTCGTTCGAAACAACCACTTCTTTTGAAGAAAATCAGGGCGTTAACGACGCTGTCGCGCAGATCACGGACGGTCTGGATGACCCCGATCTTGAAGTAACAAAGCGCATAAAATGGATGGGTCATTACGATATCGACGAAACCACTGCCGGCGCCATTCTGTTCAAGAATACATACGGCATTCCCGCAGAAGGCGATAATCCCGAAAGCGAGGGCAGAATATTCGAGTATTATAAGGTCGCGTACGCAGATCGTTACGATAAGCTCGGTGCCGCTATCTCATCCGGTGACTCTCCCGACCTGTTCCCATTTGATGCGCAGGATTACCCCTACGGCGTTCTTAAAGGACGATATCAGCCGATCGACGAGCTCATTAATCTTGACAGCGCGAAGTGGCAATACACCAAAGAATTGATGGATCTGTACAAGCTTAACGGCAGATACTACTGTGCGTTCTGGGATGTTTCCATCAACAACGTTATGTACTATCGCAAGTCGATGATAGAGGAAATCGCTGTGGAAGATCCAAGAGATCTTTTTAAAGCCGGAAAATGGACCTGGGATAAAGCGCGGAACTGCTCTACGTCGTTCACGGCACAGACCCCCCACAAGCTGTCGGAAAGCGCCGTAAAGGAAGTAAGCAGGCGGCTTGGCTCGTTTAAAACGCGCGATGAAAAGCATATTCCAGAATTTCGGGATTACCTCGGCTGGTGCACATGGGACACTTTTTACGGGGCGGTCGATGAGGAAAAGGTCATAATAGGACTTGAATCTTTTAAGAAAGCGGATTTTCCGCTTGGATTTATGATACTCGACGACGGCTCGTGGGACACCTATTATGACACTCTTAACAGCGCCGCCGCAAATCCGAATAAATTCTCGGATGGTCTGCACGGACTTATCAAAAACGCCAAGGAGAATTACGGAATAAAAATTTTCGGCATATGGCACTGCTTCGAGGGCTACTGGGGCGGAATAAAGCCTGATGGCGAGGTCGCCAAAAAATACAGGCTCATCAAAAATGAAGCAAATATCCGACCATGGGAGGAAAAAGAGGTGATACAGGATATTTACCTTATTCATCCCGATGAAGCGGAAAGGTTCTACGAGGAGCTTCATTCATATCTTCACGGCGAAGGCGTTGATATGCTGAAGATAGACGGTCAGTCCGCAATGGATCTTTTCACAAAAGGAAAAATCGGTCAGGGCGGATCAATGAAAAAATACCAGCAGGCAATGCAGAAGTCGGCGGAGAAATATTTCGGCAGCCGCGTTATTCACTGTATGTCCAACAGCAACGATGTGGCGTATAATATGCTTACCACAAACTGCTGGCGCAACAGCTATGACTATGCGCCAAAGGATATAAAAATGCAGCAGGAGCATATCTACATCAACGCGATGAACGCAATGTGGTCACATACCTTTTCCGTTCCCGACTGGGATATGTTCCAGTCTCATTCGGCGGGCGCGGAGATCCATGCCGCGGCAAGAGCGATAAGCGGCGGACCGATATACGTATGCGATTATCCCGGAAAGCAGGATTTCGGTATATTTGAAAAGCTGGTAACGTCCGATGGGAAAACTCTCCGCTGCGACGCTTACGCGCTCCCGACCGAGGATTGTCTGTTCGTTGACCACCGCCGCGAAAAAAAGCTGCTAAAAATATACAATTATTGCGGCAGCGTCGGAGTTCTGGGAATATTCAATTGCTGTTGTGATGAAAAAATCGCAGGGGAGCTTTCCGCAAGGGATATCCCCGATTTAGACGGCGAGAGGTTCGCGGTGTATTTCAACAGAACGGGCAAGCTTATATCGGCGGGAATAACCGATACTCTTCACGCCGAGATAACGGGGAGCGAGTATGAGCTTGTTTCGTTTTCGCCGATAACAAACGGGATTGCGCCGCTGGGGCTTATCGATAAATATAACAATTCCGCGGCAATAATAAGCCTTGCGGAAACCGACAGGGGAGTGACTGCGAAAATACGTGACGGGGGAAAAATAGGCTTCTATTGCGAAAAAGAACCCGTAAAAGTGCTTTGCTGCGGCGAAAAAGCGGAATATTTCTACGACGGCGACACCGGAATGGTGATTGTAAATTCCGATAGGAGCGGCATAAACACAGTTGAAATATCCTTATGATCGAAAAAGCTGTCCGCGTATGCAACACACGCGGACAGCTTATATTATTTACTTGTGGCAAGCGCAGTGTTAAATACCATGACCGCGTTCCAGTATATCGCGTTCTCGTTGGTGACCCAGTCGTTTGCGCTGTCGTAATAGCATTTAAGAGGGAAATGCGAGATTATCCCGCCGTCATAGGAATTAACTCCGCCCGGCATATAGCCCGAGGGAACTCCGTCGGGGGAATCACCGTAGTAAATGTTGCTGTAGGTACATTTTATCGGGTCTTCGCCCATGCCCGTTATAAAGCATTTGCGCACCGCGTTCACGCCTGTGATGAAGTTGACGGCGTCCTGCGAAACCTTCTCGGCGTCCGACTTGTCAAGCCCGAGCAGCGAGCAGCCGATGTACATTTCCTGAGCGTTGCCGAGGATCATATTGAAGCTGCCCCACCAGAAGCTCCATTCGTTTATCGCGATACTCCACGGATTGGCCTTATACCTGTCAAGAACGGAGCGTTTCCAGCCCTCGAACTGTCTCGATATTTCCGAGACCGCTTCCTCATCGCGGTTTTCGCAAAGCAAATAGGTATAATAGCCGTAAATTCCCATGTTACCGACATTATGACAGTTTGTTCCCGAGTTCAAAGAGCCGGTGAACATATCGTAATTTTTGAGGAACCAATTATGGGCGCTTTCGCTCTCCGTCGCGTAATATACGCACGCCGAAGCCCAGAAAGCGGAGCTTGAATTGTTTTCGCCCGAGTAATTTGTTGAGGTGTAGATGTTCGGATTTTCTTCGATATATGCCCAGCCTCTTTCGGCTGCCGCAAGCAGCGTATCCGCGTAATCGGAGTCGTGTTCTCTGAAGATCTTTGATGCAAACGCCAGCACGGCCGTACAGTCGGCGGTGGAATTGGTGATACACTTGTCGCCGTCGCCCACCCAGACTGTTCTGTCTCCGTCATCGTCGTTCTCGCTCTTTGATTTTACCTTGATATAAAAGCCGCCGCTCTTGTCCTGCATTTTTAACAGGAAATCAAGCTCAACGCGAACCTCGTCAAGGATATCCGGAATACCGTTCCCGCTTTCGGGGATATTATTTTGTCCGTCGGAAAAGCTGTCGGGGAACATCAGATAAGTCCAGAGCAGCGTGTTCGCCGCTGTAGCTCCCGGGCTTACGTACTTACCCACGTCTCCCGCGTCATACCAGCCGCCCGATACGTCGATCTTCACATCGCTGTCATAGGAGAGCGGCGCTTCAAAGTCCTTCGGTGTCACATCGGAGCGTGTGTATTTCCCTCCGTACTCTGCAGTGATCTCCTCGTTGGCTCTCTGGTAATAGTAATAGCGCATGGTGCTTTTCAGCAGCTCGTCATAAACGCTCTCGGATATTTCAAACGAAAGGGAATCGCCAATGCCGTCCGCTCGGAGATAATAACTCCCCTCGACTCCGAAATCCGAAAAATCCGCACAAAGGATCTGCTCGCCCGAATATTTCTCGTCAAACTCGCTTACCATAGAAAGCTGCCCGGAGAAAACCGCCTCGCCCGTGGATTTGTCAACAAGCTCAAAGGCATCGCCCTCGTATACGGCGAGTTTCTCGGGAAAGCCGCTCACCAGAGCACGCTTTTCGGAATCGGGCTTGTAACCGAGCTGGTTTACTTTAAACTCGGGGAATGACTTTTCCTTGTCGGGGGCGCTTATAGTGATATTTCTTACTTGAATGCCCTTGCCGCCGACAAGAAACTGTCTTGCGCAGGAAAGATCCGTCTCTCCGGCTATTTCCGCGAGCGGTATCGTTACGCTCTTCCATTCGGAGGTTATCTCCGTGTCAAAAATTTTCGTAACGCTTACGCTCTGCTTGTTCCTCGTTTCCTCAAAGCCTATTTCAAGGCTTTCGCCGCCTTCAGTTCCCTTTACCTCAAGAGAAACATAACCGTTCGGAACGTAAAGCGACAGATCGGTCGAAGTCCAGCCCCGAAGCACGATCACGGATGGAGATTTGCTCAGCGTAATATAAGGGAAATCCGATTGATCCTCGGACGGTCGAAGAACCGAAATGGCGTTTCCGTCGGGCTTTTCCTTGCCGAGAACGGTTATTGTCTGCAAGGTGTTGTATTCCGCGTCGATAAGCTGCAAAAGGACTTCTCGGTCGGTTCGCGCCTTTTCCGCGAGTTCGTTATCCACCGTTTGAGAAATCGACGAATCTCCCGCCGCGGAATCGGTGTAGCTC
The DNA here is from genome assembly GCA_947177735.1 of uncultured Clostridia bacterium. Classification (GTDB taxonomy): domain Bacteria; phylum Bacillota; class Clostridia; order Oscillospirales; family Ruminococcaceae; genus CAG-115. Next base: position 13,491 of record CAMWVP010000013.1, read on the forward strand.
TCGTCCGAGCCTCCGCTTTCTCCCGCGCAGCCCGATATTATTGACAAAATAATCGACATAGCTATTACTCCTGAAATTTTTCTTTTCATTATTTCCTACCTTTCTGTTGTACTTGACCGCAAAGCATTTTTATGTTATAATTTAATTATATCAAGAATAAGGAGTTGTTTCCGAATGGACGCGATCAAACTTGAGCTTCCCGAGGACTGCCGCGGCGGCTGCGGATTTCTTCATCAGCACAGCGTGGCTGAAACCTATCCGCTTCATTATCATGCAGACTTTTACGAGTTTTTCTTTGTCGTAAAGGGAAAGGCTATCCACTTTATAAACGGCGAGAACAGGCTGCTTACGCGCGGCTCGCTGGTATTCATTCGCCCGGGAGACAGCCACAGCTATGAGAGCTTCAACAAGCATGATTTTGAGCTTGTCTCGATTGGATTTCCCATTAACGAATTTGAGAGCGCCTGCGCGTTCATGGGAATATGCCCTCTCCTGTTTACCGAAAGCAGCTTTCCGCCGGACATGGTGCTTGACGGCTATGACCTGGCGGACGTTGAACGCAAGCTGCTTCATATCGGTCTGCACACATCTCCCGATGAACGCAAGCTCTATTTCAGAGGACTTCTGCCGTTTATTCTTTACAGAATACTTTCGGACGGAGCGGAGCAGAGCGCGGCTATTCCCAACCGTCTGCGCATACTTCTCAATAAAATGAACGACAAGGATAATTTCACCGAGGGTCTGCCAAAACTGCTGGAACTTTCCGGAACATCGCAGGAGCATCTTACCCGCGAGTTCCGGAAATACCTGAATATGACCCCGACGGAGTTCATCAATCAGAAGCGTATAAGCTATGCCGCAGAGCTTCTTTTGAACAGCTCTCATGAGATAATCGACATTTGCTTTATTTGCGGCTTCAACAGTCTCAGTCACTTTTATCATATCTTTAAAGCAACCTACGGCTGTTCACCGAAGCAGTTTATCAGGGAACACCCAAGCTCTTAGGCTTCCTCTATCTCGATCCAGTTTGCACTCAGCTTTCCGCTGTGAACGAGCAGCCGTACCACCTGTTCTCCCTCACCAAGCGTTATGGGCGCGGAGGATACCGTCTGCCATTTATCTCCTTGTGTTTCCATGATCTCCGTGCTGTTCTGCGAATCAATATCAACGCTTATATCGGCGCTGCCGCGAACACGGAGCCTGAACACATACTCGCATGCCTTTCTTACGTTTACGGTATATTCCAGCCACTCGCCGCCGACCAGATTCTTTACATTGTAGCCGACGCCGACATCATCACAAAGTTCGATAATTACGCTGTCCATACGGTATATCTCGCTTTTTGTATCGGTCAGCCTGTGATAGGAAATGCCCTCGCCGCCGCGGTCGTAGTTCTCGCAGTTTATCCTGCACGGAGCGCTTGCCGGCGGAAGCAGGAACGGGAGCTGCCCGCACAGCTGCACCTCCTCGGAGTTTTCGGAGGGCTTTATTATTGCCGCTCCTTTTGTGATAACAAGCTCTTCAAGAACCTCTTTATCCGCGGGAATTTTAACATACAGCACGCCGTTGAACTTGTCGAAAAACCGACCGCTCTCCGCCTTTTCGGCGCGGCGCTTATATCCGTAATAATCAAGCTCTTTTCCGCCGAGGGTGACTGTTTTCGGCTCCGCGTCCACATAAATTTCAAGAAAGTATTCATCTGCCGCATACAGAAGATTGGAGCGAGAGATGGCGATACGCGTCTCCGTTTCATTGTCCTCACACTCGATATGAGTAATGGTAAAATCGCCGCGCTCAAATTCGTAGCTTGTTCCGTCATCGGTGTACATATCAAAGCTGCTCTTTCCGCTCGGATATATTTTCAGATCGATATGTTTCCAGTCTATATCATTCGTGTGGTACACTTGTTTTGTCATAGGAATGATTGAGCCGCCCTTTGCGAAAACGGGTATTCTGTTCTGCGGAGCGTATACTGTATAGCTTCTGCCGCCCTCGTAGCAATAGCCGTGATCCCAGTCATACCACTTTCCTTTCGGGAAATACACTTCTCTCTCGGTCGCCTTTTCCTCAATTACGGGCGCGACAAGCAGCTCGCTTCCGAACAGATATTCGTCCCTGATGTCGAGAACGTTTTTGTCATCGGGATACTCGAATACCAATGCTCTCATCATCGGTGCTCCCGTGATATGCGCGTTGCAATTATAAGAGTATATGTAGGGCAGCAGGCGATATCTCAGACGTACATAACGCGCGGCACTGTCGGTAAGCAACTCTCCGAAAACAAACGGCGAGGACTGACCTGCATGGTGAACTCTTGTTATAGGGCAGAAGCAAGCGAATTGCAGCCAGCGTTCGTATAACGCAGCATGAGCCGCGGGATCGTTTTTATATATGTTTTCATTGTAAAGGCTGTTGTTCGTGGCGGACATAAACCCGCCGCTGTCGCTTGTCCAGAGCGGTATTCCCGACATGGCGGTGTTCAGAGCCTCTGGGATATGCGCGGAGAAGGTCTTGTAATCGGAAAATACGTCGCCCGACCATATTGCGGCGTTGTATTTCTGTATTCCCGCGGTTCCGGTTCTCGTAAGGATAAACGGGCGCTTGTTATTGTTATATTCGAGCGTTATTTCGTTATAAAGTCTGACGTTCATCAGGCAGAACGGATTGTGTACCTTTGCTTTATCGCCGCCGTAATACTGCGTTCCGTCGGGGTCTCCCTCGGGTTCGGTAAGATCAAGCCACCAGCTCTCGACACCATCGTCAAGCACTCTGTTTAACTGTGGCTGTATCCATTGCTTCATTGCGGGGTTGCTGAAATCCATCAGCTCGCCGCCGTAATGCCCGCAGGTGACGGTATTTCCGTCCTTGTCCTTTGCGAGTATACCAGCGTCAAGCGCGCTCTGGAAATTATCGCTGTCTTTGCGGATCATGGGACCCGAATTGGATATCATAAAGTGAATCCCTTGATTGCGATATTCGGCTATTTTTCGCGGGCTGTCGCCGTTCCAGCGCTTGTTCCATTTGAAGTTGTGGAAATTCTCCGCCCAATCGTAATCGAACACTATGCAGTCCAACGGAAAGTGTTTTTCGTCCAGCGTTTCGATGATCTCATCGATCTCGTCCCAGCACCAATAGGAGCATTTACACTGAATGTAGCCCAGCGTCCACAGCGGGGGAAGCGAGGGTTTTCCGGTAAGATCGGTGTACTCGCCGAGAATATCCGCAAATCTGTCACCGCAGAAGAAATACTGAACGAAGCTTCCGCCCTCCGCACGCCAGAAATACTCATTGTCTTTGGTTTTTCCAATATCGAAAGACATTCTGTAACTGTTGTCAACAAAAATGCCATAAGGCGCGCTTCCGCCTGTGCTCATGAAAAATGTAACGGGAATGTCCGCGGTGACATGACCGATATTTATACGCTGACCTGTCACCATATCCCTTGTTGTACCGCGCCTGTCCATGCTTCCGAGATAACCGTCGTTATCCTCGCCAAGCCCGTATAAATGCTCGCTTGCCGCCATATTATGCGCGCAGTACAGCGAACCGTCATCGTTACGGCATATCTCATTTTCGGAGGAAAGCACAATACCGTTCCGAAGATAATCAATGCGGGTATTATGCTTGCTGAGCCTTACGGAAAGCTCCTTTGAGGAAACGACAAAGCTATCGTCCGTCTCGGTAATATCAACGTTGGACAGAACCTCGGGGAGCCTTTCAACAGCGTAGGAGCTATCCGGTTCGGAATTGCCGCTGAAATCCACGTACAGCCCTGCTGTTTTGTCGGAAATTAATGTTACAACAATGCGGGCGCTCCGATCTGTCCGAAATGTAACAGCGTTTCCGTTTTTTCGGAAATCGATAATGTTAAGTTCGCTTAATTTCATATTTTTCTCCATTCTGTGATGTTATTCGCCAACTTGCGTTAAGTCTATTATATCAAAGTTTAAATGAAAAATCTTCTGTTGGATTGATATGTTTTTGTGACATGTTGACATTTGCGAAAATGTTTGAATTAATTTTTTGTCAAATACGGTTTACTTTAAATAAAATCAATACAGAACAAATAAATCAATAAAAAAGAAGTTTTTTTAAAACTCTTATGATATAATTAAGGCAGCACCGCACAAAGATCGCGCTTCGCGTTTTGTTGCCCGCTTAATTTCAAATTATTCCGTCGATTTGCCAAAATTCCCTCATAGGCGACAGCTTATTCATCGATTTTGTGCAATTCTGCAAAAAAAGTCCTATGTAATCGGGTAACTGTCTTTATGCGGTATTGCATTAAAATGTAAATCAATATAGGAGGTTACTATGCTTAAACAATTTGATAAAGGACAAGTTAATGTCCTGTCGGGAATTTTCAGAGATAGAATGAACATTAACAGAAACTATCTGATGGAGCTTGACTCAACCTGTCTGCTTCAGAATTTCTACCTTGAAGCGGGTATTGAGATGCCAGGGCTTCAGGTTGTCGACGACCCTGCTTCTGCAAAGCTTCATTGGGGGTGGGAAGCGCCTACCTGTCAGTTAAGAGGGCATTTTCTCGGACATTGGCTTTCTGCCGCGGCCGCATTGGTCGCCAATGAAAACGATACGGAACTGAAAGTAAAGCTGGATAAAATTATTTCCGAGCTTGCAAGATGTCAGCAGTTGAACGGAGGGGAATGGGTCGGTTCTATACCCGAAAAATATTTTAAAAAAATGGCGGATGATCAGCAGGTATGGTCGCCGCAGTATGTAATGCACAAAACGCTCATGGGGCTTACCGACGCATACATATACACGGGAAATAATCAGGCGCTTGAAATAGTCGATCATCTGAGCGACTGGTATGTACGCTGGACAGACATCATGCAGAAAGGAAATCCCAATGCCGTTTACAAGGGCGAGCAGGGTGGAATGCTTGAAGTATGGGCGGAGCTTTATGAAATTACACACAATGAAAAATATATGCGGCTCGTAAAGTGTTATTGGAACAACGGGTGGTTTGCCCGACTTGACAATGGCAGTGACGTGCTATCCAATGACCATGCAAACGCGAGCATTCCTCTTTCTCACGGTGCGGCAAAGGTTTATGAGGTAACGGGCGATGAGAGATGGCGGGAGCGTGTTGAGCAGTTCTGGAAATGCGCTGTAACCGACAGAGGAATGTACTGTACAAGCGGACAGAATGCGGGGGAATTCTGGATACCGCCTTTTAAACAAGGACAGTTCCTTTGTGAGCGTAATCAAGAATTCTGTACAGTCTACAATATGGTGATAACGGCTCAATATCTTTTGAAATGGACGGGTGACGTCCGTTATGCGGATTATATTGAAAGATGTCTTTACAATGGATTTCTTGCTCAGCAGAACCCCACAACGGGCACACCGACGTATTTTCTTCCTCTCAAATCGGGAAGTCGAAAAAAATGGGGAAGCAAGACCCACGATTTTTGGTGCTGTCACGGAACTATGGTTCAGGCGCAGACTTTGTATCCCGAGCTTATCTATTTCAGGAACGACGCGAGTGATTCGATCATTGTCAGTCAGTACATACCGTCAACGCTCAAATGCCGTCTTAAAGATTCCGATATTTCTATTGAACAAACAACAGATATGAAGTCCTACAACAGTCAGGTCTTTTTCGATGAACAAAGCGGAGGGGAAATATCAAGGTGGTCTCTTAAGTTTGATATATCCTCTTCCGAACCAAAGGAATTTACATTGTCCTTGCGCATACCATGCTGGGTAAAGGGCGAACCTTTTGTAACGCTCAACGGTCGGAAGTCGGAAAATGTGAATGTTGAAAACGGCTGGCTGAATATAAAAAAGCAGTGGTCCGGTGATACTTTGCAAATACTGTTTTCAAGCGGTGTTGTTATGGAAACTCTTCCGGATAGAAGTGACCTTTCGGCGGCTGTAGACGGTCCTATCGTTCTTGCGGGACTTACCGACAGCGATTGCGGACTGATCGGTGATTTTGACGATCCGGATACATTTATGTATCCTCAAACCGAGCATATATACGATACATATCCGTGGAAACAAAATTGTTATGTCACAAAGCATCAGTCGAAAAATATCCTTTTCAAGCCGCTTTATGAAATTACTGACGAAACCTATACAGTTTATTTCACCCATAAGGAAATGAAATAGGCGGCGTTTTGTTTTCAAAAATTGAGCCGCATAAAACAAAGAATAGACGTGACAAATAGCTGAGATGGCGAAATACCACCTCAGCTATTTTATTTGCGGATATCACTACTCTTAGTTTGTTCATCCTATTTCCTCCAAAGCAGAAAACCGCAGACTGCCAAATCCAGCCTGCGGTTAGTTGTTGTGTAAAGAAAAAAAGCTACATCCTTGTGCATTTTGCACTAAAAATGTAGCTTTCAACTTGCGACACTTTTACCAAAAAGATTTGAGCCTCAGCCGCCTATTGTCGGTGAATGGCTCTGCGTTGTTTTTCACGGTCTCGCAAAGCGAGATCGCGGACGACAGTCCGCGAAGTAAAAAACAATGCCGCTAAAGAGCTGAGGTCAAGCCTGCAGGGTGCAGACCGAAGCCTTTAGCGTAATACGAAATCGCCCTTGTTTTGCAAGGGCGATTTCGTATTACTGGCGGAAGCGGTGGGATTTAATTTTACAATTTAAGTGATAATTATCGGTAATCAGAAATGCTCATTAAACCTCTCTGTTAAGCTATTTGCGATAAATTATCAATCAACCTTAATCAGCTAATTTTTGCTTATTTTTAACTTTTCAAGGGATTTACAAGGGATTTTCAATGGAGAATAATCCCCTTGTTTTAATGGGCTACATAGGTTATTAAATTCTTGATATGGGATTTTTGATGTTTTCTGGCTGGATCAATCGGTTTATTCAACAATAGTATTAAGAACATTAATAGCTCGTTCTTCTTCCTTAGGGTATAGATGGCTATATGTGTCCCAAGTCATTTTTACGCTGCTATGACCTAATCTGCGAGAAACCTCTTGAATGTTAATTCCATTATTTGCCAGTAAACTAGCGTGGGAGTGCCTGAAATCATGAACCCTAATGTGGGGTAATTCAGCCTCGGTTGAGTATAGTCGGTTCCTCTTATCAATAGAACTATCCCTTAACGGTTTTTCTCCACCACATATTCTAAAGTCATCAGAGAAATTTTGAGCACCATCTTTTTGACGGTTTTTATGTTCTTCTAATATATTCAGCAGGGGAGAGGGTATCTGCAAATCTCGGTAACTTGACTTGTTTTTGGGGGGAGTTTCTATATCTCCGCCTTTAACTTTTTGGGCAATGCTTCGTCTGATATGCATTATATTCCCATCAATATCAGACCATTTTAAGGCATTTATTTCGCCTTTTCTAGCCCCTGTATAGAACGCTATATTGAAAAATACATAATACCCCCAATCAATAATGGTTTCCGTGTGATTATGTGCTACCGTTATGAATTTGATAAAATCCTCGGGAGTATAGTAATGTAAAACTTCGGAAGGACTTTCGGATACATTTGGATCTTTGAAATTCCCTAATATCGTTAGCGGATTTTTGGGGATATATTCCATTTTAACGGCATAATTCAGCATAGAGGAAAAAGACTTGTACGCGAACTGTTTTGTCTTGAGTGCTAAGTCTTGTCCACTTATTTCGATTTTCCACCGTGCCAAAATCGGTTGTGTGAGTTTGTCCAATCTATAATCAGTCATTGTAGGGAGAACTCGTAACCGTAAGGCTTTCATAACGCTATCGTGAGAAGTTTTCTTAGTTTCGGTAGCATGATACTTTTCGTATTCATCGAAAAGTTCTCCTATTGTCATTCTTGATGAGTTAGCATTTTTCTTTATATAATCATTAATAAGTTGCTGTTCTAGCATAACTGCTTCGGAATTTCCGTATGCTGTACGTTCGATTTGAACCTGTTTCCCTTTAGCATTTTGATATGACACGCGAACACGGTATTGCATTTTTCCATCTTTTTTTTTACCTGTTTTTGTTATTGCCATAAAAACACCTCCGATGAGATTAATCGCGCAAATTTCATTGGAGGTGTTTTTTATGAATTATTTACGAGTTTGACTTTTTGATATCTTGTTTCCAAGTCATCTATATCAAGCCCCCAAGTTGAATAAGCTACTTTTGTATTAACGTTATTAGCGTTCCACACTGGGGTCTTTTCTTCTGCCATTCTCTCACGGACTTTAGACTTTAGTCGTGTAATAGTTGCAGAGGAACATTTTCCAAAAAGCTCTTTAATATCCGAATTTGATAATTCCGTATGCTCGTAATATAGTCTTATTGCAGTTTCCAACGATGTGATTTGCGGTACTCTTACAGATAAAACCGATTTAGTCATTTTTAGCCTCCTATTACGCTGTGTTGTGGTTTAAGAAGGCTTTTATTGCACTTCTATTATACCACTTTTGATGCAATAATGCAAGTACTTTTTATCTAATTTTATGCTTTGCCTGTGCTGCCTATTCCACCTCTACTGGCATCTTTGAGATATTCGACGATTTCAAACTTGACGGATGGCTGTTTCTTTACTATCCTAAACTGACATATCATATCGTTTTTGTGTATAATGGCGTCTCTCAACGCATAAGCAGGGAAGTATCACTGATCGTTATCTCCGCAATAGCTCTCGTCAATTATGCCACAATAATTGGTCTGAATAACCCCAAAGCTTGTAAAAGTGCTGCTACATGGAGCAATATGCGCTTCGTATCCTTTTGGGTGTATCATTCCCACTCCGAGTTTGATAAGACGGTATTTTCCCTGTTTCATTTTAACAGTCTCAGCGGAACACAAGTCAATCCAGTCGCCTTTGTCGATTTTTTTCAATCTTATCAATTTCATTGTCGAAATACTTGATTTTAATTGTTTTCATTTGTTATCCTCCATCCGAATTAAATTTCCTTTGGAATTGTAATCCCAAAGATGATGTCCAAGATTTTGTCCAGCAGACACCAGTTTTTGTCGTTTCTTTTCTGTTCGAGTATACTTTTTCTTTGATTTCAAATTCCAACTGTCTATAGTTCCGTCTAGTTTGTAGAAAGATGGAGATCGTACCCCGCAAAATACGCACTCTGCTTGGAATCGGTTGTGCCAACCTCGCCAAATATTCGCAGCACTTCCACAGAGAGGGCAAGGATTTAAATCAGCTTTAATAATACGGTAAACTCTAATCCTCCCCTTTAAATCGCCACGGGAATAACCTCGTCAAACTCGTGATATTGATAGTTCTCCGCGGTAAAGCTGTACCGCGTGAACTTGTAGAAGTCGGTAATATCCTCAACACTCATTTTCGGCGCGGGGAACGGCTCTTTCTCGATAAGGCGTTTTACAATATCGACATGGCGGTCGTAGATATGCGCGTCCTCGATAACGTGAACCAGCTCGCCCGTCTCAAGACCGCTCGCCTTCGCGAACATTATCAGCAGCGCGGAGTACTGACAGACGTTCCAGTTGTTCGCCGCCAACATATCCTGTGAGCGCTGATTTAAGATACCGTTGAGCTTGCCACCGCTCACGTTCAGCGTGAACGAGTACGCGCAGGGAGCAAGCGCCATCTCGTTCAGGTCGGCGTGATTGTACATATTTAACAGTATGCGCCTTGAGGCGGGATCGTTTTTCAGATCGTACAGCACTTTATCCACCTGATCCATTTCGCCCTCGGGGAACTTGTGCTTAACGCTCATCTGATACCCGTAAGCCTTCCCGATAGAACCGTTTTCGTCTGCCCAAGCGTCCCAGATATGCGTTGTCAGATCGTGAATGTTGTTGGACTTTTTCTGATATATCCACAGTATCTCGTCTATCGCCGAGCGATAGTAAACGCGCCGCAGGGTCATAAGTGGAAATTCCTCCCCGACGTTATACCTGTTTACAATGCCGAATTTCTTGATAGTGTGCGCGGACGTGTTATCCTCCCAGTGAGGGCGGACGTTCATATCCGCGTCGAATATTCCATTTTCCAGAATATCCCGGCAATTTTGTATGAAGATGTTATCTGCTTTGCTCATGTGTTTGCTCCTTACTTTTCTTGTTGAAGTGATTTGAACTTGTCTTTGAAGTATTCTTCTGCACAATTGGTTTCTTTTTCTACGGTATTATATTTGCTATAAGGACAGGCATCGCAGCCGCAAGGGCTATCACCTGCAACGTAGCAAAACTCTTCAAAACAAGCATCCAGAATCTTTTCAATTTCGTGATTGTTCATATGGTTCTTCTCCTTTCTGTTTGGATTATTTTCCAAACGATACTTCTTTTTCGCATTTGATAATTAAGGTATAATCTACTTGTGACATTTGGATCATCCTATCTCTTGTGAAATTCCATACAATTTGTCGAAAAGAGTGATGAAATTTGGCAAAAGTGCTGATTTTTTCAAAAAAATTAAAATACACCTACTAATTATATAAGTTAATTACTTCCTCGTGAATATATTATATTAAAAGTCGAAAAAAAAGGTCTTTTATATACAGGAGGAATAAAATGGGATTAATTGTCAGTGTGGTAATTTCAATAACTTTGGTTTTTATTTTCTTTTTCTTGATAATTGAAAAGCTATGTAAGAAGATCAATAAAGGGAATTTTGAAATTGAGATTACATTTCTAAAAATATTCAAAATACATATAAGGACAAGCTTGAAATCTTCTAACAAAAAAAATAAATAGGTATGCTTGAATTAACTTACATAGTCACTCCTCATTCCATTGTCTCAAAAGATCAGCGTAATAGTTGGCTTGATCTTCAAGATATTGCTCGTATTGCAATTCAAAATCTTCTTTCGCCTCACCAAGGCTATCGTAGAACTCATAATCACCTTCGGTAACATTCAAGTCTTTACAAACATACCAGTATTTGGTTTTATCCTTTTTATCTGGCGTAAATTTTAATACAACAACTTCATTGTTAAATCTATAAAAGTGCAATTCATAATAACCATTGTATTCTTTCCAAAATCTATTCGATTTCATCTTGTTCCTCCGTTTGTGTTATTTTGAATTTCCTCAAGCGTATTGGTTTCGGGATTGTATCGGTAGGGGAGACCGTTTGGAGCATAATATGGGGAAGGAGTAGTGTTTGAGTAACCATAATTGCTCAAAGATCCATTCCACCAGTATACTATTCGTGTTGTCGTATCATACCACAATCTATCGCCTATCTCGATTAATGCAGAAGTACCGAAAACCTTGCCGATGCTTGTATTGTTGCTCTCAACATTGGCATTTACCGACTTGGTTTCATTGCATCCTGTTAATGTGAGTGCTGTGGCTAGACATACGAGTGCTGCCATTATTCCTTTCTTCATAAAATCCTCCTTTTATCAGGTATCCATTCAATTATTTCTTTTAGTAAATTCATATTATGCCTTCCAAATTATGGCGTTTATTGTGCTAAATTAACAAAAACAGGCTGATAATTTGTCGATTTATACAAATCTATAAAAATTCATGGTTTTTATTGCTTGTAAATGTAGTAAAATTTTTTCCTCATACATATAATTTATTGTAAACCAAAACACTTCTAATTTGGCAGTCTAAATGTTGTTCTTTTTGAACATAGGAGGAAAAAATGATTTATATTGTTGTTTTTTTGCTAATTGTAGTACTTATGATTGCAGCCTTTGCATTTATTTGGGGATTACTGAAACTTCAATTCGAAAACCAAAATGGAGATACTATTATTGTTCTTGAAATTTTCAAATTTATAAAATTAAAAATACATACTAAAGCAAAACGAAAAAAAAACAATAAGAAATAAAAATCTCTTCTATCAACCTTTATGTTGACTCTGCGAACACTATGATCTTGAATTTTGTCTGTTCCAATGCTGCTTTTGAAATAATCCCCATATCAGCGAGTTTGGGCAACTCGGCTTCTATCTCATCTCGGCAAAGCTCTGCATCTAACAAATCGAAATGAACTGTGTCAAAATCGTATTCATCACCAGAAGCGAAAATATATCCCAAGTACAAATACGAGTTGTCCATAGGATCGTCAAACAACTGTATTTGCCCTGTAGTTTGGTTACAAGTATATTCTTCTCCTTGGTTAGTCCATTTCCAATCATCGTATTTGTCTGTCTTAAAATCAGTTAAGTCGTAACCGCCTATAACATAGTAATTTTTATCTACACTCATTGTGATAACCTCTCTTACTTATTTAAATAAAACTATCGATTTGTGTTATATAGAACAACAGAACCCTCGTTCAACGACTTTTGAACATCTATCACGCGTTGGTTGCTCGATCCGCGCCATTTGAGATTGACGTCCCTCAGACTGTCTATATATTCGCCGTCAACGAGGTAATCAATGTACTTCGTTGCTTCAAGTGTCTTGATATCCTCAAATTTGTATCCAGTCCATAGCCATGTCTTTATGCTGCCTCTATGCACATTCTTACAATCGGCTAACAATTTGGTAACGGCGGTACTGTTTTCTGCTGCTAACGGTTCTCCACCAAGTATAGATACTCTTTGGGTAGATGGGCTCATAACGAGTTCCATAAATTGGTTATGGACTTTACGACTCCATTCCTTGCCGCCATTGAAATTCCAAGTATCGGGATTGAAACAGTTGTAACAATGTCTATCACATCCCTGTACGAAGAGGGCAACCCCGATGCCCTCTCCGTTGGAGATGTCCATTTTTCGTATGCTTGCGTATCTCATACGTTATTATTCCTCCAGATCGTGATCGTCAAGATGAATATAGCGATCTTTTATCTCTGCTGTTCTGCCTTGATTCCAGAAATTGGTTCCCAAATATCCACAGGTGCGGCGTACTACGTTCATTTTTGTTTTGTCCGTATTCCCACAATTTGGGCATTGCCAAATAAGCTCGTTATCTTTGTCGATTATCTCGATCTCTCCGTCAAATCCGCATACATGGCAGTAATCACTTTTTGTGTTCAGCTCTGCGTACATAATGTTCTCGTAGATGAAGCGGATCACTTCAATTACAGCGGGGATATTATTCTGCAAATCCGCACACTCGATATAAGAAATAGCTCCACCGGGGCTCAACTCTTGAAACTTGCTTTCAATCTGTAGTTTCTTGAATGGATCAATTTTTTCAAACACCGGAACGTGATATGAATTCGTGATATAGTTACGATCCGTAATCCCTTCGATAACTCCAAAACGGTCTTGCAGGCACTTTGCAAACTTATAGGTCGTCGATTCCAAAGGTGTTCCATAGAGGGAGTACGCAATGTTCTCGTTCGATTTCCACTGATCGCATTTCTGATTGAGCCGCTGCATTACTTCAAGCCCGATTTTTTCTCCTATACCGCCGTCTGTGTGGCTATGTCCTGTCATATACTTGACGCATTCGTATAACCCCGCGTATCCAAGCGAAATAGTTGAATAGCCGCCGTACAGAAGTTTATCGATCTTTTCACCGCTTGCAAGCCTTGCGTATGCTCCGTCTTGCCAGATGATCGGCGCGACATCGGAAAGGGTGCCTTTGAGACGTTCGTGACGGCAACGCAGGGCTTTATGACAAAGCTCCGTTCTCTCCTCAAATAATTTCCAGAACTTATCGAAATTTCCCTTTGACGACAGTGCAATATCTGGGAGATTGAGTGTCACCACTCCCTGATTTATTCTGCCATAGTATTTTGACTTTCCATTTTCATCAACATACGGGGTGAGGAAGCTTCGGCAACCCCATTAACATTCACACAGTTCGCAACGCTGTGCAGTTCTCTTATGAACTTCCCTATGTCACCATAGGATATTAGACTATATCACTAACCAACAAATGTTGGTCACCCACCATTTCGATTTAAACGGACTTATTATCCCATTGCCGTACTGCCATTAGCTTGCAGCTCTACGCTATTATTACACTTTCATGCATTTTCGCTAGTCGTTAGGCTTTTAAGAATTGATTATGTACTTGATTTCTGATATACCATGTTTAAGATACCCTTTGTTCTTGCCGTGAACCCAGAACTTGACTGCCGCTTTTGTAACTCCATAATCTGTGGCAATCTCTTGACAGCAGTTGTAAATTCTGGTTTTCCCATTATACAAAACAATCCGAATGGGTTTGTATTCTTTATCTCCATATTTCCTTGAATGTAACTCGTTTTCTTTCTTGCTAACCCATTCAAGATTATCTACACTATTGTTTAATGTATTGCAGTCCTTGTGATTAACTTCAGGCAAGTTTTGAGGATTATCTATAAAATGCTGTGCAACAAGACGGTGACGGAAAAATTTTTCTTTTTCAGGCATATGTCCCTTATGATAAAGACAAACTCGGCAATATCCGCCTGTATTTATATCTCCAATTAGCATATGCCTTGTGATTTTGTTTCTTACTTCACCATCTGTATTAACTTCATAATACTCTTCCCAACCTTTAATATTTTTCCACATCAGAAATCCCTCCTTTCAGTACAGATTTAATCAATTCAATTTAGCAAGGTAAGTAACCTATTTTTATAGGCTTCCTCCTTTTAAGTGAGTTTGCTAATACCGTCACCAGCATTAGGCACAGGTTTTGTTTATGCAGGGATAGCATTGACCATTTCCGTTCTGGTCTATCTTCAGCCGTTTCATAACCTTTTCGCTGATATAATCTGGAACCATTCGCTTGGCAGTACACTCGGCAGACAACTTAGTAAGGTAAAAATACTTGCTGTCATCATGAATGTTGCCCTCTTCAAGCACATAAAGCAGCTTAGGGAAAGCCTGCGTTACATACACGCCAACACTGTTTTTCATTGACTGTATGCGCTGCTTGAGAAATTCTTCAATCAACATCGCCAGTTCTTCCTTGTATTCATCGGTTTCGCCGAGATACATGAATACGCTTAAGAAGGGAGCCTGCCCATTAGTGGTCGACATACTGTTGACTTGATAATTGAATGTCTGAACGCTGTCGGTGATCTCTTTATTTAAATCAAGTTTCGCGAATTTTACCGCCTGACTTTCTTCAAAGCCCCACTCTTTATACTTTCGGACATACCTCTCGAAGCTTAACCGTACAAAAGGCGCGAGTGCGGTCAAGGTGATCGTTGCTCCACCATACTGGCTAGACGTAACGGCTGTGATGATTTGTGTCGCTATCGTCATTGCTGTGAGAAGCCTATGCGGTTTTTCAATCTTGACCCCGTTGATGACAGTTCCGTTTTGCAGCATATCCTCAAGGTTTATCAAGCCGCAGTTATGAATGTGCTCGATAAAATAATCTGTATCGTGAAAATGCAATATGCCGCTGTTATGCGCTTTTACCACATCTTCGGGGAGTAAGAAGCGTTTTGTAATATCATCACTTGTGATGCCCGCGAGATAGTCCCGTTGAACAGTTACAATAGTAGCGTTCTTGTTGGAATTCTCGTTATTCCAATAATCGTTGGTTCCGTCGATAAGCTCCAAAATATTCTTGTCGGTGGTGTTGCTTTCTCTTACTAACCCACGCTTATACCTATATGTAATATATGCTTTGGCAACAATCTTGTCTATTGACATAAGTTCCGATTCAACAACATCTTGAATGTATTCAATATCAACTATGGAAGTATTTACGTTTCGCAGAAGAATATCATATACCAATTCTGGAACTTCATCAATCTGTTGTTTCTCTCGTTCACCAAAGCTGCTACTGTATACCTCTTTATATGCCTTTTCAACAGCGAGACGAATCTTCTCTTTATCGAAGGGAACTATCGTACCATCACGCTTTTTTACTTTAAGGTTCATCAAAAATAGACTCAAGTTAATTCCTCCTAAAACAACAATTAAAAGTCAAGTACTTCAAATAATGAAGCAATTAAATCCGCCCAATCTCTACGGTCGTGCCACAACGAACAAGCCTTGTCATCTATGTAGAGGTCTGCTCCGATTTTGCGGCAGTCGTTTCCCCAAATCTTTACTCTTTCAGGAGAATTTTCGTTGGCACGGTCGATCGGTACATTATTCTCCTTGCACCAATCCAACGCATCTTTCAGTTCTTTCCCCTCGCGGCAAGTATTGAGAATTATCTCGGCTCCTTTTGCCTTTGCCTTACGGAGAAAGTCAATTGTTTCAGGAATAGGGGAGATAATTCTAGGGTAAACCGTTTTGGCTATTGTATCATCAAAATCAACCGCTATAACTTTGCCTGCCCATTGTTGGTTGATTTGTTCTGCAAAATCTTCCACAATTAACTTAAACTCATCCAAAGAACCATAATTTTGAAGTTGGTAGTCATACTCATATTTGTATACATTAGCATCAGCGGAATTTGAAACGGGAGCTGACAAGAGCCTTTCTATTAAGATTGTCTTAGCTCCATACCGCTTAACGGCCTTTTCAATTTCATCGGGTTCTCTTATGTCGATCAATAAAACCCTAGTTTTATCGTCCTTCTTGAACTCTTCGACTTGCTTGTCGAGGTAGTTCCAGATGTAATCTCCTTGTGAGTTTACGAACTTCTTTAACTCACAAAGGAACTTTCGAGCTTCATCCGTTTTGTTGCCGTTCCAACCGAGCGACTGAGCTGCTTGCTTCACAGGCGTTATGCTCGATATGTGCTTGGTTGGGATATGCTCGTTGAGCAGATCAGTAAAGGTGTCTTTGCCGGCTCCGGCTGTACCGTTTAATATGAAAATTTGCTTATTCATTTGTTTTTCTCCTTCTTGCTCGACTACAATATCATCAAACACTCAACTTTACTTGCTCAGAATCGTTACCGAAATTAAGCATTTTTTCTTTTGCATCATTATAGAACTTTTTTGATACCTCGAACCCATATGAATTTCTACCTATTTCGTAAGCTGCACGGAGGGTAGTTCCGCTGCCGGCAACGGGATCGATAACCACATCTCCCTCATCGGTAAAAATCTGTATCAGTTGTTTCAGTAATCCAACAGGCTTTTGTGTGGGGTGAATTTTAGGATACTCATTCTTGTTATCTCGCTTCCACTCAAACCAGTTGAATATCATCTTACCTTTTTGAGTTTCAGAACGACCGTTATTAAATTTCGGGAGTTTGTCGCGATACAACACAACAGCGTGTTCGACTGCACCCACGATTTTCATATTCGCTTTAAGTACCTGCGCCGAATAATTCTTAATAAAAAACAGCGGATAGCTGTTTTTAAAGCCGTATCTCTTGCCGTAGTCGATAACCATAGGAATTTGATCAAACGCACAAAACACAATCATAGCAGGAGCCTTATTCGTTTCCTTGGGTTCTTTTACAAGAAGCCTGCTGCAAAAGTGCATATACTCGGCAATTCTGAACTCATTATCCGTGCTGAAGAATGCTTTTCCGGCTTTCTTGCTTTCTCCTTGCTTGTTGTCCCCATTTATGTACCATTCGGGGTTTGATGCGTATGCGTTCGCTCCGAGATTATAGGGGATATCAGCTATTACAAGCTGTGCTTTGGGAATCCCGTAGCATTTGTAATTCTGGAAGTTGTCGTTGAACAACTCACACTTTATCTTGCTCATTTAGATTATTCCTTTCATAAGTTAATAAAATTCTCATTTTCTATATCCCGATTTCATTAATTTCAAGCCCCAAGTACTCTACATTTTCGCAAAACGAGAGTTGATTAAAGGCTTCGTCTAAATATCCTTCAGCGCAACTCTTGCACAGAAAGATGCCATCTATAATACAGGCAGCGTTTTCCGCGTTACACCGTTCGCAAGTATCCTTGCCTTGATAAGTCAGATCATAATTGTCTGTAACGGTTTCTATTTTTTGCGTAAAATTAAGGGAATTGAAAACATCTTTTATGTAATCTATTGTGCAGCTTTCACAAAATTCATCCCCATCAATGTTATATTCTGCTTCGCAGTCACAACCACGATTATCACATATATGAACTGGCACGTTTATATATGGGCAACTGTTCCCCATACATCCCATATCAGATGGGCACCCAACACATTCATCTCGTATTCTGATCATTTTACCTGCTACTCAAAATATGGACAAACACATCCATACCGAGAAAATTCCTGCTTCAACCTATATGCTTTCATAATCGTTGCCAATATACTACTCACAAGTTCTTGTATAGTCCACAGGCGTAAATTCCCGACTAGCCATCGGTACACACTTACAATCGCTTTGTTATGCGAGTTTGTAAGTTAAAACATCTCTTAAATTAAGACTTGCGTTATAATCTCTATCCGCTGTATAGCCGCATTCACAGACGTATGTCCTGTCCGATAATCTTAAATCGGACTTCACACAACCACAATTGTGGCAAGTCTTACTAGAAGAGTAGAAACGATCCGCAATCCTCAATTCAATCCCAGTTCGTTGCACTTTGCCATGAGTTTAGTTCTAAACTCGAAGAATTTCTGATGTGCAATGGCTTCGGAGAGATGTCTGTTCTTCATCATACCCTTGACATTTAGATCCTCAATGGTTATCCACATTGGCTTGGTTTTCACCAATTCGGATATTACCTTGTTAAGATAGTCTGTTCTAATATTGTCAAGTCTCTGATGAAGCTTCTGTACCTTCAGCTTTTGCTTTTGGATATTTTGCCGAGCAGCTACTCCTTTCAAAATATTTGATTTTTTACAGCCCTCGTATTTCCTCGAAAGACTGCGCTGTTCTCGTTTAAGTTTCTTTTCAAGTTTTCTTATCCGAGAACTCTTGTTTATATTCTTATAGGTTTCACCGTTTGAACAAACAGCAAAATCCTTTAAGCCTAAGTCAATCCCTATACTATCACCGGGCAAGCAAGGTTTTGGCATATTTCCCTGTTCAACGAGAACAGATACATAGTATCTTCCCGCTTTGCAAGAAACCGCACCGCTTTTAATAATATGCGAATTTGGGTTTGTCGGTATGTAACCCTTTTCCTTTAACTGCACCCAGCCGAGAGTAGGAATTTCTATCCTATGCCGTTCGCAATGGATAACAGATTTAGCGTCTGTCTTAACAAAGTACATTTTTACATCAGATTTACCTTTTTTCTTGAATCTAGGGAAACGAGATTGCCCTTTGAAGAAGTTCTTAAAGGCACGTTCTGCATTCATAATGCTTTGTTTTACGGACTTACTGCTGACTTCCTTTATCCATTGGTATTCGGAGTTGAGGGGAATAAAATCATTGTTAAGCCACTTTGAAAAATCCATACCTGATACGAACCGATTTTCACTTTTGTACACTTCCTTGTTATGAGCCAAGTAGAAATTACACATAGCGGCAAGTACCTATCGTGCGATTGATTATCTGCCTTTGCTCAGATGTTGGGTTTATTTCGGTTTTGTAGCTCTTTAGCAATGGATTCATCCTTTCCTTGAAGACTAACATATTTCTATGTTTGGCTATATTTTTCAATGTTTTAAATAATCATTGATTACCTCCACTTGTTATCTGGTTTCATAAGTATCCCAATCCTCAGAATCATCTCTGCCAAGATATTCCATTTTAATGATGTTGCCACTGAATTTGGGAATGCAATTTAGACTTCCGTAAGCATAAACACTTGCTTCCAACACATCATCATCTATGATGAATTCAATTACATTAGCACAATCCACACCATCATAGTCTATGCACGGAGCATACATATTAGTGTCATCGCAATCACAAGGATCCTTGCCATCTCCTAAGATTACTGTGAATTCATTACCGCTATCAAGGGTTATTTTAAATCGATCTCCGATATTCACCGAGTAAAATTCACCCAAAGCAACAATATAATCATTATTAAATCTTCTCAGCCCGTCATCATCGGTATAGGCAGCCTGCTGTAAACGATAATGCGAGTATACCACAGACTATAATATCTGTAATCGGTATAGGTTTTGACGTGTGTTGGCAAGGTAGGGAGAGGAACCGATTCGCCAATATCGAACTTCATACCCTCTACTTCGGTCAATGTTTTAGGCGGAGTTGTTTTTTCTGTAACGAGGGTAACATCGCTTTGAGAGCTTTTTGATTTATCTGTGGTAACGCTATAAGAGTAATCGGTTAATGCGCTCTTGACTTCCGCCTTAATGATTTCTGCACAATTGCAATTTGCTTCGGGCTGTTTCGCGGTATTGCCTCGAAAAAATATAAAAAAAGCAATGGTTAATATCATCAATGCAAACATTATAATATAGTTTACATTCTCCCCGTTGTTTCTCATAAATTTATTCCCCTTTCTTTGTGTTGAATTTTATGGCAAATAGTAAAAACGGATTGTTGTAACTATATTATAACACGCGGATTTTATTTTGTCAAGTGTTTTTTTAAAAAAAATAAAAATTTTTCCGAATCACCCTGTCGAGTCAGGGGTGATTCGGATTATCCAATTGAATGTTCAATTTATTGCTTCAATTCTTGACTTTTTCTATAAAATGGTATATAATATAAATAACAAATTGATAAGGAGGAAATATTATGGATTCAAATTTATTTTGGTGCGTTATGGGAATTTCTGGCAGCACTATTGTTAGCCTTTTATTTTATTTCATAGGTAAAAGTCGCAAAAATTTAACTTACGAAATTAAAACCACTTGTATCATTTCGAATAAAATACAACAAGTTAAAGATTTGGAAGTTAGGTACAAGTCAAGCGAAATAGAAAATTTATATTGTTCCACAATTACAATAAAAAATATAGGGAATTCAATTATAAAAAGCCAAGATTTAGTTCCCTCATGCCCAATACATATATTAACATCTGGACAATTTTTAAATGCCGAACCTTATTGCATTGACTCACTCCCCAAAAATAAGGCAACTGTTTATAGTTTGTCTCAGCGGGAAACTGATGGAATATGTAAAAATATTGAATTCAACTTTGATTACATACCGAGAAAAGCTATCATTACTTATTCCTTGTTCCATACGGGGGATATAAAGCTTGAAGGTGATTTAATGGATGGAAAAATAATAGCTGTTGATAGTCAAAAAAATAATTTCAAAAAGAAATATGCTTTCTTATTAAATGAACATTCATCTATTTTTTCCAGTTTGTTGGGAGGGATTACCTCCTTAACAACTGCTTTAATAGCTTATTTAATAGAGTTAATGTTCAAATAGTAATTCAATGATACAGGCGATTTTCTTTAACTTTAGCGCGGCATTCTCCATTAAAAACACTCTCCCATTATAATAAGGAAGGTCACATATATCTGGATTATATGTAGTATCTAATCCGTTGTAAGGTTTATCTTTGATTTATTTGCTTTTAAATCATCAATGAACGGATGAACCAAAGCGTTGACAACAAAACATATCCAAAAAGGGAGAGGTGGGGCGAAACAGTGGAACGCTGCGATGGGCAGCATTGCCATAAACGCCCAACTGAACCCGTGTGTTATCAATGCTACAATATAATCGTGCTTGTACAAAGGGCTCGGGGCGTTTTCGTGTCACCATTTTTTCTGCTTCATTAAAAAGAGTATGCATTGCAGATAGTAATTGTCTGCTATGTGGCAGAATATCATTAGTGCGAATGTGAATGGTTTTGACAATCTCCTCTCTCACTTCCTTTTTCTTGTCAACTTTATCAAGATAATAACACGCGAAGATGTCAACGCTTTGCACAAGAAAGGTCTTTCCTTGTTTAATGGGCTTGATCCTATTAAACAAGTAAAACTACTTGTGTACGCAGATGAATTAAGGGGAGGTTAATAATACGACGATGGCGGTGGATAACCGCCATTATTTGTGCAACAAAAGCATTGTTAATAATTACCAAAACGCCCCCCATGCTTTTGTACAGATCTCCAAAAAAATTACACGTTGCGCAGGATTTCGACATCTTGCGCAAAGGAGGTTGAAAAAAATGCAAATTTATACTATAATAAATATAGATGATTATAATGGTTCTGCTCATCGTTAGCACAACCTTGGAGTATTGTCATTTTTCAAGATGGATTTAAAGAGGGAATTAATATGGAAAAGAGCAGCAAGTTTGCAGAAGAAGTATTAAAAAATTTATCGGTGTTTTATAATAATAATAGAGAATGGATTATGGAATACTCGGAGTATGGTCGTAAGTTCAATCCAGAAATGGTTGCCCGAGATACCCTTGATACCGAGTTGCCCGAAATGTTGGATGATTGCGATATTATAATATTGATAGCAAACTCAGTTGAACAAAATATATTAACTTGCAAATTATATTTTGAAATAAACAAATCAGAAAAAATGACTCAAAAACTACACGAGATATACTTAGAAGATTGTAATTGTGTCTACCAGTTTGCGACAATATATAATGTTAAAATTGTTCACATACATCCTAATAGCACGGCATCATTTACGGCAGACGGTTCTGCTAACGCTATAAGGAGTGCTTTAAAACTTTTTCGCCCTAAGCTTATAATATCCCTTGGAGTTGCTTTTGGAACAGATCCACAAAATCAGCAATTGGGCGATGTTATTCTTTCTAGCGAGGTTATACCGTATGATGTTTTTAATAAAGATAATAATGGAAAAATTACACTTCGTCAAAAAGATAAATTCTTTACTCATAATAGTTTAAATGCTTGGGATGTATTGTTGAGAAATCCAGAATTTTCCTTAGAAGAAAAAGAAAAAAATAGGGAGAATTTAATTGGACGTGAAATTAATTTTAAATGGGGTTTGGGGGCAATATTAAGTGGAGGTAGCGTTTTAAGTAATGAACGTAAGAGTATGGCTTTACAAAAAGCTGCAAAAAATAATGGCGAGGAAAGAATTATTGGCGGAGAAATGGAAGGAGTTGGAATATATTACGAGTGCCAACAACCCAATATTCCCTGCATAATTATCAAAGGTATTTGTGATTGGGGGGCAAAGAAAAATTCATGGAGTGAGGCAATTAAATTGGCCAATGAAATAAATATAGGCCAGATATATACATATCACAATGAGAACCCGTCAAACGATCAACTTAAGGATTGTGTTCAAGCTTTTGCAACGGATAACGCAACAGAGGCATTATTTCGTTTGCTTCGATTTGATTTAATGTTTTTGAAAACAAATTGTTCTTCATCAATACGAGAAAACTTTATTTTTGGTTGGAACGATAGGGTTCACATGTGGTTTAAACAATTCTTTTATAAAAAAGAAAAATTGGCAATAGCAGTTATTTCTTTTTTGATTTTTATTTTTTTCACAGCATTTAATATGTTTGTGATCCCAGGATATGACGAAAAAAATAGTAGTACACACTTGCATATTTATTTTGTTGAAGTTGCTATTTTGGTATTATCAATACTTATTGTTTTAACAATAAATAAAATGAAAATTCAACCCATAAAAACTCGAAACCAATGGGTCGATCTTATAGTATATAAACTCGATTTAAAAGAAAAAACAGTTACAATTGGCTTAAACGATCATCGTGCAATTTTTAATGTCATTTTTTCTTGGTGGATACTTTCTGACAAAATCCAATATGCCCATTATCAAACCCCCAAGATTGAGCGTGAAAGCGCTGTATCCTTTGATTTCGTGGGGGTATTTAATAAATATACTGTCTTACAGATAGAATATGAAATGGCGAATGGAGACACATATGTTCATTTACTTTCTCCCAAACATAACCACAGAATCATCAGCAAAACTCTTCAAAATAGTGAAAGATCTATTGCATATTGTGAACGTGTTTTTTGTAAAAAAGGCTCAAAACTGTGCTTTATGGGCAAGCGAAACGCAATTATACACAAATATATCAGTAGTTCTAGTAGCTTATTCCTTGTAAATTAGGAAAATACTGACAAAGAATTGTGTAAGTCTCTATTGCCTCATATCACTAATAAAAAATGAATTTTATTGGAATATCTTGCACATTTATGAAAAATGTAGTTGAAAAAATTTTGAAAAAGTGTTATACTATATATAAATAAAAACATAATTGAAATCTGTTTTTGGAATTATATGGAAAAAATAATTTTTAGGAGGACATTATGGCTATTTCAAAAAAGGTACTTAACAAATTATCAGACGCACTTGATGGGTATGTAGAAGATACACGCTTGTTGGGAAAGACCATTTGTGGTAGATCTAAGAATTTTTTTAGTATAAGATTTTTAGTTTTATCCTATACGGAATCCTATATAATAACTCCATTTCCTTTTAAAAGCATTAGAAAAATCGACGCATGTCTTAGTTCTGTTGGTTTTGATAAAGAGAATATGGATAATTTAAGTTATATTAATCCTGTATTTAATTGGGGTAGCGAATTATGCCCATATATTTTTAAAATTTTAAACG
>CAMWVP010000014.1 GCA_947177735.1 uncultured Clostridia bacterium
CGGCGGGGAAAACCGCATAAAATAAGGCTTTAAATTTTATAAAAACGATTTAATCAATAAAAGGAATTTCGGGAAAGGAAGAACGGAATGGAAAATTCATATTCTATCGAAGATCTGATCGAGATGCTGGAGGATATCATTCACGACGCGACAAGAGTGCCGTTCGGCAAGCGGAGCATGGTGGACGTCGACAAGATAAGCGATATCGTGTCCGATATGCGTATGGCGCTGCCGATGGAGATACAGCAGGCGCAGACGGTCGTCTCCGACAAGAACAACATTATCTCCGAGGCGAAGCGCGAGGCGGAGAGCATTATCCGCAAAGCCGAGCAGCGCCGCGCGGAGCTCATCGAGGAGAACGACGTTATGAAGGAGGCGCGACGCCGCGCTACGGAGATAATCAGCTCGGCGCAGAACCGTTGTACCGACCTGCGCACGTCCACGAACGATTTCGCGGACAAGATGCTGCTCAGGGTCGAGGAGCTGCTGTCGAACGATCTCAATAATCTGAGACTGCTCAGGAGCAGCATAATCGGCGCGAACAACAATATACAGTCCTCCGCGCCCTCTATGAATCAACCGCTTGAGAAGCCGGGCGAGTAAATTTTGTCAAATTGCACAAAAATCTCGGGGAAAAATTTACTTTCATCGGGCAATGATTTCGCCGAGCATACTTGAAAATGAAGTGAAAATATGTTATAATTTAGAAAAGCATTATATTTTCGGGAGGATCAATTATGTCAACTGCCGTTAAGGATACGTCCCAAAAGGGCATATTCAGTAATAAGACGATAGCGCTCGGCATCGGGATTTATTCGATAGTCGAGGCGGTGATCGCCTATTTTATCGTGTTCAATCCGTTGTATGTCAAGCCCGTGTTCCATAACACCGCGCTTGAGGAGGCGGGCGTTCCCTACACCGTCAAGTTCTTCGGCAAGCTCTTCGCGAGCGAGGCGGAGAAGGCGTCGGGACAGGTCATCACAGCGTTTTCGACAACGGTTCTGAATATAGTGATGCTGTATATTATAATGACGGGTGTTCCGATACTCCTCGCGTTCTTCTATAACAAGGGGTACGCGTTCGCGAAGACTTACCTTACCGTCGTTTTCGCGGCTAAGGCTGTTATCGGAATGGTTCCGATGCTGGTTCCTTTCCCCTATCTGCGTAACTCTATCCGCATCTTCGGCATTGCCGAGGCAGTGGTTTATCTGTGCGCGTGCGGTCTGTTCGTTTATCTGAACTCGGTCGAGTACGCGGATGATATGCTGATGACCGAAGCGGAAATAGCTGCCATGAAGGCGCGCGCCAAGATAGGCGGTCTTATGCTCGTGCTGATGGCGGCGCTGGTCGTATGCGAGAAGTTCGCTATGGGCGGCTACGGCATCAACTGGTCGATCTACCTCGGTTGGTCGGATCAGCAGATCACGCAGGGCTACGTGCTCATCCTCCTGTTCGCGGTAGCGGTTCTCGCGGCTATCCTGTACATCAGGGAAGCCGACTGGGCAATGTGCTTCTTCGGCGGCTTCGGCGGCGCTGCGGCGCTGGCAAATCTTGCCGCTGTAATCAATAAGATAATCTGGGTCAACACCACCTACAAGTCGCAGAAGGCTCTCATGGCGCAGGGCGACGAGGACGCGGCGGCTTGGGTAGGTCAGAACGGCATGGGCGCGAGCTGGTGGAGAAGATTTGTTTTCATCATCGTATGCTTTGTAATAGCGGGCGCTATGACGTTCTTTGCGGTAAAGAGCCTTAAGAAAAAGCTGCTCGCGAAGCCCGCCTCCGACGAGAAAAAGGCGGCGCTGATGGTTCTGATAGGCGTTGCGGGTCTTGTGCTGTGCTTTATCCTCACAATCGTGGCAATTACGATGTGGGACAAGAAGCAGTACAGCGAGTTCGTAATGGGCGCAATGGACTATATGTACTTCATAGTTTACGGCGGTCTGACGCTGTTCCTCGCGCTTTCGACGTTCGCGGGATACGACTTCACAAAGTGGGGTATGCTCGCGATATACATCATCGTCGGCTCGGCGAATTTCAGCACCATATTCAAGGTTTTCAGCGCGAGAAAGAATATGGCTGCCGCAAATCCCGGCTATGTCGGCTATGACTACATCATCTCGGCGGCGCTGTATATCCTGTCGCTGGTATGCTGCCTAACGGTAATTGTGATGTTTGCGTTCAGAGACGTAAGCAACTATCTGTACAACAAGCGCAATTCCGATTAACGGATCGAAACTTAACAAATAAGGCGTTGTGTAAACTCACAGCGCCTTACAGACTGTCGATAAACCCTCATCTACTTCGTCAACGGCTTGTTCGGCAGCCATTAAGGCTAGCCGACAAGCCGTTTCCTCGTATCTGAGGGCTTCTCGACAGTCTGAGAAATGCGAGTTAAATGACTTTTTCTACAAACTGAAAGGCGTTGTGAAAACTTACAGCGCCTTAATTGTTTTTAAACATTAACTTTACGTTAAGTAAAAAATATCTGTTTATTTTGCTGTTTTTTTCTTAAAACCACACAAAACTATTGAAATTTTTGAAAAATTATGCTATAATGTAATCGTTATTATAAATACTTTCTTAGGGAGGATAATACCATGGCAGATATTCAGAATATGTATGAGCTTTGGCTGGACAAAGCGACCGCCGACCCCGATCTCAAGACCGAGCTTGAAAGCATTTCGGGCGACGCGGAGGGCAAGAACGACCGCTTCTACCGCGACCTCGAGTTCGGCACGGGCGGACTGCGCGGAGTTATCGGCGCGGGCACCAACCGTATGAACGTGTACACGGTCAAGAAAGCTACGCAGGGTCTCGCGGAGTATATTCTCGGAAACGGCGTTGAGAAGAGCGTCGCTATCGCTTACGACAGCCGCAACAAGTCCGATTACTTCGCTAAGAGCGCCGCTGAGGTGCTCGCCGCTAACGGCATCAAGGTGCATATATACAAGGAGCTCATGCCCACGCCCATGCTGTCCTGGGCAGTCCGCGCGCTGAAGTGCGGCGCGGGTATCGTTGTCACCGCGTCTCATAACCCCGCGAAGTACAACGGCTACAAGGTGTACGGCTCGGACGGCTGCCAGCTCACTCTTGAGGCGGCGGATATCGTTCTGTCCAAGATAAACAATATCGATATTTTCAGCGGCGTAAAGTCCGTTGATTTTGACAAGGCTGTGGCTGACGGCTCGGTAAGCTATATCGAGGATTCCGTTATCGACGCTTATATCGCCAAGGTTCGCGAGCAGAGCCTGCACAGCGACCTCGTTCCGACCAGCAATCTCAAGGTCGTATATACTCCCCTCAACGGTACGGGAAACAAGCCCGTCCGCCGCATACTGAAAGAGATCGGCGTTAAGGACGTTGTGGTAGTTCCCGAGCAGGAGAACCCCGACGGCAACTTCCCGACCTGTCCGTTCCCGAATCCCGAGATACGCGAGGCGCTGCAGTGCGGTCTTAACCTCTGCGAAAAGGAGAAGCCCGACCTGCTGCTCGCGACCGACCCCGACTGCGACCGTGTAGGTATCGCGGTGCCCGACGGCGATCACTACGAGCTGTTCACGGGCAACGAGACGGGCGCGCTGCTGCTCGAGTACATATGCAAGGAGCGCATAGCTCTCGGCAAGATGCCCAAGAATCCCGTCGCGGTCAAGACCATCGTTACATCCGACATCACCAAGGCGATCTGCGCGAAGTACGGCGTGGAGCTGCGCGAGGTGCTGACCGGCTTTAAGTTCATCGGCGAGCAGATAGGACTGCTCGAAAAGGACGGCGAGGAGGAGCGCTACATCTTCGGCTTCGAGGAGAGCTACGGCTACCTCGCGGGCGGCTACGTGCGCGACAAGGACGCTGTCGTAGCGTCGATGCTCATCTGTGAGATGGCGGCGTACTACCGCACAAAGGGCGTGACCCTCATCGAGGCGCGCAAGAAGATGTACGACGAGTACGGCGTGTACTTCAACAAGCTCGACAACTTCACCTGCGAGGGCGCGTCGGGTATGGAGCGCATGAAGGAGATCATGGCGAACCTCCGCGCGAACGCTCCCAAGGCTATCGGCGGGCTGAACGTTCTCGCCGTGACCGACTACACCACCTCCGTAAAGACTATGTCGGACGGCTCGACAAGCGCCGTAACGCTGCCGAAGTCGGACGTTATCACCTACAATCTCGAGGACGACGCGTCCGTCATCATCAGACCCTCCGGCACCGAGCCCAAGATCAAGGTTTACTATACCACAAAGGGTGCCGATAAGCCCGCTGCTGTGGCGCTCCAGGAAAAACTTTCGTCGGATTTCACAAAAATTCTCGGCTTTTGATTGAGAAATTTTACGTTAATTCATAAGAAAATTGTAAAAACCGCTTGATTTTTTTCGCGCGGTGTGGTATAATCAATAAGTATTATGATGAAAACGGATTGAGGTGACAATCATGAAAGACGGTATTCATCCCGCATATGAGGCTACTACTATTAAGTGCGCCTGCGGAAACGTTATAGAGACGCGTTCCACGAAAAAGGACATCAAGGTAGAGATCTGTTCCAAGTGCCACCCGTTCTATACCGGTAAGCAGAAGCTGGTTGACAGCGGCGGACGTGTTGACAGATTCAAGAAGCGCTACAATCTGGGCAAGTAATGCGCTTTTAGTTCTCAAAAACGAAACTCACGCATAAATCTTTGTGCGTGAGTTTTTGTTGTCATTGGCGGCGAATTTTGTCGGAAAGGAAAACATTCTGAGCGCGGCTTTATGACGATCGTGAAAAGTTTACAGGAGAAAGCATTGGAATACAAGACTATTGCCGAGCGCTGTGAAGCGCGGTTTATCGAAAAGAAATCGGAGTTTATCGGCTACCTCGCGCCCGTCTCCACCGAGGACGAGGCAGTAGCGTTCATCAACGAGATACGCACCATGCACCGCAAGGCGACGCATAACTGTTACGCGTACATTCTCCGCGAGAACTCCGCGGCGCGGCATTCCGACGACGGCGAGCCCTCGGGAACGGCGGGCGTGCCGATATACGAGGTGCTCCGCAAGGAGGGGCTGACCGACGTCGTGTGCGTGGTGACGCGCTATTTCGGCGGAGTGCTGCTCGGCGCGGGCGGTCTCGTCAGGGCGTACACGCGCGGCGCCAAGGACGCGGTAGATACCGCGAGGATCAAGGTCATGGTGCTTGCCGAGCAGCTGGAGTTGTCGGTGGATTATTCGCTGTACGGGCGGCTGCCGCAGATATTCTCGGAGTTTGACGTGCGCGTTGAAAATGAGGATTTTGCCGATATGGTAAAAATTACCGTTTTTGTGCGCGAGGAGCTGTCCGACAAGCTGAAAGAAAAGCTGATAGATAGCTGCAACGGTAAAATTGTTGTGGAAAGTGTACAAAAAATATGGTTTGATTTTGCGTAAAACGCTGAAATTTAAAATAAAAAAAGGTTTTACAAGGTCGAAAATTGTATATATTTACAGAGGGGCACCTATTATTGATGTTCCGATTAAACATTTCCAAAAAATTCGGTTTTCCCCGCCGTAGGCGGGGGAAACCGAAAAGATAAACCTTGGAAATACGGAAACATTTAATTGGCGTAGCAAAAAAAGCCTTGTTTGAGGCAAAATCGGTTTTTAGAGCTGCCCGAAGGACAAAAGGAGTTGAGGACGATGCTGCCGCGCGAGAGGATAATGGAGAACGAGCGCTTGACGCTGGGCGAGCACGCGTGCAAGTCCGCGGACAGCCGCGGGCGCGCCGTGTACGAGAAGCCCTGCGACTTCCGCACGGATTTTCAGCGCGACCGCGACCGCATTATCCACTGTAACTCCTTCCGCAGACTGAAGCATAAAACGCAGGTGTTCCTGATACCGCACAGCGATCACTACCGAACGCGTCTAACGCACACGCTCGAGGTGAGCCAGATCGCGCGCACGGTCGCTTGCGCGCTCGGACTGAACGAGGACTTGACGGAGGCAATCGCGCTCGGACACGATCTCGGGCATACCCCGTTCGGTCATGACGGAGAGCGCGTGCTGAACAGGCTGCTGCCGAACGGGTTCGCCCATAACGAGCAGAGCAGGCGCGTTGTCGAGGTCATCGAAAAGGACGGCAAGGGGCTGAACCTGACGTTCGAGGTCATCGACGGCATTGTTGCGCACCGCGGCAGCTCCAGACCCGCGGCAACGCTTGAGGGTATGGTGGTGCGGTTCTGCGACAAGATAGCGTATATCAACCACGATATCGAGGACGCGATACGCGGCGGCGTTATCGGACAGAACGACCTGCCCGAGTTCCCTGTGAAAACTCTCGGGGAGACGAAATCCGCGCGGATAACGAGTCTTGTGCGCTCGCTGGTCGAGAACAGCGGCGAGACCATAGCGTTCGACGAGACGACCAAAAAGGCGTTCGACGAGCTGCGCGGGTTTATGTTCGAGCGCGTGTACAGAGCGGAGCCGACCGTTGCCGAAAAGGATAAGGCGGGGCATATCGTCGAGTATCTGTACGAGTATTTTTTCACGAACAAGGACGAAATGCCGCGGCTCTACAAGGAGCTTGCGGAGCGCGACGGTCTTGAGGTCGCCGTCGGCGACTATATAAGCGGTATGACGGACGAATACGCGATAGATTATTTCAGAAAGCTGTGTATCCCGAATGGCTGGAACAGGGGATACATTTCGTGAGATTCCGGCGGAAATGAGGTAGAATTGCGGTTATCCGAGGATTTTATGCGTGAGCTGCATGACAGGAACGATATCGTTTCCGTGGCGCAGGGATATGTCGAGCTAAAGCGCTCGGGCAGCTCGTATATGTGCCGCTGCCCGTTTCATTCGGAGAAGTCTCCGTCCTGCCATATCTCGCCCGATAAGGGATTGTTCCACTGCTTCGGCTGCGGAGCGGGCGGCGACGTTGTGACGTTCATACGTATGATCGAGAACCTCGACTATATGGACGCGGTGAGATTTCTCGCGCAGCGCGCGGGTATGCCGATGCCCGAGGATAAGGACGACGGCTCGGCTAAGAAACGCCAAAGGCTGTACGAGATGAACCGCGACGCGGGAAAATATTTCCATAAGCAGCTCTTTTCGCCCGAGGGAGCGGCGGGGCTGGATTATCTGCGGCGGCGCGGACTGTCCGACCACACGATAAAGCGCTTCGGGCTGGGGTATGCGGCGGACGATTATCATGCGCTGCATTATTACATGAAGTCGCTGGGCTATTCCGAGTATGAGATGGCGGACGGCTCGCTGCTGGCGACGAATAACAATAAGCTCTACGACAAGTTCCGAAACCGCGTGATGTTCCCGATATTCGACACGCGCGGCAACGTCGCGGCTTTCGGCGGCAGGACGCTCTCGGAGGACAAGAATATCCCGAAGTACCTTAACAGCGCCGAGACCATGGTGTTCCACAAGAGCGATATGCTGTTCGCGCTGAACGTCTCGAAAAACTCCAAGGCGGATTACTTTATTCTCTGCGAGGGGTATATGGACGTTATCTCGCTGCATCAGGCTGGCTTCGACAGCGCCGTAGCGTCGCTCGGAACGTCGCTCACGGCTCAGCAGGCGAATATGATCTCGCGGCTGGGCAAGAAGGAGGTCATACTCTCCTATGACAGCGACGGCGCGGGACAAGCCGCAGCGTCGCGCGGAATCAACCTGCTGTCCGAGGCGGGGGTGAGGGCGCGCGTGCTGAGAATGGACGGCGCGAAGGATCCCGACGAGTTCATAAAGC
This sequence comes from uncultured Clostridia bacterium, assembly GCA_947177735.1. Lineage (GTDB taxonomy): Bacteria > Bacillota > Clostridia > Oscillospirales > Ruminococcaceae > CAG-115. The sequence continues at coordinate 7,706 of CAMWVP010000014.1, forward strand.
GGTTCGGCGCGGAGGCGTTCAGGCTGCTCATCGAGAAGTCTGGCAGCGCTATCGAGTACGAGATGGACAAGCTCTCCGCGGGGATAGACGTGAACACCGACGAGGGACGCGCCGCGTACCTTAAAAAGGCGGTCGTGTTCCTCGCGCAGATAAGCAACGAGATCGACCGCACGGTCTACATAAGCAAGGCGGCAAGGCTCGCGGAGATACCCGCCGACGCGGTAAAGAGCGCGGTTGATCGGGAGCGCGAGCGCAATAAGGGCAAAAACTTCCGCCGGCAGAAAAACGAGATGCTGCGGCAGGCGCCCGACAAGATAAATCCCGATTCGGCGCGTATGCCGAGGGAGGAGCGCGCAGAGCGCGGAATAATCTGTTATCTGTACCATAATCCGGGCGAGCTGTTAAAAATTTCCGGAAAGCTCGGGCGCGAGTTTATCACAGGATTCAACAGGCGCGTTTACGAATTTCTGGCAAGACGGCTGGCAGGCGGTCACGACGCGGATATTTCTTCGTTCAATGAGGAATTTGACGCTATGGAAATGGGCAGAATAATTCAGATAGTCACCGACAACACATTCGCCAACGATAAGGAAGCGCTGGCGGATTTTATAGAAGTTATCAATAATTACGGAAAAGATATACCAACCGGGCAGCTCGGCGAGATGTCGGACGAGGAACTGCTCAGGCTGGAGCAGCAGCTAAAGGAGAAGAGAAAATAATGAGTGAATCAAACGCTCTGGAGGAGTTGTTCAATCAGGGCAAGCAAAAGGGCAGCCTCACCGCAAAGGAGATCACAGACGCGCTCGAGGAGCTGAACTTTGACGCCGACCAGATCAATCGCATTTTTGACAAGATCGTCAGTATGAATATCAAGATCGTGGATAATTTCGACGCCGATCTCGATATCGACAGCATTCTGGATTATTCCGACCGCGATTACTCGGATAATCCCGACGCGGATGTAATGCTGCCCGACGATTCCGTCAAGAGCTTCCTTAAGGATATCGGCAGGATACCGCTGCTGTCCACGGAGGAGGAGATCGAGCTCGCCTCACGTATGGAGGCGGGCGACGTGAACGCGAAAAAGCGCCTTATCGAGGCAAATCTGCGCCTCGTGGTAAGCATCGCGAAGAAGTACGTCCGCCGCGGTATGCAGTTCCTCGACCTCATTCAGGAGGGCAATATGGGACTGATAAAGGCGGTCGAGAAGTTCGATTACACCAAGGGCTTCAAGTTCTCGACCTATGCAACATGGTGGATAAGGCAGTCCATAACCCGCGCTATCGCCGATCAGGCGAGGACTATTCGCATACCCGTGCATATGGTGGAAACGATAACCAAGGTCAAGAAGGCGCAGAGCCAGCTGCTGCACGAGAACGGCTGCGAGCCCTCCGAGGAAGAGATCGCGGTGTACCTCAATATGAGCGTCGATAAGGTGCGCGAGATAATCCGCATAGCGCAGGATCCCGTGTCGCTCGAGACACCCATCGGCGAGGAGGAGGACAGCCACCTCGGCGACTTTATCCCCGACGAGGACGCGCCCGCGCCCGCGGACGAGGCGTGCAATTCGATGCTCAAGCAGATGCTCGGAGAGGTGCTCGATACGCTCACCGAGCGTGAAAAACGCGTTATAATACTGCGCTTCGGTCTTATCGACGGCAGACAGCGCACACTTGAAGAGGTGGGACAGGAATTTCAGGTCACGCGCGAGAGAATACGCCAGATCGAGACAAAGGCTCTGCGAAAGCTCCGTCACCCTACCAGAAGCAGAAAGCTGAAGGATTTTTTGGAATGACCGTACATAGAGCTTGTGTTAATAGGATTTGTGCGTGGATTTTCGAGCATAATTTTGCCGAGAACAAGAACGCATTATCCGCTTCCCGGAAAACGCTAACGACGCAGCAATACTTGATGTAGCGTTTTGCACGAAGTGCATAATGCGTGCAAGGAGTTTTGACGCAGTTATCGGCAAAATTTGCCGAAAAGACGCGTGCAATATCCTATGAACACAAGCTCAAAGCGATTGAAAGGATCTGTAAATGAATAATACCGAAAAAAACATTTTTAACGAGCTTCTGGAAAGAGGCAGGCAAAGCGGGACATTATCCACCAAGGAAATATATAACGTAATAGATGAGGCGGACGTAGACCTGGACAAGCTCAGCGAGTTTCTCGATCAGAACAATATCAAGATCGAGGATGATTTCACCGTTGAGGACGACCTCAACAAGGCGCTCGACCTCAGCGAGGATTCGAGCGAAAAGGGCGGCGCGGGTATGGACGACCCCGTGAAGATACACCTGCGCGAGATCGGCAAGATACCGCTGCTGACCGCCGAGGAGGAGATACAGCTCGCCGAGCGTATCGTCAACGGCGACGACGAGGCGCGTGACAGGCTCATCACCGCGAATATGCGGCTTGTGGTGAGCATTGCCAAGCACTATGTAGGGCGCGGTATGCCGCTGCTCGACTTAATTCAGGAGGGCTACAGCGGACTTATAAAGGCGGTCGAGAAGTTCGACCACACCAAGGGCTACAAGTTCTCGACCTACGCGACGTGGTGGATAAGACAGTCCATTACCCGCGCTATCGCCGACCAGGCGCGTACCATACGTATCCCCGTGCATATGGTGGAGACGATATCGCGCGTCAAGAAGGCGCAGAACAAGCTGCTCCACGAAAACGGTCACGAGCCCACCGTCGACGAGGTGGCGAATGAACTGAATATGACCTCGGACAAGGTGCGCGAGATAATCCGTATAGCGCAGGATCCCGTCTCGCTCGAGGCTCCCGTCGGCGAGGAGGAGGACAGCTATCTGGGAGACTTTATCCCCGACGAGGACGCGCCCGCGCCTATCGATACGGCGATGCAGGCGGTGTTCAAGGACGAGCTGAACAAGGCGCTGAACACGCTCCCCGAACGCGAGCGCGAGGTGCTGAAGTTCCGCTACGGCGTCGGCTACGACCGCTCCCATACGCTCGAGGAGGTCGGCAGACAGTTCAAGGTAACGCGCGAGAGAATCAGACAGATAGAAGCCAAGGCGCTGAGAAAGCTCCGCTCGCAGAGCAAGAGCAAGGCGCTCAGGGTGTTCCTGGATTAAGGCATTTTTGCGTAATCCCGGAACTATACATATCATTGTTACATTTCCCCCGCCGCAGACGGGGGAAATAATAAAATCTTGGAAAAATTTAATTGGATTATCCAACGGAAAGGAGTAAAAAATGTTTGTAGACTGCTCTGTAAAAGCTCCATGCAGGGTTTGAGGACGCCGCATGGAGGATGATCGTCCTCGGATCTTGCATTCCGGTAAAAAAAATTTACTTTAAGGAGCAAGATCATTATGAAGAAAAGCTTAAAAACATATATACTGCTTTGGTCGACGCAGTCGCTTTCCGCGCTGGGAAGCGGACTGACGGGGTACGCGCTCGTGCTGTGGCTGTATACGCAGAGCGGCTCGGCGCTGAAAACCGCGCTGTTGTCGGTGTGCTCGTATGCGCCTTACGTGCTGATGAGCATTTTCGCGGGAGCGCTCTCGGACAGGTGGAACAAAAAGGCGACTATGCTGCTGTGCGATCTCGCGGCAGCGCTGAGCACCGTGGCGGTGCTCGTGCTCATCAAGACGGGCAGTCTCGAGGTATGGCACCTGTATCTGATAAACGCGCTGAACGGACTTATGAATACCGTGCAGCAGCCCGCCGCCGAGGTCGCGGCGACGATGCTTATACCCGAGGATCAGTACCAACGGACGAGCGGTCTGCGGTCGTTCTCGCAGTCGCTGAACTCGATACTGACGCCCGTTATCGCAACGGCACTGTTCACGCTGGCGGGGATCGATACCGTTATCGCGGTCGATCTGACAACGTTCGCGGTGGCGTTTTTCGCGCTGCTGTTCCTTATCAGGATACCCGAGCCCGAGCGCTCGGAGAGCGAAAATGAGCCGCTGCTGAAAGCGGCGGGAAAGGGTCTGAAGTGGCTGAAACAGAATCCGCTGATCCTGAATCTGATACTGTTTCTCGCCTGTATCAACCTTATCGCCTCGATATACGACGCGGCGCTCCCCGCGATGGTGATCTCCAAGAGCGGAGAAACGGCGCTCGGCGTTGTCAACACCTGCGTGGGCATTGCAACGCTTATCGGCAGCGCGATCGTAACGCTGCTGCCCGCGCCGAAGAACCGCGTGAGGGCTATCTGCGCGGCTCTGCTGCTCTCGATGAGCACCGAGAACTTCTTCCTCGCCTTCGGCAGCAACACGTTGCTGTGGTCGGCGGGCGCGGTTCTGGGGTGGCTGTCGATACCGTATATGAACGCGAATATGGACGTCATCTTCCGCAAGACGATCCCCGGGGAAATGCAGGGGCGCGTCTACTCCTGCCGCAACGCGCTTCAGTTCTTCACGATCCCCGTGGGCTTTTTCGCGGGCGGCGTGTTGGTGGACGAGGTGTTCGAGCCGCTTATGGCGAATGTCTCCGCGGACGGTCTGCTGACGACGCTGTTCGGCACGGGCAAGGGCTCGGGCGCGGCGTTCCTGTTCTTCTGTATCGGAGTTATCGGAGCCGCGGTGTGCGTGGGATTTTGGTTTGCGCTGCGGAAGTACCGCTGGAGCGACGACCGAGTAACAAAATAAAACTAATCTGCCGGGCATAAGCTCGGCAGCTCAGACTGTCGATAAACCCTCATCTACTTCGTCAGCCGCACACGCGGCAGCCATTAAGGCTAGCCGCGGTGCGGCTTCCTCGTATCTGAGGGCTTCTCGACAGTCTGAATGTGGACTTTTTCTACAAGCTGAGCTGCCGTGCTCTCGCTCGGCAGCTCTTGTTATGTGCGGCTCTAAGGAAACGCCATCAGATCGGTGCTGCCTTAGTCATCGATCAAACAAAGCATATGCTCATGAAAGTAAGAGCCCACGCATTGCTGAGAATGTGGGAAAATGTACTGATAAGGCAGTTTTCGGTTTTATGATAAACAGCCGAATAGATCATACTGTCAATGAAGATGGTCGCGATATCAAAAGCCACGATCCCCGCGTTTCCCGCGGCAATGTGTCCCGCGGCAAAAACAGCGGACGAAACCACAGCGCAGAGCAGGCTCGGGAACATTTTTTCGGTCTTGCCGAAGAAAAAACCGCGAAACGCGATCTCTTCGCCGAACGCCGCGATAATCAACTGAACTATCAACGACGCTATCTTATCGAGAGACAGCATAGCGCTCGTCCGTCCCATTACATGGGTGACATATTCTCCGCTGAAAATCAGATTTCCGATAAGACACGTTGCAGTAACGGTTACTATAGGCAGCAGCATTAAAATGATCACGCCGGGCTTTTTGAGATCCGACGGGATAGTATTGAAGCGCAGCCCCGATTCGGCACCATGTGTTTTGGCGACGGCTTCCGTGATGAAGAAAAACGCTATTCCCACAAACACGGCGATCCCCGCTATTGTTGACGACGGAACGACCTTTGTTACCGTCAGCAGGATCATCACAATAATTCCCGTAAGCGTGACAATAACACTCTTTTTGTTTTCGGCAAAAAACTTTGAATTTTTCATTTTATTTCCTCCCATACTGCTGATACCGCGCCCTTGTAGGCACGCTCCAGATGCGCCGCTACCGTCTTTTCGTCATATTCGAGCGAGTTGTTCGCGATTATGCTCGCGTAGCCGTGCGCGAACATCGCTATCGTCACGAACACTTCCTTTGTCTGCTCCGTACTCATTTTCATTGCGCCGCTCATTATATCGAGAATGGGCTTCAGATCCGCGCTGTCCATCATTTCGAGCAGGCTGCTCCCGACCGCGTAGCCCGACTGAAACAGGAATCGGAACAGGTGCGGCTCGTGTATCGCAAATCGGATATAGTTCAGCCCCATGCCGAGCATTACGCCCTCGGGGTCTTTGACGTTCATCAGGTACTCCGTGTGATAGCGGTCGGCTTTTTCGTACACGGCGCGCTTGAGCTCCTCTATCCGCGCGAAATGGTACATCACGGGCTGCGTCGAGCAGCCGAGCCGAGCCGCTATCGAACGCGCGTTGACGTTCTCCGCGCCCGTTTCCCGCGCGACCTCGAACGCCGCGTCTATCACCATTTCCCGAGTTATCTTTGCCTTTGGCATCGTTGTCCTCCTTTTTTATAACACGTGTTATATAACAAGTGTTATTATACCCGAATAATTTATGATTGTCAAGTATTTTTTGTGCATTTCACTTTGTTTTCACCGATCGTTCACGATTTGCACATAATGGTTTTGTCCGCGCCGCCGATCGGGAAACCGCATAAAATTCGTATCCGCATACGGTTTAACGGCAGCGGACATAAGCCCTGTCAAAAAATACAAATAAAATTTGTGAAAGTTTTTATTAAATTTGCTTGACAAGTTAATAAAAATGTGCTACAATTATTAACAGAGAATACGAGTTTGGAGGTGGAAACGGTGAACAAGAGCATATACAGCCTCGTGCTGTCGGACGAGGTGGTGGACGCGGTGGACGCTCTGGCGCGGGTAGAGGGTATGTCGCGCTCCGCGATGATAAACCGCATACTTGCCGAGCGCGTAGCCTACACCACTCCCGAAATGCGGCTGAGGGATATCCTGCATAGCCTTGCGCAGTCGATAAACGGCGAGTTTATGCTCACCGAGCAGCCGACGGGCAGCACGCTCTCCGCGAGAACGTCGCTGAAATACCGCTACAAGCCGACAGTCAAGTACTCGGTCGAGATATACTCTGAAAACGGCAAGCGCGCAGGGCAACTCCGCGTATCGTTTCGCACGCAGAACGCCCAGCTTATCGCCGATCTGATGGGATTTTTCCGCTGCTGGGCGGCGCTGGAGCAGAAGTATATCGCGGACAAATTATCCAATGATATCGTATATACGATAGCGGACGGACGCTTCGAGCGAACCCTTAATATGCCGAGCGGACGTATCACCGACAACGAGCTCGGAACCGCGGTCGCCGAATATATGGCGATGTTCGACGGGGCGATGAAAGCATATTTTGCCGAGTTGCCCGATACCGAGACCGCAGCACTCACCGTCGGGGAGTATTACCGCGCAGAGATATCAAAACAGGGCGTTATCGTTTAGGACGGAATTAAGAGGTGATGGTTATGAATGATTCGATAATTGATAGGGCTGTTTGTTTTATTCGGGAGTTGTTCAAAAATAATTGCGACGGTCACGACGCGGAACACTCGATAAGAGTATACCGCAACGCGCTGCTGATAGCTAAAGACGAACCTGAATGTAACAGGCAAATCATCGCTTTGGCAGCACTGCTTCACGACGCTGACGACAGCAAATTGTTCAATACGGAAAACAACGCCAACGCACGATTGTTTTTAAAACAAAATGGAGTAAATCAGGATGAAGTCGAGCAGATATGCCTGATAATAAACTCAGTATCGTTCAGTAAAAACAGAGGTAAGATACCGCCCTCGATCGAAGCGAAAATAGTCCAGGACGCGGACAGATTAGACGCTATCGGTGCGGTCGGAATTGCGCGAACGTTCGCATTCGGCGGGCGGATCGGAAGAACATTGGATTTGTCGATACAACATTTTCACGACAAGCTCCTGCTTTTAAAAAATGAGATGAACACCGCAGCGGCTAAAGAAATTGCCGAGTCACGTCATTCTTTTATGGAAGAATTCCTAGCCGAATTTGACAAGGAAACAAGTGTTTGATATAACGGTTCAACAAAAGGAGGCAACATTATGAACGCAAACAAATTAACTCAGAAATCACTTGAAGCCGTGCAGTCCGCGCAGGACTTGTCGGTTTCGTACCAGAACAACCGCGTTGAGCAGATGCACCTGTTATACGCGCTGCTCGCGGACGAGGGCGGACTTGTGCCGCAGATATTCACGAAAATGGGTATTGACGCGAACGGGATTAAAACGGCGGCGCTGAGATTCGTCGAGGGTATGCCGCGCGTTACGGGCAGCGGCAGGGGCGAAGTTTACGCCTCCCGCGAGCTGAACGACGTGTTCACCGAATCGGAGAAGCAGGCTGAGCACATGAAGGACGAGTACGTTTCCGTGGAGCATTTGCTGCTGGCGCTTGTAGAAGTTCCCGACAGCGACGTCAAGGGAATTCTCAAGAGCTTTAACGTCGACAAGAACGCCCTATTAAAAGCGTTGCAGGAGATTCGCGGAAATCAGCGCGTGACCTCGCAGAATCCCGAGGAGACCTACGACGTGCTGAAAAAGTACGGTCAGGACTTGGTGGAGCAGGCTCGGCAGAACAAGCTCGACCCCGTTATCGGGCGCGACTCCGAGATTCGCAACGTTATCCGCATACTCTCGCGAAAGACGAAAAACAACCCGTGCCTAATCGGCGAGCCCGGCGTCGGCAAGACCGCTATCGCCGAGGGTCTGGCGCTGCGTATAGTCCGCGGCGATGTTCCCGCGAACCTGAAAGACCGCAAGCTGTTCAGCCTGGATATGGGTTCGCTTATTGCGGGCGCTAAGTATCAGGGCGAGTTTGAGGAGCGTCTGAAAGCCGTGCTGAACGAGGTCAAGAAGTCGGACGGGCGCATTATCCTGTTTATCGACGAGCTTCACCTGATAGTCGGCGCGGGCAAGACCTCGGGCGCTATGGACGCGGGCAACCTCTTAAAGCCCATGCTGGCGCGCGGCGAGCTGCACTGTATCGGCGCGACCACTCTTGACGAGTACTCGAAGTATATCGAGAAAGACCCCGCGCTGGAGCGCCGTTTCCAGACCGTGCTCGTCGACGAGCCTACCGTCGAGGACACCATCTCGATATTGCGCGGACTTAAAGAACGCTACGAGGTGTTCCACGGCGTTAAAATTCACGACAACGCGATAATCGCGGCGGCTACGCTCTCTAACCGTTATATCACCGACCGTTTCCTCCCCGACAAGGCGATTGACCTTGTTGACGAGGCGTGCGCGATGATACGCACCGAAATGGACAGTATGCCGCAGGAGCTTGACGAGATATCGCGCGGCATTATGCAGCTCGAGATCGAAGAAGCCGCGCTGAAAAAGGAGACCGACAAGCTCTCGCAGGAGCACCTCGCGGATATCCAAAAGGAGCTCGCCGAGAAGCGCGACAGCTTCAACGCAATGAAAGCGAAGTGGGAGAACGAGAAGAACGCCATTTCCAAGGTTCAGGAATTGCGAAAGGAGATCGAGCAGACCAACGCCGATATCGAAAAGGCGAAGCGCGAAAACGACTTAAACAAGGCGGCAGAGCTGATGTACGGAAAGCTGCCGAAGTTACAGGGCGATTTGCAGCACGAGGAGGAATTAGCCGAGGAGGCAAAGTCAAGCTCGCTGCTCCGCGACAAGGTGACGGACGAGGAGATCGCGCGTATAGTCGGGCGCTGGACGGGCATACCCGTGGAGAAGCTGGTCGAGGGCGAGCGCGAGAAGATACTCCACCTCGCGGACACGCTCCACAAGCGCGTTATGGGTCAGGACGAGGCGGTCAGCCGCGTTACCGAGAGCATTATGCGTTCGCGCGCGGGTATCAACGACCCGAGAAAGCCGCTCGGCTCGTTCCTGTTCCTCGGGCCTACGGGCGTGGGCAAGACGGAGCTCGCAAAGGCGCTTGCCGAGTCGCTGTTCGATGACGAGCACAACATCATCCGTCTCGATATGAGCGAGTATATGGAGAAGCACACCGTGAGCCGTCTTATCGGCGCGCCTCCCGGATATGTCGGCTACGAGGAGGGCGGTCAGCTCACCGACGCGGTACGCCGCAAGCCGTACTCCGTCGTGCTCTTCGACGAGGTGGAAAAGGCGCACCCCGACGTGTTCAACGTGCTGCTGCAAATTCTTGACGACGGCAGAGTTACCGATTCGCAGGGTCGCACTATCGACTTTAAGAACACGATAATCATACTCACGTCCAACCTCGGCTCGCAGTATATTCTCGACGGCATAGGCGAGGACGGGCAGATCACCGAGGAAGCCCGCGCGAGCGTTGACAAGCTGCTTAAATCATCGTTCCGCCCCGAATTCCTCAACCGTCTGGACGAGATAGTATTCTACAAGCCGCTGACCAAGACGGAGATAAACGGCATTATCGATCTCCAGGCGGCAGACCTCGCGAAACGTCTCAAGGACAAGCAGCTCTCGCTCGAGATATCCGACGAGGCGAAGCGGCTCATCGTCGACGAGAGCTACGACCCGAGCTTCGGCGCGCGTCCGCTCAAGCGCTATATCCAGCGCAATCTCGAGACGCTCATCGCGCGTGAGATACTCGCCGACAAGCTCAAACAGGGCGATACCATCAGGATAGTCGTCAAGGACGACGCTCTCGCAGCGGAGAGGTAATAAGACCAAGCGGCATTGTAAGTGATACAATGCCGCTTTCGCGTTCAGCGGGGCTTGCGGTTGATGTCGTCGGTCGAGCCGGCGATGTAGTCGAGCGAAATGTTGTACAGCCGCGACAGCTCCACCACGCGCTCAAACGGTATTGGGCGGCGGCCATTCTCGTATTGCGCGTAGTAGCTTTGGGATGTATGGAGATATTCGGCGACCTGTGATTGTGTCATTTCGTGTTTTTCCCGTAATATCTTCAATCGTTCACCATAATTCACAATTTTCATTCTCCCTTTTTGTGTAATTATCCAATTATACCACTTATGAACTAAATTATACTTGACAATAGTTCATATCTGAACTATGATATAATCAGACGGAAATATTATACAGGCTTTTATTGAAAACATCTATACGGATTTTGAAAAGGTGAACGATATGAGTAAAAGAGCAGAGGACGGTATAGATACCGAAGATATTGAGGAAACGGCAGCTGAAAAAAATTTTTCGGTTTTCGACCCCGCGGGGTTTGTGATAAAACTTATCATTTCGATCGATCAAATGGCGGGAATTCCGCTTTTCTTATTGTTTTTTGTGATATTCTTGACAACCAAAACAATATGCAGTATAATATAAAATACGGGTGCGGACTTTATGCGGCGAAACGGCGTCGCGGGAAAAAACGGATGAAAAGGAGAGTAAATATGGCGGGTAACGAGAACGCTCGGCTTATGTGCGGCAATTGCGGAGGAATATTGGATATAGATCCCAAAAAGCCGACGGTCGTATGCTCTTTCTGCGGAAGCTGCTTCTCCGTTTCCGCATTGCTTGATGAATCCGAGACGCTCAAGATAGCGCGTATCAGAAGAGATATCGAGCTGGGCAGACAAAACCTTGAAATGGCTCGAATAAGACAAGCCGAGGCTATACGCAATGACAACATCCGGCGAACGGAAGCCTCCAAAAAGAGCCTGATAAGCAAGATATCCATTGTATTTGCGGTATTATCTCTGCTTATGTGCGTATCTGCATTCACGAGAGGCGCTCTTCTTACGGGGAGTTTTGCCGCGATACAATTTGTATTATTTACGGTTGTTTTTCTCATGGGAAAGCGGATGGCTTCGGCAAAGACTAAGAAATTATATGTTTTTTTGTTCACGGTCGCTCTTATTCTGGAGATACCCTTCTCTTTGTCTGTCGCCACAAACGAGGCGTTTCAAACGTCAAAAAACAATGATGTCATTGCCTGGGACGAGATCGTTTTAGGTGATCGTATCCCTGAGTTGGATTCCGAAAGCGGCTATATATCGAAAAATACCAGATCCGAGCTTATGATGAACGTTTATTGTGTTCCACTAAAACGGTATTATGATTTTGTCGAGGACTGCAAGGAGATGGGTTACACCATTGAACCCGACGAGGACGATAAATCATACCGCGCGGATGCAAAGGACGGATATATACTCTATGTCCGCTATTCCGTGCTTCACGACGGAACCGTTGACGTTAATCTCTTTGCGCCGAAAACCGAAACAACGTCCTCTTGAAAAAAGCGGGCAATGTTTATAAGCGGAGTACGCTGCTCCGCTTCAACCGTAGAAAAAGTCCCTTTTAATAAAAACAGCCTTGATTTTATGTGGTTCTCCCCGCCGCAGGCGGGGAGAACCGCGGGTTTGTATACAGGCTGAGTTAAGCGGAAGAAATTCCGCTTAATTTTTTGTGAAATTCTTGACAAGCACAACAATATGTAGTATAATATAAACTAAGGGAGTAGACTTTCAGAAAAGGAGAAACAAATATGGGACTTACATTAACCGAAAAGATCATCAAGGCGCACATCGTTGACGGCGAGATGACAAAGGGCACGGAGATCGGGCTGCGTATCGACCAGACCCTCACGCAGGACGCCACGGGAACTATGGCGTATCTGCAGTTCGAGGCTATGGGCGTTGACCGCGTAAAGACAGAGCGGAGCGTGGCGTACATCGACCACAACACCCTCCAGAGCGGCTTCGAGAACGCCGACGACCACCGCTTTATCGGCTCGATAGCCAAGAAGCACGGTATCTGGTTCTCGAGACCCGGCAACGGTATCTGCCATCAGGTTCACCTCGAACGCTTCGGCAAGCCTGGAAAGACCCTCATCGGCTCCGATTCGCACACACCGACGGGCGGCGGTATCGGTATGCTCGCAATGGGCGCGGGCGGTTTGGACGTTGCGGTGGCTATGGGCGGCGGCGCTTATTACATAACCATGCCCAAGGTGGTCAAGATCAACCTCACGGGAAAGCTCAACGACTGGGTTTCGGCTAAGGATGTTATTCTCGAAGTCCTCCGCCGTCTGACCGTAAAGGGCGGCGTGGGCAAGGTAATGGAGTACACGGGCGAGGGCGTGAAGAGCCTATCCGTGCCCGAGCGCGCCACTATCACGAATATGGGCGCGGAGCTGGGAGCAACGACCTCGATCTTCCCGTCCGACGAGACTACGCTTAAATTCCTCAAGGCGCAGGGCAGGGAAGAGGACTATGTGGAGCTTTCCGCAGACCCCGACGCTGTTTACGACGAGGAAGTTAATATTAACCTCTCCGAGCTTGTTCCGCTGGCGGCTTGCCCGCACTCTCCCGACAACGTGAAGTCGGTTGAGGAGATCGGCGCTATCAAGATAGATCAGGTTTGTATCGGCTCGTGCACCAACTCGTCCTTGCAGGATCTGCGCAAGGTAGCGCATATCCTCGAGGGCAAGACCGTTCACCCGGACGTTTCGCTGGCTATCGCTTGCGGCTCCAAGCAGGTGTTCAATATGCTCGCGGAGGGCGGCGAGCTGTCGATACTCATCGACGCGGGCGCGAGAATACTCGAGAGCGCGTGCGGTCCGTGTATCGGTATGGGTCAGTCGCCGAACAGTAAAGGTATTTCTCTGAGAACGTTCAACCGCAACTTCGAGGGAAGAAGCGGCACAAAGGACGGTCAGATTTACCTCGTATCTCCCGAGACCGCGGCTATTTCCGCAGTCACGGGCGTGTTCACCGACCCGAGAACCGTCGGCGCAATGCCGCCCTACGTAATGCCCGAGAAGTTCCTTATCAACGATAATATGGTAACTCCTCCCGCAACGCCCGAGGACGCTCCGAACGTTGAGATTCTGCGCGGTCCGAACATCAAGCCGTTCCCCGTAAACAAGCCCCTCGCGGAGACTATCGACAGCGGCGTAACGCTGAAGGTCGGCGACAACATCACCACCGATCACATTATGCCCGCGGGCGCGAAGATACTGCCGCTCCGCTCGAATATCCCCGCGATCTCCGAGCACTGCTTCGCGGTATGCGACGAGACGTTCCCGAAGCGCGCGAAAGAGGCGGGTACCTCGATAATCGTCGGCGGCGTGAACTACGGTCAGGGCTCGTCGCGCGAGCACGCGGCGCTCGCTCCGCTGTACCTCGGCGTTAAGGCGATAATCTGCAAGAGCTTCGCGCGTATCCACCGTCAGAACCTCATCAACAACGGTATTCTGCCGCTCGAATTCGTCAACGAAGCCGACTACGACAAGATAGAGCAGGGCGACAAGCTCGTTATCGCGGATATCCGCAAGATTGTTGAAACCGGCGATAAGATAATTGTCGAGGACAAGACAAAGGGCTTCTCGTTCGAGGTTAAGTGCGAGCTGTCCGAGCGCGGCAAGGGCATGATGCTCGCGGGCGGTCTGCTCAACTACACGAAAGCGAACGGCTGATTATGGGCATATTCGGTAGCTTATTCGGCAAAAGCGGCAATAGCGGCAAGGGCGGCTTCTCTTATATTTTGGAGCTCGCCAAGCTGCTGACCGACAACGAGACAGTCCGCGCCAACCTCAAATCCGCACTCGATAACCCCGACAAATACTTCTCCGAGAACGAGTGGCGGTACGCCGAGCGCGGAGTTGTCGTCGGCAAGACCGACAGGAAAACGCTCTATTGGCTGGCGCTCGTCGACGAGCTCGCCGAGGGCGGTATCGTGTTCGAGGTGGACTACAAGTGCGAGCTTGAGGAGTTCCTCGGAGCGCTGGAGCGGCTGAATAATTACGGGCTTATCGAGAGCGCGGTCGGTTCGCTTGATCTTCCGGAGGATGGCGACGTTGAGGTGTGGGGCGAGGAGCTTAATCGGGCACTCGGCGAAAAGGCGTTCGTGTGCTGTATCGACATTGATTCGGACAGCTATCCGCTCGTTATCGTGAGCGGCGATGTGCTCGAAAAGATCCAAAAGCTCGCCGGGGATAACGATCGGAAGATCGAGAACCTTTAATCTTCGGAGGTAAGTATGGGGTTATTCGGAAAAAAGAAGCCGCGCGAAAGCAACGAGATCGGCAACAGCGAGCTGAAGATAAAGCTTGCGGACGCGGCGCTCGGTCTGCTTGCCGAGGGCGAGGATTATACGGAGCTTGCCAATACAAAGTGCGAATTCGGGTATCTGTTCGATATCGAGGGGCACGGCATTGAGGCGCTGTTCAAGCTCGAAACGGACAAAACGACCGCGTATTTCGCGGCGCAGGGCGACAAGCTCATGCGGCTGAACTTCAACGAGGAGCTGTTCAAGTCGACGACCGAGAGCTTTCTCGATATGCATAAGTAAAACATGGTCAACGTTCGGGGGTGAGTTCTGTGAGCGTTTATTCCTTTGAGGAGATAGCAGACAGGGTTCGTCCCGTTGCCAAAAAATACGGGCTGAAAAGCGTTTATCTTTTCGGCTCGTATGCGCGCGGCGACGCCAACGACGACAGCGATGTCGATCTGTTGGTCGACGCTGAAAACGTTCATGGATTACGTTTCTTTGGTATGTACGATGATTTTTGTACGGCGCTTGAAAAGGAAGTTGATATGGTGACATTAAGCTCCCTTGAACGTCAGCGCGGAACTCCGCTCGGCGGGAGATTTGTTCAAGAGGTCGAGCTTGACAGAAGAAAAATTAAATAAATAGTAAGATAAGGAGAAGATTATGGCAAAAATACAGATGACAACGCCGCTTGTTGAGATGGACGGCGACGAGATGACCCGCATTATATGGAAGATGATAAAGGATATACTTATCGAGCCGTATATCGATCTCAAGACCGATTATTACGATCTCGGTCTGGTGTACCGCAATGAGACGGACGACAGGGTGACCGTCGAGAGCGCGGAGGCTACAAAGCGCCTCGGCGTTGCGGTAAAGTGCGCGACCATCACTCCGAACGCTCAGCGCGTGGAGGAGTACAAGCTTAAGGAGATGTGGAAGTCGCCGAACGGCACTATCAGAGCCATTCTCGACGGTACGGTGTTCCGCAAGCCCATTCTCGTGAACGGCATCACGCCGTATATCCCGACCTGGACAAAGCCGATAACCATCGCGCGTCACGCTTACGGCGACATCTACAAGAACACCGAGCTGAAAGCAGCGCAGGGCAGCAAGGCGGAGCTCGTCATCACCGACAAGGACGGCAAGGAGACCCGCGCGCTCATCCACGATTTCAAGGACTCGGACGGTATCGTTCAGGGCGTTCACAACCTCGACAGCTCGATCTCGAGCTTCGCGAGGGCGTGCTTCAACTACGCTCTCGACGCGCGCGAGGACTTGTGGTTCGCGTCCAAGGACACCATCTCCAAGACCTACGACCACCGCTTCAAGGATATCTTCGCGGAGATATACGAGAGCGAGTACAAGTCTAAGTTCGAGGCTAAGGGCATAGAGTACTTCTACACGCTGATAGACGACGTTGTGGCGCGTGTAATACGCTCCGAGGGCGGCTTTATCTGGGCTTGCAAGAACTATGACGGCGACGTTATGTCGGATATGCTCGCGACCGCTTACGGTTCGCTGGGACTGATGACGAGCGTGCTCGTTTCGCCCGACGGCTGCTACGAGTACGAGGCTGCTCACGGCACAGTTACACGTCACTACTACAACTTCCTCAAGGGCGAAAAGACCTCCACGAACCCCATCGCGACCATCTTCGCGTGGAGCGGCGCGCTCCGCAAGCGCGGCGAGCTGGACGGTATCCCCGCGCTCATCGACTACGCGGACAGGCTCGAGCAGGCTTCCGTGCAGACAATGGAGGAGGGCGTTATGGACAAGAACCTCGCGGCGATGTCCAAGCTCGAAAACAAGCGCGTTGTCGATACGGAGACATTCCTTGTCGAGATAAACAACAGACTGGAAAAGCTGATGGCATAAATAATTTTGGGTACAGGGGCGAAATTTATGCAGGAGAAAAATATATCAAAGTCCGTTATCCGCAGGCTCCCGAGGTATTACCGTTTTCTGGGAGAACTGTTAAAAGAGGGCACCGAGAAGATATCGTCGCGGGCGCTTTCGGAGCGAATGCGGCTGACGGCTTCGCAGATACGGCAGGATCTGAACTGCTTCGGCGGCTTCGGTCAGCAGGGCTACGGCTACAACGTCAAGGAGCTGCGCGAGGAGATCGGCGCGATACTCCATCTCGGCGACAAGCGGCGCGTGATAATGATCGGCGCGGGCAACCTCGGACGGGCGATCGCGCTGCATATCGACTTTCAGCGGTACGGCTGGGAGCTTATGGCGGTGTTCGACAGGGACGACACGCTCTCCGGCGAGAGCATCGCGGGAGTGAAGATATACTCTACCGACGCGCTGCGCGCGTTCTGCGCGGGTAACCGTCCGGATATGGCGGTGCTGTGTATACCGCGCGAGGGAGCGGAGGAGGTCGTGAAAACGCTGACGGAGTGCGGCGTGACGGCGTTCTGGAACTTTTCGCACTACGATATCCACGCCGACTATCCCAACGCGGCGGTGGAAAATGTTCACCTCACCGACAGCTTGATGATACTTTCCTATCTTATGGAGGAGAGCGACGAGCCCGAGGACGATCCCGTAACTACATAGCGATACATAAAAATCCCCGCGTCATAACGCGCGGTATATAAGTATTGCGGTGTCGAGCGACAAGGCTTGACACCGCAAATTTCTATGAAACGGCTTGACAAAGGCGGCACGCCTTAGGGGATTTTTTGGGGCTGCAAACCGCTTCGTTGAGCCAATGTTAAGTTTGGTTGACAAAGTTCAAGGGGAAATTGGTAGACATTTTCGGGCAGCGGGGGTATAATAAAGGCACGACAGGAGGTGGTACTATGAAACTGAACAGGACAACCGGCACTGTGACAGGGGTCAGCAAGATGTGGTGGATAAAGGTCAAGCTGAAAGCCGTGAGGGTCGATCCGTCCGACGGAGTGGCGTTCCCGCATAAGGCAGAGGTGAGGTACGAGGCGGAAGGGAAAGAGTACACGGCTAAGGTGTACCTGCCGTGGCGGCTGATACCGCCCGAGGTCGGCGACGAGGTCGGGGTGCTCTACGCGGAGGGCAGACCGCAGCTGAGTTTTATAGATTGCTTTGGAGGTAGGAGAAAATGACATTTGCGGAAAAACTGATGGAGCTGAGACGGCAGCGCGGCTGGTCGCAGGAGGAGCTCGGGGAACGGCTCGGAGTAACGCGGCAGACGGTCTCGAAATGGGAGCTCGGCTCGACGACTCCCGAAATGGAGAAGCTGGCGGCAATGGGCGAGCTTTTCGGGGTAACGCTCGACGAGCTTGTCCGCGGCGGGGAAAGCTATAAGGTCGTCGGCGACGGTCCCGAGCAGAAGGTGATCGTGGTAAAGAAGTCGCGGTTTGTCAACGGCGAGTTCAGGAGCGAGAAAAAGGTGATGGGAAAGCCGCTTGTGCACATCAACTTTAAGGGAAAGGCGAACGGATTTCTCGCGATTGGACTTATGGCGCGGGGCGTTTTCGCGATCGGGCTGCTGTCCATGGGCGTTGTGACGATCGGGCTGCTCTCGTTGGGAGTGCTTGTTGTCGGGGCGGTCGCGGCGCTCGGTATCGCCGTCAACGCCTCTATCGCGGCGGGCATTTTCGCGTTTGGCGGAGTGGCGATCGGAGTATTCGCGTTCGGCGGAGTGGCTATGGGCTGGCTGACCTACGGCGGCGCGAGCATAGGCGTGTACGCTATCGGCGGCTACGCGCACGGTCAATTGGCGATCGGCGGCTATGCGGAGGGCATTATCGCGTTCGGTGATGAAATGTCGGGCGAGATCGAGCTGCCGTATCCGATAACCGCCGACGAGTTCAGGGCTGCTGTGGAGAGCCGTCTGCCGAACACGCCGAAGTTTATCGTCGACCTGTTCTCGTGGTTCGCGAGCAATATGAGCGCAAAATGACAAAGACCGCCTTGCAGTACGCAGGGCGGTTTTCGGTTATTTGGTGAGCAGCGCCGTAAGCATATCCTCGTCCGCGCCGCCGTAGTTGACGACCAGCATACCCTCCCCGCCGCGCTTGTCGGCGTAGTACTCGGAGAGCTGCGTTATCCGTATGCCGCACCGCGCGCAGACCTCGGTCATTTCCGCGGCGCTTTTATCCAATGGCTTCATCGCCGAACCGCCTCCCCTGATAAGTGTCCAAGTCCGCGAGCCGCCTGTCTATGCCGCCCAGCACGGCGATCTTGTCCATACTCCAGCGCGGCGCGGCGAGCAGGCTCTTGTCGCCGTCGCCCGTCACGCGCTCTATGACCGTCTCGGGCGGCAGCAGCTCCAGCTGCCGCGCCGTGATGTCAACGTACACGTCCTTTTCAAGCGGCGTATACTCCCCGTTTTGGTACATTTCGTGCAGCCGCGTGCCGCGCAGAACGTGCAGCGAGTGTATCTTCACGCCGTCGGGGCGCAGTCTGCCGAGCGTCCGCGCGGTCTCGAGCATCATCTCGGCGGTCTCGTTCGGCAGTCCGTTGATGATGTGCACGCAAACGCGGATATCATGCGCCTTGAGCAGCCGATACCCCTCCAGAAAATCGGCGTAGGAGTGGCAGCGGTTGAGCGTTTCGGCGGTGCGGTCATGCACGGTTTGCAGCCCGAGCTCGACCGTCAGCGGCAGCGGGCACTCGGCGAGTATCCGCGCCTTATCCGCGTCAAGGCAGTCGGGGCGCGTGGCGACGGACACCGCGAACGCGCCGAGCGTTTCCGCCTCGCGGAGCATTCCGCTCAAGGTTTCGGGGGAGCAGTAGGTGTTGGAGTTCTGCGCGTAGTAGAGCATTATCCGCGCGGACGGGTATTTCGCGAGGATACGCGCCTTTTCGGCGGCGAACTGCTCCGCGACGGAGCGCGTTTCCCGTGTCCGCGCGCAGAAAACGCAGCCGCCCGTGCCCTTGAGCCCGTCGATATTCGGGCAGCTCAGCCCCGCGCTCACGGTGGCTTTACAGACGCGCCCGCCGTATGCTTGAAGATTGTGGAAGGCGAGGGTGTGATAGCGTTTGTTGTCGTTGGAGTAGGGGAATGGGGATTTCATGGTGTTTGGCTCCTGTCGTAAAACATCAAGGTTAATGTTGTTCGGGTCGCAGATTAGTTTTTTCTGCCACCGGCAGAAAAAACTAATTTATCAGTGATTTTGCCTGTTGGCAAAATCACTGATTTGGGGAAAAACTCTTTTAGCGCTTTTTTGTTTTGCCGCTTCGCGGCGTTCCGGGCTCCGCCCGAACCCGGCAAGGGCTCTGCCCTTGCATTCCGCCAAAGGGACAAGTCCCTTTGGAATCCCTGTTTTTCACACCGAATTGTTGCTGCTAGCTTTCAGCTACATCCATCGCGGTAATAACGGTTTTCATAACCTCCAGCGTGCTCTCGCCCTTGACGTTGACCAACATTCGCGGTCTCCCGACCGTCTCCAGCCGCATACGCTTGCCGACCGCCTTTGTCACTGCCGAGAGCTTGACCATATCGAACTTTCCGAGGTAGAAGATCAGATCGTCGCCGACCTGCGAGATCTCCGAGACGTATGACGATGCCGCCATATTCCTCAGTCTCGCCACGTCGATGAGCCCCAGCACAGACGGCGGCGGGTCGCCGTAGCGGTCTATGAGCTCGTCGGTGATATCCTCCGCGTCCTCGGCGGTGGTTATCCGCGCTATCTTTCGGTAGCAGTCCACCCTTTGCGCCTGGTTGGCGATATATTTTTCGGGAATGAACGCGTTTATCCGTATATCGACAAGGCATTCCTCCTTGTGGACGTTCTTCTCGCCGCGCTCCTCACGCACCGCCTCGTCGAGCAATTGCAGGTACATATCGTAGCCGACGTTCGCCAAGTGCCCGCTCTGCGACGAGCCGAGGATATTTCCCGCGCCGCGTATCTCCAGATCGCGCAGCGCTATCCTGAAGCCACTGCCGAACTGCGTGAACTCGCGTATCGCGTCCAGTCTGCGCTGCGATATCTCCGACAGCACCTTTCCGGGCTTGAATGTGAAGTAGGCGTAGGCGCGCTTGTTTGTGCGCCCGACGCGTCCGCGGAGCTGATGGAGCTGCGCCAGACCCATATAATCCGCGTTCTCGATTATCAGCGTGTTGACGTTTGGCACGTCGACTCCCGTTTCGATTATCGTTGTGCAGACAAGCACGTCAAGCTCCCCGTCGAGCAGCCTGCGCCATACCTCCAGCAGCTCGTTCTCGGACATTTTGCCGTGAGCGACGCCGATAGTCGCCTCGGGGACAAGCTCCCTCAGCCTGTCTGCGCAGCCGTAGATGCTCTCGATCCTGTTGTGGATATAGTAGACCTGTCCGCTGCGGCGGAGCTCCTTTCGGATAGCCTGCGAGACTATCCCGGGGTCGTGCTCGATGACGTAGCTCGCGACGGGCTGTCTGTCCTGCGGCGGCTCGTCGAGCACGCTCATATCGCGGATACCGCTCATCGCCATATTGAGCGTTCTCGGGATAGGCGTTGCCGATAGCGACAGGATATCCACGCCGCTGAACGAGGTCTTGAATTTGTCCTTGTGCGCAACGCCGAAGCGCTGCTCCTCGTCGATAATAACGAGCCCCAGGTCTTTGAATTTCACGTCGTTCTGGATTATACGGTGAGTGCCGATGACCATATCTATGCGCCCACTCGCGAGACCTTTCAGTATCTCCTTTTGCTCGGAGGCGCTCTTGTAGCGTGACAGAAGCGCGATGTTGATCGGGAAGCCGTCCATACGTCCGCCCGCGGTCTGATAATGCTGCCAAGCGAGTACGGTCGTAGGCGCTAACAGCGCGCACTGCTTGCCCGCCTCTACGCACTTGAACGCCGCGCGGAGAGCGACCTCGGTCTTACCGAAGCCCACGTCGCCGCACAACAGGCGCTCCATAGGCTGAGGGCGCTGCATATCCGCCTTTATCTCGTCGATACAGCGAAGCTGCGAATCGGTCTCGATGTAGGCGAAGTGCTGCTCGAAGTCCTCCTGTAAGCTGTCGTCCTCGGGGAACGCGAAGCCCTGCGACTTCATACGTCTGCCGTACAGCTCGATAAGCTCCGCCGCCATCTCCTTTGCCGCGGCTTTAGCCTTTGCCTTGGATTTCGTCCACTGCTCGGAATTGAGCTTGTTGAGCTTGACCGTCGAGGTGTCGCCCGTGCCGATATAGCGCGACACTAGGTCGAGCTGCGTTACGGGAACGTGCAGTACGTCCGCGCCCGCGTACTTTATGCGGATATAGTCCTTTGCGACGCCGCCCGTTTCTATCTTGTGAACGCCGTCGAACACGCCGATACCGTGCGCGTAGTGCACCACGAGGTCGCCGACCGCGATATCCTCCAGCGAGCGTATCTCCTCGCCCTTTTTCTTTTTGGGCACGCGCCGCCGCGCCGCGTGCACCGCCGTATGCGTGAACACGCACAAGCCCGGGTACTCCGCGCCCGCTGACAAGGTGCCCTGCGCGACTATCACCTTTTCGGGGATAACGTGCTCGGGGTTTTCATAATATTCCGCGTTGAACCCGTCGTTTATCAGGTCCTGCGCGAGATTTTTCGCGCCCTTTTCCGTTCCCGCGAAGATGAAGCAGCACATTCCCCTGCCGAGGAAGCTTTTCAGCTCGTCCTCGAGTATCTTGTACTCGCCGCCCCACGTGCCTGTCTGTACGGCATCGTGGACGTTTATCATCGTGCCGAGCTCGAGCCCGCCGCCGCGCACAAACGAATCGAGGTACACGCGCGTGCGGCTCTCCAGCAGCGTGTACAGCTCCGCCTTGTTCAGCATAAAGCGGTCTAAGCCCTTGCAGATACGCGCCTCGTCAACGAGTATCTTCAAGTCCTCCGCGTGCTGTAATGACGCGCCGCGGAAGCTCTCGCGCACCGCGGTGTTCTCGCAGACGAATACGCGCTCTGCGTAGTCGAACACGGTCGCCTCCTCTGCGTAGCAGAGCGGGAAGAACCTGTCCGCGCTGCGCAGCACAACGCCGCCGCGGAGCTTTTTCACGTCCTCGGCGAGCCGTTCCTTTATTTCGTCGACCTTTTTGCCGCGCAGCTTTTTCGCCAGCGTCTCGATACGCGCGGCGAGCTCCTCGGCGCTGTCGAACAGCGTTTCGCGCGCGGGTGAAACGGCGATACTGTCGAGCGTGACGGTGCGGCGCTGCGTTTCAGGGTCGAACTCGGACAGGCTGTCCACGCTGTCGCCCCAGAGCTCAATACGGTACGGCGCGGCGCTGCTCGGCGGAAACACGTCAACGATACCTCCGCGCACCGAGAACTGCCCCGCGCCCTCGATCATATCCGCGCGCGAATATCCCGCCGCCGTCAGTCGCGAGACCAGGCTGTCCAGGGTTATCTCATCCTCGGCGCCGAGCGTTATCGTGCGGCTTTTCAGCTCCTCGGGGGGGATAGTCAGCTGAGCCGCCGCAGCAGCCGAGCATATCACCGCCTTGCAGCCGCCGTTCAGCAGCGCGTTTAAGGCGAAAATGCGCTTATGCTCGTACTCGCGCGAGGCAGCCTCCGCGTCCGCGAGCACGAACTCCTTTTCGGGGTACAGCAGCGCCGCGTTCTCTCCCAGCATCATATTGACATCGAGACAGAGCTTCTGCGCCTCGCCCTCGCTCTCGGCGATTATCAGTGCGGGCTCCTCGGAGCTTATCAGCGCCGCGATGAAGTGCGCCTTGTGGATATGCGAAACGCCCGTTACAAGAGCGGGCAGCACGTTTTTAGGTTCGCCGAGATACTTTTGCAGACGGACAAAATCGGGATTCTGCCGCGCCGCGTTTATAAAAAAGTTCATATTTGCCTCACGAATTGTACTTGTTCATAGCCTCGTCGATCTTCCCTTGGACGATCAATTCAAGGCAGGAAACGGCGTTGTCAAAGCATTTCTCGAGCTTTTCGCCGTCCTCTTTGGGGAAGTGCCCGAGTACCCAGTCGGCGAGCTTGTAGTCGGGGTGCGGCTTAGCGCCGACGCCCATCTTTATGCGCGGGAACATATCGCTGCCCGAGAGCAGGATAATGCTCTTTATGCCGTTGTGACCGCCGTCGCTGCCCTTGCGCCGGATACGGAGCTTTCCAGGCTCAAGCGAGATGTCGTCGAACACGATGATAGTGCGCTCGGGCGGTATCTTGTAGAAGCTCATAGCCTCGGTGACCGCCTCGCCGCTGTTGTTCATGAACGTCGTCGGCTTCATTATCAGGCAACGGATTCCATTTATCACCGCGTCGCAGGTAAGCGACTTGAACCGCAGCTTCTTGCAGGAGAGCTTATACTTCTCGCACAGCGTATCGACGGTCATAAAGCCGATGTTGTGGCGCGTGTTCTCGTACTGCGTTCCCGGGTTGCCGAGACCGCAGATGATGTACTCCACCGCGCCCGCGGGCTCGGGGTTCCTGCTTTCGAGCTGCTTGAATATATCGAAAACGGACATTGATTTACCTCACAAATTTTCTATCTTATAGTAGAATTTGTACATTTTCTGCACCGAATTTTCCAGAAAATAATAGTGCTTGATGTACGCGATCGTCATAGCCAGAAGCAGCACGGTAAGCAGTGCCAAGCCGATCTGTGTACTGCCGAAATACATCATCAGCGACAGCAGAAAAAACACCGCGAACGACATCGTGACTATCAGATGTATCAGTCGTTCGTGCTGATAAAATTCTATCCTTTTCAGCAGTTCTGCGCGGAATTTCAGCAGCTCCTCCTCCGAGTGCTCGACCGAGAAAAACTGCTCCAATACCGCCAGATATGCCCTTATCTCTTTCGTCATAGGTCAAATTCCTCCAAACCTGCCCACATAGCCGCTCAAAGGCGGCTTTCGGCAAATTTTTCCGCCGACTGCGTTAGAAATCCTTGAAGTACATAAAGTACGTCAGCGGATTTCTGCCTTGTCGGCGAAAAAATTTGCTTCGAAATCCGCTCTTTTCGGGCTATGTGGACAGATTTGCCAATGCCTCTGCGGACTGCTCCCAATCCTCCATTGCCGTCTCCTGTTCGACGCGAAGCCGTTCGATCTCCTCCGACAGCTCCATCGCCGCTTGATAATCCGTAAGCGCGGAGAGCTCGTCGGCTTTCGCGGCGATCTGTGCGTCAAGCTCCTCAATGCGCTTCTCGAGCCGCGAGACCTTGCCCGCGAGCTTTCGGCGCTCGCTCTCGCGCTCCTTGCGCTGCTTGTAGTCGAGCGCCTGCTCGGACTTTTTCGGCTTCTCGGCGGGAGCGTTCGCAATAGCCTCCTGCTGCTTTTCGAGGTAGTAGTCGTAGTTCCCGAGGTAGCTCTCCGCGCCGTTCTCGGTCAGCTTGTACACGCGGTCGGCGAGCTTGTTTATGAGGTAACGGTCGTGCGAGATGATGAACAGCGTGCCGTCGTAGCTCAGCAGCGCGTTCTCGAGCGCCTCGCAGGACGTTATGTCCAGGTGGTTGGTGGGCTCGTCGAGGAGCAGGAAATTCGCCCCCGAGAGCATCAGCTTCAGCAGCGCCACCCTCGCACGCTCGCCGCCCGACAGCTCGGAGATGAGCTTGTAGATGTCGTCGCCCTTGAACAGGAACGCCGCCAGCGCTGTCCGCACCGCCGTTTCGGTCATCTTCGGGTACGCGTCCCAGACCTCGTCGAGCGCGGATTTGCTCTCGGTGAGCCCGCGCTGCGCCTGGTCGAAGTAGCCGACCTGCACGCGCGCGCCGAACCTGAACGTGCCGAGATCGGCGCTGTACTGCCCCATAAGCACGCGGAACAGCGAGGTCTTGCCGCAGCCGTTGCCGCCGATGAGGAACACGCGCTCGCCCTTTTTAATATCCAGATCGACGCTTCTGAACAGCGTTTTCCCGTCGAACCCGAGCGCGAGACCGTTCGTCTCGAGCACGTCGTTTCCGCACCCGTCCGCCGCCTTGAACGAGAACTTTATCGCCTCGGGAGCGTCTTCGGGCTTGTCGAGAGTCTCCTCGAGACGGTCTATGGACTTCTGCTTGCTCGCTATCGTGACGTAGTTGTGCGCCTGATTCCAGCGCTTCTGCTGCTCGATAATGCCCTCTATGCGCTTTATCTCCTTGACGGTGGAATCGTACACCTTCTGCCGGCGCTCCGTGTCCTCGGCTTTCAGCGCGAGGTAGCGCGTGTAGTTGCCCTTGTAGTCACGGATATGGCGGTTTTCAAGCTCGATGGTGCGCTCCGTCACCTTGTCGAGGAAGTAGCGGTCGTGCGAGATGACGATATACGCGCCGCGGTAGTCCCCGAGGAACTTTTCGAGCCACTCAACCGACTGTATGTCCAGATGGTTGGTGGGCTCGTCGAGCAGCAGCAGATCCGCCTCCGAGAGCAAAAGCTTCGCGAGCTGCAATTTACTGCGCTGACCGCCCGAGAGTACCTGCGTATTCAGCTTCAGATCGCTCTCCGAGAAGCCCAGACCGCCCAGCGCTGCGGCTGTGCGGCTCTTGTAGGTGAGCCCGCCGCCGCGCTCGAAGCTCTCCTGCAGCGCGGTCATCTCCTCGATGACCGCGGGGGAGCTGTCTCCGTAGTCTATCTTGTCGTGCAGCTCGGCAAGCCGCATTTCCGCCTCCTCAAGCTCGGCGAAAACGGTCAGCGCCTCGTCATAGAGGGTCTTGGAGCTGTCCTTACACGCGAACTGCTCCATAAACCCGACGCGGCAGCCGCCCGCAATGTGAATACTGCCGCCGTCGGGGGAGAGCTCTCCTTTCAGAAGGCGGAACAGCGTGGTCTTGCCGCTGCCGTTGACGCCGACAAAGCCTATTTTCTCGCCCTCGTACACCGACAGCTCCGCGCCCGAAAACAGCGTCCTGTCCGCGAACGACATCGAGATATCATTCAAACCCAAAAGTAACATCGCATATCCTTTTCCCGTTAATACCGATCACCGTTAAAATACCCGACAAGATTTTTGCAAAGATGTCTGCTTTTTAGCGGGGCGCGGTATTATCGGCTTTTCCCCGCCTACGGCAGGGAAAAGCCATCTAATCAGTGGTTCATTAGTATATAAACACCGATAAGCCGCACAGGCGATGTGCGGCTGTTGTCAGTGAGGTTCACCGTTTTATTTGCTGTTCTTGCTGTTTCTCTTGTTGACCTTTTCGGGGTCGTACTTCTTGTCGACAAGGTAATCGTCCTTCTCGACGGCGTAGCTCTGACAGGTGAGCTCGACCATCGAGTCGTATTCTTCGCCCTTTATCGCCTTGCGCGCGGCTTCGTCATTGTTCTCTTTCCAGGTTTCCTTGGTCGTGACGTCCTCGCGGGCAACGACATATACAGCGCTGTCTGTCTCGAACACAGACGCTTTTCCGTCGGCAGCCGCGTTCCAGATGTACTCGGTCAGCTTCTCATCGAGCGTGGAGTTGGTCTTGGAGATGAACTGATCGATATCCTCCTCTTTTTCCGCCTTTTCCGCTGTAGCCTCGTCTACGGCTTTCTGAACGTATTCGTCCTTGGAAAGACCGTTGGCGGTGTGCTCGTCGTAGGAGTCCTCGGCGTCCGCCTTTGCCTTGTCGCGGGCTGCCTCGAGGTCGATCTCGTACTTCACGTCGATAAAGCTCTCTGAGCCGTTCAGTCTGTCGACATATGCCTTAGCCTTGTCATTTACAGCCTGCTTTTCCTCGTCGGTCGCGGTGTGATTTTCCGCCGCGTAGTCGGCGTAGCTGAGCGTGAGCATTTTCACGGCGGCGTAGTTCTCGGTGAGGTATTCGTTGATCTCGTCCGCGGTCACGGGGTAAGTGCCGTCCGCGCCGTAGAAGTGCATAAACAGCTTATCGGAGAGCGCGTTCACTCTTCTTATTTCCTTTAACGAATCGAGACCGATGCCCATCGACTCGTAGTACTGCCCCATCGTGTTGAAGCCGAACATATACTGCACGTAGAGGTTATCCTCGTCCCAGGTCGTCTGGAGGTCGCGGTTCATCTCGGCGATCTCGTCGTCGGAGACGGTGACGCCGTTCTCATCGGACATACGCTGCACCGCAACGTACTTGCGCACCTGCTTCATCGTTTCCTCTTTTATCCAGTCGGACGCGGACTTGCCCTCTACCGTCTCGCTGAACACGTCGATCTCGGAGGTGTTGTCGTCCTTTTCCTCCTGTATCTTCGAGCTTGCGCTTGTGTAAGCGGTCTGCTGGAACGACAGATACACGCCGTTGCGTATGCTCATGCCGTCCACCGTCATCAGATAACCCTTATCGCAGCCGCACAGCGACGCCGTAAGCGCCAGCGCGAGCACGCCCGCGGCAGTCTTCTTGAAACCGAACTTCATTAAAAATTCCTCCCGTATTATAATTTATGTCCTTCGATAAATCTGACCGACATTATCGTATTCTTTTTATCCCAGCGGTTTATCGTGTACTCCATCGTCTTATCCGCGGTGACCTCGAAATCCATATCCTCGATCGCCATCGTGAACGACGGAGGCAGATATTCCACCGTCAGCACGTACGTTCCGTGATCCTCGGTCATTCCGACTATGCGCGGCGAGTAGTTCAGGTAGCGCATATTGCTCGGGCAGTTGTACATATGGTTCGCCTCGTCGTAGTAGAAGCGAGAGTCGCCCGAGCCGACGGTCTGGTGAGTGAGCGTCGAGCCCGTTCCGAACAGCTCCTTGCACGACACGCTGATGTCGTACTCGGGAATGTTGTAGTCACCGGTGTCGCCCTTGGGGTAGGCTGTTATATCCTTGTTTACCAGAATATTCCATATCGAGCAGCTCACCTTTGCGGAGTTGGATATCTCGCTCTCATTCTCGAACGGAGCAACGTCGTTTGCCACGACGGGCAGCAGAAACCGCGTGAACTCGGTTTTCAGCGAGGTGTTGCTCATAATATCGCGCACCACGCCCGAGACCGCCCTTACGCTCGCGATACACCCGATGACCGCCATTATCACCACAAACACCGCGAAGCCGAAGAAAAACTTATGCTTGCGGGGGTCGCGGGCGATCTTCATATCGTCGTCGGGTACGTTTCCGAGGTCGGCGATGTCGCTTTCTATGTCCGGCTCGCTCTCGGTGGAGCCGAACAGCTCGTTTATCACGTCCTCGCTATGCTTCTCGCGCGGAGTGATCTTCCTGTTTTTTTTCGCCATTATTTCTCCTTTATTTAAGGAAAACTTGAATAAATCGTTTTCCTTATTTTCTAAAGCACTATTTTATGCGGTTTTCCCCGCCGACGGCGGGGGAAACCGCCATTA
>CAMWVP010000015.1 GCA_947177735.1 uncultured Clostridia bacterium
GAAATAACGCCATAAAAAACCGAATAAACTGTGAATAATAAACAAACGTAAATCATTTATAATCAAAATTTTTTGAATAAACCGATTTTCTTACCGATTTCTTCAAAATATTCAACTGTGTGCGGTTGAATTTAAAATATGCAATTATACAATCGGGAAAATCCGTAATAATTGTTGAAAACACTGTTAAAAGTGTGAAAAAGTCTTTTGTTTTCGTCATTCTTTTTTGAATTTCTGTTCGATTTTTACATCATTTGTCCGTTTTAATCTTGTTTGCGACATAAAATTATACAAGATGTAATTTTAATAATTTATAGTAAAATAAGGATTATTGATAATTTTAATAATTATTATCAATATTATGTTGAAAATCTCTCGATGAAAATTTTTTAACATTCTTTACCGTTGGTTTTTGAACTATAAAACTGTGGAAAGTCGGTGAGTTATGTTGAAAACTATGTTGAATATGTTAAAAAACCGCTTGGTTAAGAGAAAATTTTTTTATGTGGATAAGTTATAAGCCGAGTTGAATATCTGTTGATTTTGTAATGACAACTTTTTTCTCAACTTATCAAGGTGGAATGTTAATATTTTTTTATCATTTAATCACATGATAAAGCGTAAAATCCAGATATTTTTTTTCGAAGAAAAAGTCATTTACCTCGCATTTCACAGACTGGCGAGAAACACTCGCAGACGAGGAAAATGGCCTGCGGCTAGGCTTTGTGCCTGCCGCAGGCCATTTGACGAAGTAAGCGCCGTCACTTTGTGACGGCGCGGTGCGAGGGTTTCTCGCTAGTCTGAGCCGGACAAATTTGTCCGGCATACTTATTATAATATATCAATACAGATCGTTCAGAATTATATCCGCGATCTTGTACAGCGGAGCCTGAACCTCCACCGCGCCGCAATTGTACGCCTCCATGGGCATACCGTATACGACGCATGTTTCCTTATCCTGACCGATCGTAAATGCTCCCGCGTTGCGCATTTTGAGCAGACCGTCGGCGCCGTCTCTGCCCATTCCCGTAAGTATCGCGCCGATAGCGAGCGGACCCGCTACCTCGGCGACCGAGTTGAACATAACGTCGACAGACGGGCAATGTCCGGAGACCTTTTCTCCGGGCTTGGACGAGACGTACCAGCCTTGTCTGTCCTTGCACAGACGCAGATGATGCTCGCCGGCGCCCACTACGATAAGTCCTCTGCGCAGGCGCTCGCCGTCCACGGCCTCTTTGACTTCCATTTTGCAGGAGCGGTTAAGCCGTTCGGAATACAGCTTGGTAAATCCCGCGGGCATATGCTGTACGATAATGACGGGCGGAGTATCCGCCGGGAATACTCTGATGACCTGCTCGAGAGCCTCGGTGCCGCCGGTAGACGCTCCAAGAGCAATAATTGCCTCGGTTTTTTTGAGCTTGGTATGCTTAGTCGCAGCTTGACTTGTCATTACCGATCTGTCCGGCTCCGGAGCGCTGTAAACATTTGAGTTGGAAATGCTCTGCGCGGTCTGATTGACAGCCTTTTCAGCCATTGCCGCCGCCTGAGCCATATTTGTCATATTGCTTGATCTTGCGGTCGGAGAACTGCCGAAAAGCTTGGGTGATGCCGAAGAAAAGCCGACATTTGAGGATTTTGGTTTTATAAAGTTTGCGCCCGGGTGCTTTGCTTTATAGGCGCGTTTTATCGCGTCGCACAGCTCCTCCGCGAATTTTGCCATATCATTATTGGTACGGGCGACGGGCTTGGTAAGAAACTCGACGGCTCCCGCTTGTTTACAGGCGTCTCTGCGGTCATTCGAGCTTGACACGACAATAGTCGAGATATAGTATTGGGGGAGCAGCTTCTTCAAGAAGGCGGCTCCGTCCATACGGGGCATCTCCAGATCGAGGGTCATAACGTCCGGCTCATATTGCAGGATCATATCGCGGGCAGAGTAAGCGTCTCCCGCCTTTCCGACGATCTCAATCATATCATCCTGCTGAATATAGCGCGAAAGCACCTCTCTGAAGAGAATAGAATCATCAACGACCAACAGTTTAATTCGATCCATAAATTGCTCCTAAATTTGTTCTGCAGCCTTTTCTATTTTTCGCTGCGGCGGTAGATAGCAGGTTTTAAGTATTCAAACTTGGTCTCCGAACGGCTGACGCTCTCCGCGTGTCCGATAAAGAAGTATCCGCCCGGTTTTACCACGTCGTAGAACCTGTTGACCAGCGCCTGCTTTGTCGGCTGGTCAAAATATATCATAACATTGCGGCAGAATATCAGATCAAATGGCTTCGACTTATATTTATCGGGCATGGGATCCATAAGATTGAACGTCTTGAAAATTACCTCGTCCTTTATTCCCTGACAGATCTCATACTTGCCGCCGCCGAGATTATTGAAGTATCTTGCTTTCCATTCATTGGAAAGACCCTTCATTCCCTCTTCCTGATAGATACCCGCCTTTGCTTTTGCTATTACGCTCTGCGAGATATCGGTAGCCAAGATTCTTGTATCCCACTTTGCCTTTTCCGGACCGAAGTATTGATCGATAAGCATAGCGGTAGTGTAACATTCCTCGCCCGAAGAGCACGCGGCACTCCATATCCTTATTATATGATCCTTCGCGCAGGTTTCCACCATATACGGCAGGATAGTTTCTTTCATAAAGGTATAATGCTCGGGCTCGCGCATGAAGAACGTATGGTTGGTGGTCAGCTTATTTAATATGGTAGTGACCTCCGCGCCGGTAGTGTCCTTCAATACCGTGTCGATATAGTCATTGTAATTGGTAAATCCGCGCTCTTTGAGCATATTTCCGAGTCTGCCTTGTACAAGCACCTTCTTAGCGGAAAGGTTTATTCCGAAGTTGTCGTACATAAATTTAACTAGTCGTTGAAATTCGGCCTCGGTAATTTCCATGATTTAAGCCTCCTGTTCGTCAAGCAGCTTTGCAACATCGAGAATGAGTTTTGTATTGTCGCCTTCACCGCGGATCATATACTGAATGAAATCGTTGGTGTTGACGTTTTTATTCTCGGGAGTAGCCGAGATATCGCCGGTGTGGATATCTTCAACGTCCGCGACGCTGTCAACGATTATGCCGACTGCTATGTCATTGAAGTTGAGAGTTATGATACAAGTGCGGCTCGTATAAGGGATCTCGGGCTTGCCGAAACGCGTTCTGATATCGACTATCGGAACTACCTTAGAACGTACGTTGATTATACCTTTAATATAGTTGGGCACGTGCGGCACTTTAGTGATGTGCTGCATACCGATGATCTCGGTAACGTACTGTATCTCAATGCCGTAAACCTGCTCTCCGATATTAAAGGTCATTACCTTGCCGAGAATACTGTTGTCGGCAGCCAGTTTTCTGTCTCCCGACTGCTGCTTGGCAACGGCTTCCTTGATTACATCATTAGTCATGTAAATTTATCCTCCTTAACCGATAAGAGTGTTTGTGTCGATGATAAGCGAAATGCTTCCGTCGCCCATTATCGTACAGCCCGAAAGACCCTCGCCCTTGATATTGTAGCGTGCAAGATACTTCGGGAACGGCTTTACAACTACCTGCTGCTCGCCGATAAGCCTGTCTGCAAAGATACATACGCTCTTGTTGTCGGTCTCCACCAGCAGCAGGATACCGTCTTCAAGATTGGTGACCTCGGTGTCGATGCCGAACTTCTCGTGCATACGGAGTATCGGATAGCATACGCCGCGTATCATTATCATCTCGTTTCCGCCCGTATCACGGAGTATCTGCTCGGGTTCTACCTTAAAGCTCTCGCGGATAGTCGATATCGGAACGGTGAATACCAGACCGCCGACGGTGATCTCCATACCGTCGATGATAGCCAGCGTAAGCGGTATTTTAATAATGAAGCTGGTGCCAACGCCCTTCTTGGAGTCAATTATGATAGAACCGTTGCACTTTTCAACGTTTGCTTTTACAACGTCCATACCAACGCCTCTGCCGCTGAACTCGGTGACCTGCTCGTTCGTTGAGAAACCGGGCAGCAGAATGAGGTTCTGTATTTCCTTTTCGGTATATTCGCTTTCGGGCTTGGTAAGCAGACCCATTCTCCTTGCCTTGTTCATGGTCTTTTCGGGATCGATACCCGCTCCGTCATCGGAGATCGTAATGATTACCTCTCCCGAAGCGTTCTGAGCGGAGAGCGTCAGCGTACCCTTTTCGGGTTTGCCCGCGTAAATTCTGTCCTGAACGTCGTCCTCGATACCGTGATCCATACAGTTGCGGACAAGGTGCATAATAGGATCCTGAAGGCTGTCCACTATAGACTTGTCTACCTCGGTATCCTCGCCCTCCATAACGAAGTCAACGTCTTTATTAAGCTTCTTGCGCATATCACGCACGATTCTGTTCATCTTCTGGAAAACGCCCGCAAGCGGTACCATTCGGATAGACATAACGGTATCCTGAAGCTCGCCGGTGAGCTTTTTCAGATCGCGCGCAGCCTTGTTGAAGCTTTCAAGCTCGAGACCCTCGAGGTCGGGGTTGGAAATAACCATAGACTCGGTAGTGATGATCTCGCCGACGATATCGTGCAGCGCGTCCAGCTTCGCGAGATTTACGCTTATAAGGCTCTGCTTCTGTGCCGAACCGCCGTTGGCAGCCTGCTGTGCGCTTGCGACCGCAGCCTGTGCCTTTTCGATAGATTGATCGGTCGGAGCCTTGGGCTTTTCGGGAGCCTTTGCGGGAGCGGGCTTGGGCTTTTCCGTCTGTAACTGCTGAGCGGGCTCGGGCGGGATCTCCGCCTTGGGAGCCTCCGCTGCAGGTTCGGCAGCAGCGGGCTTAGCCACTTCGCCCGTAACGACTTCATAAGACTGTACGTTAAGCGCGGTCTCAATCTGTTTAAGTATATAATCGCGGTCGTCACTCGCGGAGAATGTGATAAGGAAGCCGTGCTCCACTATCTCCTTTGACGATTCGGCATTCGTCTCCACGTCCTCGGGATAGAACTCAAGGAACGAGCACTCTTCGCGGATAGTGTTTATCAGCAGGAACGCACGCAGATTTTCCATCTGGCAGCCGTCCTCGAAATAAACGCGCACGGAAACCTTGTCACTTCCTCCTGCGGGAGCGGGAGCGGAGCCCGAGCCTGCGGCAGGAGCTGCGGCATCTGCGGGCGCGGCTTCTCCCGAAGCCTCGGAATTGAGTTTATCACGCGCCTTGATAAGTTTATCGGTAAGCTCGCCGAAATCCATCTGCTCATATTCGCCGCCGATGTTGTTCTGGATAGCTTCGATCTGAGCTTTATAGGAGTCGGAAACCTGGAAAACGAGATCGTAAACAAAGCTTACATCCGTTATAACGTCCGGGTTTTCGCGGATAACAAAGAACATATCCTCGGCTTTATGTGCGAGCACAGACAGATTGTCGAAGCCCATCATAGCAGAGGAGCCCTTTATCGTATGCATGATACGGAATATCTCTTTAATATCGTCACTCTCAAAAGCGTTTGCTTGCTCTGTACGGAGCAGTATTTCGTCAAGCTGCTCCAGCAGGGAGTTTGTTTCAAAGAAATACATATCAAGCATTGCTTCCATGCCGGGTTCAATTTTTGCCATAAAATCAATTCCTTTCCGAATACGCACGAGGCGTTTATTTTTAAAGAAATATATATCAAAGAACCGCCCGGGAAAGCCTCCCGTGAGCAGATTCTAAAATTTTTTTCAAAAAGCCCTTTATTATTCCGCAAAAATGTGCTACAATAAGGTATACCCAATAAATTTAGGAGGAAACCAAATGGCGCAGATTCCGCAGATAAACAATCCCATAACGTCCAAGAACTATAATTACAGCCCTCGTCAGCAGGACGCTAACACCGAACCGTTTGACATTGTCAAGCTCACCGGTGTGGGAGGCGCGGGGGTAAACAGTGATTCCGCGGCAAAGAGCCGTCTTGAGATGGGCAACCGCGAGCTTATCCCGCTTCAAGTCGCCGTTGCGAAGGATCCCACGCTCGCCGTCGAGATGCTCAAGGACCTGCTTAACGTCGAAGTACTTAATCAGGCGCTAATAACCGGTCATACCGAGCTGTACGGCAGTCTGGAAAATCTTGCCAAGGAGCTTTACGTAACTCCCGAGCAACTTGTTCAGGAGATCGTAAATCAGGAGCAGCAGAACACTATGTTCTCGGGTCACGAGTTTTACGACGTTCTCCGCGAGGTAGCTCAGACGACCACCGACCCGAACACCAAAGAGCTTATTGGCAATCTCCTGAAATCCATAAACTTCGCTCAGAACAAGAACGAGATACTCGGTGCTCTGCGCGCTAATCTCAAATTTCTGTCCGATTATTACTCTCCGAACGAGAAGCTTTCGGAAAAGCTGCTTAATCTGTCGGCGGAATGGGGAGCGGACGACGCCGAAAATTACTTCGACTACTTAAAGGGTGAAACGCTCTCTATACTCAAGGACGTCAGCGGAAGTCTTTTGAACGACGACAAGACCCAGATGCTGATCCCGCTTATCACGCACAATCTTTCCCGCTACAACAACAGTCCCTATATGTGCAAGGAGTATTTCAACCTGTTGCTCACCCAGATATCCTCGGGAACTCTCCGCGAATCGCTCAAGAATTCCTTCAGCCGCCTTTATACGGCTATCTTCGACAAGAACCCCATGCAGGATCCTCAGAATACCAAAACGATGGAACAGATCAGAGATTTGCCGGACGAAAATATTCCTTCGGATGAAAGACAAGTCTCTAATACTAATTATACTACAAACTCATCACAAAATCAACCACTTTCGGCTAATTCAGTGAATAAAAATACAGGTTTTGACGAGATAAAAAATGAAATTCAGCATATTATCAAAAATTCGGACGGAGAATTTGTTGAAAATGCAGATAACTCAAGACCAATTTTTGACAGAGACGGCAACTTTATTGCGCTTCAACCCCGTCAGCCCGTATTCGATGACGGCGGAAACAGGGTAGGATTTCATGCTCTGCCATTCCTTATTGATGAACAGGGTGAACCTATCGAGCAGCCCGACGTCAAACTGTACAATGAATACGGCGAAGAGGTCGATCTGAAAGAGCTTTTACACGACGAGAACGGCGACCCCGTAAACATACAGATACCTATTTTCAACAAGGACGGAGAACCTATTCCCGAGAAGCTGCTGAATTATGAGAATTTCCCGAAAGCGGAGCAGCTTAAAAGCGCCGAAAATTCCGCAAAGCCGGAGAACGTGGGCGCTGCCGAGCAATTTGAGGATATCGCGGATCCTGAGCTGCCGCAGCCGGAGACCCCGAGCTGGCACAAGCTGCTGAACGATATGATGTCCGAGCGCGGTTATATGCAGGAGCTGAAGGCTTCGGGTTACAATATCGAGCATATCATCTCAAGCTATACGCGCGGCAGAATGAGCGGCACGGACGCGCTGCGAACGATAATACAGGGTTTGTTCGTAAACTCGGAGGGAACCGATAACCCCGAGATCGCCCAGCAGCTTGACCTTATGACCCAGGATTTCTCCAAGATAAACACCATGCAGGAGCTTATAGATACTCTGAACTCCCTGCTGCGTGATATGCCAGATATACCGTTGCGTGAAAGACTTTTCGGCGTATTTGTTGACATAATCGACAAGATGGCGGTCAAGAATGAGCTTCCGCAGCACGGTATCAGACCGCCCGTAAGCTCTACTCTCGATAACCTCACCGAGTTTATCGAGAAGAACATCAACAATCCCGCCCTTAAATCCCTCGACAGCTTCAATGCCGCTAATCTGCTCCAGAGCCTGCTCAATGCTCCGGGAGTGTTCACGCCGCTGGCACACTATATTGTACCGCTCCAGGTTGAGGATACAAGAGCGTTCGGAGAGCTGTGGGTGGACAACGACGAGAACAACCCCAACAACACTCCCGGGACTCAGCGAAACTACCATTTGTTCCTGACGTTCGACGTTGAGAGCATAGGGCGCTTTGAGGTCGATATGTACGCGCTTGGCGAGGAGGTCAACCTTTCCCTGCTCTACCCGCCGCGTTTCGAGAAAGAGATCGAATCTATGAAGGAGCGTGTTACCAAGATAATCCGCGGAAGCGGCTATCAGGCGCGCACGTTCGAGACCGCGCCGCTCAAGAAGCCGCATAACCTCGTCGAGGTTTTCCCGAAGATAACTGACAAGAGAACCACTCTCAACGCGAGGGTGTAAAGATCGGAGGAAAATAAAATGCCCAAACAGAAGCATCCGATGGCGCCCGCCAACAACAAGCGTCTCTACGGACAAAACGCGGCGGTCGCCTTGAAATACAATCCCGACCTGAATTACGCGCCGGTCGTAGTCGCGTCTGGGCTTGGAGAGCTCGCGCAGAGGATAGTCAATATCGCCGATGAGGCGGGCGTTCCCGTCTACCGCGATGACAGCGTAGCCGCCCTGCTCGTAATGCTCAACGCGGGAGAGACTATCCCAAAAGAGCTGTATCAGATAGTAGCGGCGATCTACGCGGAGGTCGTTTACACCTCCAATAAAATGCGCAAATAAGAGGTATAACTATTGCGGCGTCGAGCAATAATGCTTGACGCCGCAATTTTCTATGAAATGTAATGGGTATCTTGTTTACAGCACGCCAAAGTCGATAAGAACTTGTTTTACGGTTTCTATGCCCGGCATTGCTTCGATTATTTCGGCAACCATTTGATATTGCTCGTCAATCGACATTTGGTCAATGTTTGCGGGAATTTCAAACTCGTAAGGTATCTCAAGCTCGAAATGAACGCCGTTGTGAGAGAACACCGCCCTAGACCCGGTCAACATACACAATGAACCGTTGTTCAGTGTTATGACCTCACTTGGCTCTCCGGGGAGCAAATGATGGCTGACGTGGTATGTGTGATTTTCGGTCTTAGAGAAGTACTGTGCAGTAAAAATCACGTTATTGTCAATGGTTTTGTTGTACAAAGTATATCGAAATTCAACTTCAAAGGCGTCGCCGAGGATACCGACTTCGACGATCGACTGTTTATCATTTACCTCAGTAAAATTATCGTTTATCGGTAGTGTGATCCCGAACCTCTCGAACAGCTCACGCGGCGGTATATCCGTGCTGCCGGAAAAATGAGGATCTCCGGACTTCGGTCTGAATTCTTCGGGAACGGTAAATTCCTGCGGAGTTATGTTAAGCTCAAAGGTGTGTTCCGCCGAATTCTCCTTTGAGAAGCTGAACATATACTGTCCCCGTACAGCCTCGGTAGTGAATCCCGCCAGCATTGTAAGAGCCGCCGCTAAAGCTGCCGCGATCAGCGTGATCTTCAGTTTTTTCGCGGGTCTTTTTTCTTGTGTAACGGGAATGTGGCGTTCGTCTACGCCGCTCAATGCTTCAAATATCGGATTGATTTTATTCATAGCAAACTCCTTTCATATAAATAAGTCTTTAGTGAAGCTCTCATTCTTGAAAGCGCGGTGGTGGCTGCGGTCAGAGACATTGAACACGATTTCGCCGCTTCCTCTATCGTCTGCGCGTTGAAGTACCGCTCCATAAACAGCCGCTTATGCCGCTCCGAGAGCGTATCGAGCCAGCCATTAAGAGCTTCGGTAAGCTCGGACAACTCAGCGGCTTCCTCAATCGAGCACGTGTTCGACGGCATACATTCGTCAAGCTCGGTGAGCAGATCGGAATTTCGCATGGGCGCGGTGTTATAGCGCAGGCGGTTGAGCGTTTTCCGCCGCGCGATCTTGCAGATATACGCCGCGAGGTTGTCGGGCTTATCGGGCGGTATCGCGTTCCAGACCGCAAGCAGAGTATCATTGGCACATTCCTCCGCGTCCGTTTGCGAGCTTAATATTCCGCGTGTGATCTTCATTATCAGTCTCGTGAACTTTTTGGACAGCTCCGACAAGCCTTTGTCATCGCGCTTTTCAAGTAATACGATTATTTCTTCATCTGTCACGCCGTTCACCTCGGTTCTTCGGAAGTTTTGATTGCGAATCATCGATGTTCTGTAAATATAGTCACGAGTTATTCTTGTTTTGTCACACAAACGGAGAAAACTCCCCGATTTTTTTCGGGGAGCCAATCTTGTGTTTACTTTTTCTTCACGGGTATCCATATCTCGCTGTAATAATTTTCATCCTCGGTTCCTTTGGGGTATTTGCTTGCGTCGTCATACATTTCAATGCAATACCCCGCGGCAAATTCGTAATCCTTCAATGCCGGCAGCCATTCCGAAAATATCTTGGTATTCACGTTCTGCAAGGCGTCGGGCATTGCTCCCCTGATCGGGAACACCGCCCAGGTAAACGCCGGAACAGTCTTAGTTATAAAGCTCTCGGGAATATCAACGCTCGGGTTGTAGGCGTCCGCGATCATATAGTCAAATTCGCTGTTTCCCATTGATACATCGATGTTCACGCCGAACATTCCGCAGACGTATTTGCCGTTTCCTTTTTTGTAATGCTCCTGCCAGAATTTAGGAATATCCGTTTTGGCATTTTCATAGGTGAACTTTTTTAATGTTCCCATAACTATGAAGCTTTCCTTTTTTACGATCCTGTAATCCATAGTATAACCGCCTTCCAATGATAATTTGATTTTCAGCGGCGCGAAAGCCTTTAGCATCGTTAGATTTTTCCGCGCCATAGAGGGCGTTGTTCCGTGAAATCGGTAAAAAGCCTTTGCAAAGCTGTCGGGTGAATCATAGCCGTATTTTATCGCCGTGTCGATAACCGCCGCGCCGCTTGTCAGCTCTTCCGCGGCGAGAGCAAGTCTGCGGCTGCGGATATATTCGGTTATCGTAAATCCGCACAGCATAGCGAAGCCCTTTTGGAAATAAAAGGGAGAGATATTGACCTGCCGCGCGATATCCTCTGCCGTGAGGTTTTCGGTGATATTGCTTTCGATGTACTCGACAGCCGTGCTTATAGCCTTAGCCCATTCCATAGTACCGCCTCCCATATACAGTATATCATATACCAAAGGCGGCTTCCCGACTTTGCTTGCCAAAATCTGTCCATTTACAGAACCTTATAATATGGGCAGATATCCTCATATCTCCCGTCGATAAGCCGAAAGCCGCCCGGTATCGTTCCGAGCTGCGTGAACCCGAGCCGCTCATACAAATGCCGCGCGTGAACGTTGGTCGCGACTACCGCGTTGAACTGCAATACCCGAAAACCATGAGCCTTTCCCTGCCCCAGACAATCCATTACAAGCGCCTCGCCGATATGTCGTCCGCGGCATTCCGATGATACGGCATAGCTCGCGTTGCAGATATGCCCGCACCGCCCGACGTTGTTCGGGTGCAGGATATACAGCCCGACGACCTTTCCGTCCTCCTCGGCTACTCCGCAGTAGCTCTGCGCGGCAAAGAATTCCGCGCCCGACCGTTCGTCAAGCTCGTCCTCCTGCGGAAACGCTATCCCGTCGCGGACAACTTCATTCCAGACCGCGATCATTTCGGTCAAGTCTCCCTCCCGATACCCTCTTATTATCATCAAAACTCCTCCAATCCGCAAAGATCGGCGTATCGAACGCCCTCCCCGACATAGTAAGTCCCATTGAACCCGTTGAACTTAACATATCCCGTATCCTTTTCGCGGATATCGTCGGCGAAAAGAAGTCCGTTCTCGGTCTCCATTATCATTGCGATAGTACGGTGACTAGTTGTCTTGTCCTCGCAGAATGTTATCAGGCGCTTTCCCGGCGCACTCAGCGGAACGTCCGCCTGTATGAAATATTTCTCACATATACTGCGGAGTTTATAGCTGTCGTTATCGGCAGGCTCAAGCTTTACTTTCCAAAATTCTCCGGTAGTGCTGCTGCCGAATACGAACCCTATCTCGTTCTTGTCGTAGTCAATAAGCATCGTATTGTGAAGCAGCTCGTCAATTCCGAAAACTCCGCCAAAATAATAGGTGCTCTCGTTGTAGGTGATCTTCTCTTCGGCGTTCTTGATCATATGTATCGCCGAGCGTTTCTCGAAATATTTTTCAATGTCAAGCATCAGCGTGTCGCCAAAAAATATCAGTGCGCTGCCGCCGCATATCCCGACAGTAGCCGCAACCGTAATAAGCAGATATTTTTTCAACGGTATGCCGTGTTCCTTTTTGTTGATCATCAAAAGACATACTATTTGTATTATGAGACAGACAGGCAGCACGGGTATGGCGGTAAAGATTATCACTATAAAGCAAAAATCGGTAAGAAAGCTGCCTCCCATGCCCGCAGAAACAATGCCTATCACAATACACAACATCAGCGGGATAAACGAAACGGCGTAAATTATTTTTGATGTTTTGGCTCTCATACATATCCCCCCTTTTCTACATTATATATTATAATAGTATAAATTGCAAGATTTTTTGGGAAAAGGGCTTGACTTTTCTTTGGAAACGTGATAAAATATTTTTCGTGAGCGGCATAATGCCGTCAAATTTAATACGGTGTTTTCTTTGCCTAACCACCGTTAAAAAACAAGGAGATTTTTTTATGCAGAAAAAAGAGATTTTCAACGTGGTAAACTTAACAAGGCTCGCCCTTGTCGCGGCGATGTACACAGTGCTTACCGTTGTAATAGCGCCGCTTGCTTACGGAGATGTTCAGTTTCGTTTTTCGGAAGTGCTGGTGTTGCTGTGCTTCTACCGCAAGGACTACGCACCCGCGCTGATAGTCGGTTGTTTTATCGCGAATCTGTTTAGTCCGATGGGACTTATGGACATTATCTTCGGCACGCTCGCAACGGCTGTCGCGGTGATTCCGATGTACCATATGAAGAACATATACCTTGCGGCGCTGCTTCCGGTAATCAGCAACGGTATTATCGTCGGGATAGAGCTTACGGTAGCGTTTGGAACTCCGATATGGCTCAATATGCTCTCGGTCGCGTTCGGAGAGCTTGTGGTTGTCGGG
Organism: uncultured Clostridia bacterium; assembly: GCA_947177735.1. Taxonomy (GTDB): domain Bacteria; phylum Bacillota; class Clostridia; order Oscillospirales; family Ruminococcaceae; genus CAG-115. Next base: position 12,876 of record CAMWVP010000015.1, read on the forward strand.
GTGATCGGCATTGCAGTTTTCAAGCTGCTTTTTGAGACGAACTCCGCGTTGCCGCGCATTATCGGCTCGACAAGAAAGAGTCATACATAATTCAAGAGCCGGGGAACTCCCGGCTCTTACCTTTATTTTGACTGCTGCGTTTTACCGCGTAAGGCGAAAAAACCAAGCGTTATTGACAGCGCCGCGGGGATTCCGAAAAGCAGTAAATTTTCACCGAGACCGTACAGATAAAGCGATAAAAATCTCTCATGAACAACCTCAAGATCAAGATTACAGAACATCTCCCATACGTGCATAGTCAGGATAAATACTGCCGCCGCCGTAATGTTCGCGGCAGCGTATTTTTTAATTCCGCCTTTTCCGACGTTCGCGAAAAAACTGCCAAGCGCTGTAAACATAACAAAAAATATAAGACCGCCCAATACCCATTTCCCTATGGTATAATAATTGACTTCCACACAATAATATCCGCTCAGGAATGTGAACGCGGCAGCGGCAATGCCGCTTATGGTCAGTCTGACGGCTTTTCTGTTAAAAAACTCGGTAAAACGCGCTTCTTTGGGTTTGATATTATCGCCCAATATTATTATTCTATCACTTAGCATAAGCATTCCTCCTTTTTCAGCAGAACGTCTGATTTATTCTACATCTATAGTATACGCTTTTTCCAATAAAAAAGCAATTCTTTATTTGACCAAAATATGTATATTTATTTTGTGTATTTTGACAGATTTATCATCTGTATTTACGTCTTGTAAAACCTGTCCAGATATTCCATCCCTTTTTTCGCCTGATCGCGTTCATCGCGGTGCTTTATCCGATAGCGCTTCCCGTCCTTGACGAAATTTGACCCCGTCTGATGGAAGTCGAACGTCACGCCGTATTTCAGACAAGTCTCGCGGATACGCTTTACCCAGTCGAAATCGCAGGTGCGCGCGTTCTCGTAGCTCTCGCCGCCGACCGAGACCTGCTCGATAAGACCGCTTTCGAGATAACGTCCAAGCTCGACATATTCCAGTATCGGCGAGATAAAGAGAAGTCTGTGCCTGATCTTCGCCTCCAGCAGCAGCGGCACGCGCTTATCCGCCATAGCCTGATTTTCACAGCTCACCGCGATAACAATGTTATCCCAGCCCTCTCCCCAATCCTCGGGAACGCACTGCGCAAAACGCTCTATCCGCTTGGTCGGGATAAGGAAGTACACGTCGGGGCGCTGCCTTATGATATCCCAGATCTCACCGCGCCAGTCGTCCGCCTCCTCAATAAAGAAATCGGAGGTAAAGCAGGTAGCGAGGACAGCTCCGGACGGAACTTTAAATTCCCTTTGGCGGTTCCTTTTCAGCGGCAAGTCAAAGTTGGTTTTGTTGCGGACGACAACGCTTGAGTTTTTATCGCGGAAGTAGTCCTGATGGTAAACATAGCAGTTCATACAGCCCGGGCTGCATTTATGACAGCCGTGCCACGGATTCCACAGCATAATATCCTCCGATACACAGGCGGCTTGTCCGAGTGTCGAACAAGCCGCGCTCCTATATTCTTGGTACAGGCTCGTAGAACAAGTTCTTATTCGAGCATACTTTCCGCCTTGGCGACAAGCCCGTCGACGTGCTGATTTATCTCGGCTACCTCGGTCATGGCGGCACTGATATCGTTGCCCTTGCCCATGGTGACGGAGATGTTGTCGCGGACGGCGTTCATCATTTCCTGTATCTCGTTCATCTTATTGTTGATATTGTCAACTATGCCGCTTACGGTGCTGATATCGCCGAATACGAGCGCATTGCTCTTTTCCGCTTCGGCGACAGCCTCCTGCGAGTTGGTCGCGAGTTTCCCGACCTCCTGCGCTACGACCGCGAATCCCAGACCCGCGTTTCCCGCACGGGCAGCCTCTATGCTCGCGTTTATTGAGAGAATGTTTATCTGCCGCGCGATATCGCTTATGTTGCGGGTCGTCTCGGAGAAGCCCGCAACGCTGACGTTTATCGACTCCATCGCGTGGTTTATTTCCTCGCTCTGACGGCGCAGCTCGTCGAGTATATCCGACAGTCCGAGTATCTGGTCATGGTTGGTGCTGTTCAGCTCGGAGATATCTCCGACAGCCTCCTTGACATCGCCGATATTCTGGGTGAGCTTTGCCACCACCTGATTGAGCTCGCCTGTTACTTCGCCGATAGCGGTGTTGGTCTCCTCAATATGACTGCGGCGGACGTCGGCTTCGTACTGCATATACTGCGCACAGCTTGTTATCGCCGAGACGCCCTTGATGATAGCCTCTGCCATCTTCCGACAGGTAGGAAATCCGCAGGAATGGCAGTTGTAGTTGCGTTCCGTCTCGGTATGCTTGTGCATCTGCGTGAGCATATCCTCTATCTGCGCGTCCGAAACGACGATCTTTTTGATATTCTCGGGCTCGTACTTTCGGATAAAGTCCTCGAGCTTCAGCTGTTTGTCGAACTGCAAAAACTGCTTGTCGCGGTGCTTGTGGTCGAACTTCACGCGCTTGGTGCGGTTGTACTTTTCGATACCGTTCATAATGCCGCTCATACGGTAGATGGACATCTCCATACCTATAGCGGGACCGCTTCCGCAGCCATGATCGCAGGACAGAACGTCGAACACGTCCGGCAGATCGCGCTCTCCGGTCGACGTATACAGATCCAGGTCACGGTAGACTCTCCCCGTGCCCTCGGAGGTGATGACGTTGAGGTTGGGATTCTCGAGCTCCAGACAGGCCTTCAGCCCTCCCGGACGCGGATAGACGGCGCCCATGCTGCCCTGTATACCCGAAAACTCGAAATTGGAGCGAACCTTGCGGAGCGCTTCAAAGTTGGTGCCGGTGCGCTTGAGCAGCTCGCCGAGGCGCTCAAAGGTGACATTATATTCGACAAGCCCCGTCTCGCGGAACTCGTCCATCTTCGCGATACACGGCGACAGCGCCGCGATCTTGGTATTTTCTCCGAGGTACTTTTTAAGGTATACCGCGGTGCAGAGCATCGGCGAATGAACGGGAGACAGGCTTTTCAGCGCTTCATGGCAGAACTTCTTTATGTAGTTGACAATTGCGGGACACGGCTGCGAGATGAGCTTGGTTTTGGGGTGCTGTTCCAGATAACGGATATGCCCCCATGTGCAGATGTCCGCACCAAAGGATACGTCGTATATCTTCTCGACGCCGTTCTTTTTCAGTATGTCGAGAACGTTCCTCCAGCAGCCGTCGAACGAGACCTTGACCGCGGGCGCGCAGATCGCGATTATCTTCTGACCGCTCTTGAGGTCAGCCCAGAAACGCTCGGTGTCGTCCTCGTAGCTTCGCGCGTTGTGGTTGCAGATCTTAACGCACGCCCCACAGCGGATACACTTGTCGGGGTTAATGTTAAAGAGCACTTTCCCATCTTCATCGTGCTCTACGGTATTTGCCTCGACAGACGGGCAGACCCGTATACAGTTGTTGCAGGCAACACATTTTGTACTGTCAAAAGTAATCATAGCCTCACTCCCGGAAAATAGAGTTTGTGTTCATAGTAATAACCGCACGGATAAATCCCGTTTACCCGTGCGGTAATGCCAATTGCCAATTATTTCGCGTATTCGATCATACGGCTCTCGCGGATAAGATTTACCTTTATCTGACCCGGATATTCCATTTCGTCTTCGATACGCTTTGCGATATCGCGTGCGAGTACTTTCATATCGTCGTCGTTGACGTGTTCGGGCTTTACCATAATGCGGACTTCACGACCCGCCTGGATAGCGAATGACTTGTCGACGCCGCTGTACGAATTGCATATCTCTTCCAGCTTTTCAAGGCGCTTGATATAGTTCTCGTAATTCTCGGAACGCGCCGCAGGTCTTGCCGCGGAGATAGCGTCGGCAGCCTGAACCAGACACGCGATTACCGTGCGGCACTCCACATCGCCGTGGTGAGCCTCGATAGCGTGAATGACCTCGGGGTTCTCCTTATACTTTTTGCACACGTCAACGCCGATCTGAACGTGCGAGCCCTCGATCTCGTGGTCGAGCGACTTTCCGATATCGTGCAGCAGTCCCGCGCGGCGTGCCAGAGCAGCGTCCACGCCGAGCTCGCTCGCCATGATACCCGCGAGGTGCGCGACCTCGATGGAGTGGTTGAGAACGTTCTGCCTGAACGAGGTTCTGTACTTCAACCTGCCGATAAGGCGTACCAGCTCGTGATTGAGCCCGTTGACGTTGGTCTCGAGGACGGCTCTTTCGCCCTCCTGCTTGATACGCAGCTCGACCTCCTTGCGTGCCTTCTCGACGGTCTCCTCTATTCTCGCCGGGTGGATACGTCCGTCCTGAATAAGTCTCTCAAGCGCTATACGCGCGATCTCGCGTCTGACGTGATCGAAGCAGGACAGCGTGATAGCCTCGGGAGTATCGTCGATGATGAGGTCTACGCCCGTGAGCGTTTCGAGAGCGCGGATATTTCTGCCCTCGCGTCCGATGATACGTCCCTTCATCTCGTCGTTCGGGATAGCCACGACCGACACCGCCATTTCGGAAACGGTATCCGCCGCCAGTCTGGCGATAGCGAGCGAAATGTGCTCCCTCGCCTTTTCGTCGCATTCGTCCTTGAGCTTCTGCTCGTAGCTGCTGATCTTCAGCGCCTTCTCGTGGTTCAGCTCGCTGTCGAGCATTTCAAGCAGGTGCTCTTTAGCCTGATCCTGAGTGAAGCCCGATATCCTCTCGAGGATATCCATCTGACCCGCTTTGAGCTGTTCTGCCTCGGCGATCTTCTCATCGGCTTTCTTGTGCTTCTGGTGGAGCTGCTCCTCGAGCTTCTCCATCTTGTCCGTTTTTCTGTCGAGGTTTTCTTCTTTCTGAGCGATTCTTCTCTCGGAACGCGAAACCTCGCCTCTGCGCTCCTTAAGCTCCTTTTCAGCGTCATTTTTAAGCCGTTGGATATCTTTCTCGGCATTGGTACGCATAGCGTAAATTTCGTCCTTTGCCTCGACAAGCGCCGTCTTTTTCAGCGCTTCGGCTTTCTCGCCTGCTTCTTCGACAATTCTTGCCGCTTCCTTTTCGGCTGACTCAAACTGCGCCTCGGCGGTTTTCTTGCGGTGCTTTATGCCCTGCTGGAAGCAGAAGTACCCGCTCACGACCGCGCCGAGTATCAGCGATGAGACCATGCCGATGACCGCGACGTACAATTCCATTGTCATTGTCGATTTCCCCTCCTTATCAAGCTCGCGCTATGCCGCGCGGCGAATAATTCGGCGGAATAAAATACAATTTTCAGCTGACAGCCTTTAAAGCGGCGGAGCGTCGCTCCTCCGTCAGCCGTCAGTCTACCCCCTAATGATTTTCCTAAAGTGTTATATTTCGGCGGACAACGGTGAAGAATTATATATTGAAGTTCCGCATAGCGGATAAGTGTGAACCGTTGCCCTGTGTACGCGCCGCATCGCGTTATATCGCGGTCAGCGTACTTAAAATAAAGCGCAAAAGCGCAGAGTAAAGAAAAAGATGTAAAATTAAAGGATCTCTCCGTAAATCGTACATTATGCCGCCACAACGTTATATAAACATAGCATCATAAACGTCAAAGCAATTTTCAAAGTGACTGACCTCAAAAATAGCCTAATTATATTTTACTACAAATTGCCTAAAATGTCAAGTGAAATAGCCAAATATTTTTGTTTATTTTGAAAAGTTTTTATTGTAAAGCTGAAATGCCGCAAAATACCGTGAAACGTGAATAAAAAAGAGGCTTAGAAAAGCGGAGAAGCGGCAAAGAATCTTTTAGCGTAATACAAAAAAGATCGTCTCATGCGAAAAAAGAGTGAAACATCGTCTTAATCTATGATCAATTATTAACCTTATATAAATTATGCAGCAGAGAAAAAAAGAAGCAAAAGGTCTGTCGCTATTCTTGTTTTGTATAGGGTATGTATTTGCCCCTATTACAGCAGAATTTGAACTAAATTGCGGATACTATTTACCTCATAATCAACTAATACATTTTCGGGTTTTATTTTGCCTTTTGGATTATAATAGCATACATCCATTCCTATAGCTTTAGCACCTATAATGTCATTGCTGACGGAATCACCTATCATTATGCACTCATCTGATTTACACTTTAAATCTCTAATGATATAGCTATAAAACTCTTTCATAGGTTTAATATATCCAATTTCCTCAGAAATGTAAAGTCGATGTGTGTACGGCAGAAAGTCAAATAACCTTTCTTTTTGTACACGCTCCATTCCATTTGTGGCTAGAACTAATTTATACCTTTCGGACAATTTCATATAGATAGACAATGTATCGGGTTCTGTCATTACCCTTGATGATGAAATGCTTTTCAGATAGCAATTCACAAGTTCTTGCACATCATAAGCTTTTCCATATGTCTCCAACAAATATTCAAAGTGTTTTCTTAAATATTGATAATAATACACATGATAATTCTCTTGTACGTCTTTTTCTTCTGTTTTATCTAAATTGCTCTCCTCCCATGCTTTCCAACCGCATTTTTCGTCTGTTTCAAAATATTCTTTAGAGGGTTCGATACCCAATTTTTCAGCAATATTTCTTTGCGCTGTTGCAAATGCAAAGTAAAAATCAAGCAATGTATCATCCACATCAAAAATTAAGTATTTATAAATTGGCATAAAAGCTCCTCCTTACAAAATTTCTCGAATATTATAATAATACTGATTGTTGATCGAAGTATAGACAAGGTTTGTGACAAGATCTGTGCACGTACGATGTTCCATCGCACTGCGCAAGGACGCATTATGCGCCTGTTGTCTTTAGGACAACTACGCAAAACGCTCCAATGAGATTTGACGCAGCGATAGGTGCGAAATTGGCGCAAAGATGTCTATACGTAGGTCGGCAATTAGTATAACCTAAAAAAATAACCCTTGCAAAAAACAAGGTTTTTGTGACATCGTTACTAAAAAAATTTCGCCAAGTGCAACGCCATACAGTAGAATTGCCCCGAGCATTTTTCACGGTTTCGCAAATCGAAATCGCGGACGACTATCCGCAAAGTTAAAAACGCGCCTGTTAAACTGATGGTGGACCGTTGTCAACCATATCCAAAACCTTGCTTGGCACTTCCCGCTTTTCCAGCTCAAAGAGCAGTTCATCTTCAATTGTAACGGGCTTATCACCCGAATTGAATGTTATTGTAGCTTTGTCATCATACAGATAAATCTTGTTTACAAAGATGTTGATAAGCATTCTTCGGTACTTTATATCGTTGATATTTCCCTTTTTTAGAGAAGTAAGGAAAAATCTGATGGAATTTTCCGATATCTTGGCGAATGGTGTTTCCTCAATCGCTATCTGTTTTTCAAGCTCTTTATGTTCATTTTCAAGTGTGAGTACTTTTTCGCCCAACGTCTTGCGGAGGCTTTCAGTATCACAATCAAGAATGAAATTAACGGCATTTTCGTGCTTTCGTTCGTTATCCGCCAGCAACTTTTGTAAACGTTTTAAATTCGAGATGTCTTTATCGGTATTACCAACAGCAACTACCTCTTTAGCTATTCGGTCAATATTTTCATCGGACAGCAGTCTGCGGCATTCGGAAATAACCAAATCTTCGATAAAGTCTTTGCCTACCCTCTTTTTTTCACAGCCCTTGGGCTTTTCCAAGGTTTTCTTGCAGACGTAATATCGGTAAACTTTTCCTTGTTTGCCCGTTCCCGAATACCCAACCAACATTATCCGCAAAACAGCTTTGTTGTCAGCAGATACTCAACCTTAGCTTTCGCTCTCGCGGGAGTTTTTCTGTTGACCTTTAGCTTTTTTGCAACACGTTCAAAAAGTTCATCTGATACTATCTGAGGAACCTCCCCTCTTGTTTCAACGTCTTTGTGAATATAATACCCTAAATACCGTCTGTTGTTCAAAATGGTATGTAGGGAGTTTTTGTTGAACGCAACCCCCGTTGAAGTTTTTACGCCTTGTGAATTCAGAAATTCGGTAATTTCCGATACCTTACTTCCGTCGGCATACATCTGAAAAATTGTTTGCACAAAGGGAGCCATTTCGGGGTCGATTTCATATCTTTTCTCGCTGTTTATCCTATAGCCGAGCGGAACTCCACCGCCGTTATACATATATCTCTCGGCATTATAGTCCATACCTCTCTTTATCTTTTCAGCAAGTTCTTCACTGTAAAACTGCGCCTGAGCCATCATCATATTTCTGAAAAACCTGCCCGAAGGGTCTTCGGTAAAGTTCTCGGTAGCCGATACTAATGTAACTCCGTTAATAACAAGTTTGTTTTCGTTTGTAAGCGTCTGCATTAAGTTCCGTCCAAATCGGTCAATAGAATACACAAGAACTGTATCGAATTTGTGCTTGGCACTGTCCGCTAACAGCTTTCTCAACGATGGTCGCTCATCTGTTTTTCCGCTTATGGCATTGTCGCTGTAAATGTCCACAATTTCGTGCTCGTGTTTTTGTGCATATTCACGGCAGACTTTTACTTGTTCCTCAATACTGGCTTCTCTTTGTGAACTTGAACTGAACCGAGCGTATATTACTGCGTTCATAGCTTTTTTCTCCTTTTCCCATATTTGTTAAATGGATAAGTATATCAGCAAAAAACTTTAATAGGTTATCGCGGTCAATCTTTTACAGTTCTTGCCAATCAGTCTGCACATTTTACTTGCGTTTTTGGAGTTTGATAACGGGAGTACTGTCGTCAAAATCAATAATGTAATCGGCAGGGGAAGTTGCAAGGCGGCTTGATATATCTTCATCAAGTTTGATTGGGGTCACGCTGTTTTCTTCGGACATAATGCCGAAATCGCAGTAATCTAATTCGAGGTGAGCTGTTACACCCCAACAGGAAACCTCTCTTAAAACATAAACTTTGTTATCGTGAATAGCCGCTTTTACGGCAAATTCACCGTTGGAATAATGTACGATTTTCCGCTGTTCCGTATCCCAAATAAAGACGATACCGCCTTGCCCCTGTGAAACAGACACACAGCACACAACATATACACCGAAAACATCTGCGTTGATATACTCAATGTACGGACTTTCACAGTCCGAAATATCGTGCCATATTTCTTTGAGCATATCGAAAGTAACGGTTTGATGTTCCTCTTTGACCGTAATGTCTATAAGAGTGTTTCCGTCTCCGAGCGATATTTTCGGTGTCATAAATTCTACCCCTTGTTGTTTTTTCGGTTCGGCTTTGTGCTGTGCAATTTTAATGATATTTAATCTACCATAATGCTTGAATCAATAACTATATTTCCGTCAATTACAACCCTGTTTGATTCGAGAAAATCTTCAGTGTCAAACGTAAAATCATCACTATTTGATTCAACCGTAATTTCATACGGATCTTTTATAACAGCACACCCTCTCACCTTGACATTTCCTTTTACGGTAACGTGTCCGACAACTTCTGCCAATTCAAGAACGGAAGCGTTACCACATATTATTGCATATTCGCCTACGGTCACCTCATTGCCGTCTACCGCCGCTTGGTCGCATATTATCGCGTTACCGTCAACAACAGAGCGGTTACAAACATACGCGTTGTCCTTTACAACGGCGTTACCCATTACAACAGCGTCTTCATCTACCCAGCATTCTCCGCTGTGAGACAGATTGCTCTCCGATTCAATCCAGCCGCCAAGGTCTCCTTTGGTAACAGAACCGTCCTTTGTCGGCGGTTCAATATCTCTTAACGCTCGGATACGTCTGACAGTACGTTCCGTGTAATTGCTGTCCGTCACTGTTTTTACTTCGCCCGTGAATTCATATTTCGCCGTGTTTGCCATTGTAGAATACTCCTTATGGAAATAGTTTGTTTTGAGGTTGTCTCTCCACGATTTTAAGATACTTATAAATCGTAGGATAAGACAAACCACATAGCCTTGAAAACTCTGCCTTGTTTATCTCGCCGTTTTTGTACTTCGGATAGTGCTTGTAAAAAATATTCGGAATATCATCAGCCGTTGTAGCAGGTCTGCCTATGGTCTTTCCTTTTGCTTTGGCATTCTCCATACCGCTTTTAACACGCTGACTTATCATATTTCTTTCAAGCTCTGCAAACACCCCCATCATCTTTAACATTCCCTCGGTCATAGGGTCAAGCTCGTTGGTGCAGTCCACTATAAAACTTCCCAGAACCAGCTTTATTTTCCGCTCCTTTGCAAGCTCGATAATGTCACAAAGCTGTTTTGTACTTCTGGTTATTCTGCTGACTTCGGTTGCAATTACTGTATCGCCAGAACTCACTGTATTCAGCAGTTTGTTAAGTTCGGAACGGTTGACTTTCATTCCGCTTTCATACTCAAGGTAGATAGTAGTGTCAGCCGCTCCCTGTTGTTTCAGTTCCCGAACCTGTCTTTGAATGTCTTGCTGTTTCTCGTTCGTGGAACATCTTGCGTACCCGTAAATCAAATTGTTCATCTCTTTCATATAATATGCGCAATTATATTATAAGATATAAACAAAAAGAAGTCAAGTATTTCTTTAATATTTTTTAAATTTTTTTGCCAAATCTTTTAGAAAATTCGGCAAAAAATATTCAAGCGTAACCACAAACGAAAAGAGATGTTTTATTTTATATAATCTCGGGGATAATCGGGGCACAATTATAACGGTCATGCCCCGATATGTAATCAGCACCAATAAAGCACATCACATTCTTTCATGCCCTGTGCTAATAAAGCGAACATTAGCTCCTGCATACTGTGCTAAAATGATTTGTTTCGCTTCATTCATAGAATGGGCTTGGACGACAGTTTCCGTTCTACGACCGTTAACTGTAAATGTCAACCTGTATCTATTCAAACTACTCACCCCCTTTCATTGCCGTATACCCGTAATTAAAGAACATTATCTTAACAGATGATTAAACACTCCGCCGCGAGTGCATTTATAGCGCAATGTGCAATCACGGCAATCTTTGCCCCTTGCTTTCGCACAGTGCGCAGAGCCTAACAAATCAACGGTTCTGTACTTTTCACGCACACCGTCTGCAATACTGCGGAGAAATCCGCCCGAGTATCCTCCTGAACTGTTGCCCTGTAAACCGAAACCGCCCCCGTCGAGGAACGAAACAAGCTGTTCGTTCAGAGAATTTGTGTATTGCTGGTTTTGCAGTATTTCCCGCTGCATACGCAGCTGCGCCCTTGCAATATCATTATGCTCTTGCAGTAAAGTTTGGTTTACATAGCTGTCATATCGCTCTATTGCATATTTCAAATCATACTCGGAGGTTTGGAGGAACATTGCCAGATATGTAAGCGCCTGAAGATTACAGTATGGAATAGGTATGATATTTTTATCATACACTTCCTGCAACGCGTTCCTTGTATAATTGATTTTGTCATTTAAATCGGCAATTTCCGCAGACCAAACGGCAAGCTGATTTTCTTTGTAGTCTTTCAGCACGATCTCATATTCACGACAGTCCGCTCTGTATTGTTCATACTTTTGAACGTATTTTTCGTGAGTTTCTCTGTCAAGCTGTTCTTGCCGCATTCTGTTCTGTTCATCTATTTGGCGGCACTGCATTTGATATTCGGGAGAATTCCGTATTTTCTCTATACTTTGCTCTTTTATCTTGTCCTTTTTCAAGAAAGCTTTTAAAGCGTCAAACATCAAGCAAATAAATCCCCAAATCACACCAAGCATTGCCAAAACAGACACCCACGAAAAAGGCACCCACGATAAGATTGAATTTTTTATAGAGAGAATCTTTAAGAATGGCATAACAACCGCAGCAACAAGACTAACAACCATTATTACTACACCGCGTATCCAAAAAGGAGGTGGAACTATGTGCGGTGGATTGATAACGGGATATGGAATAGGGCTTACCTTTTCCGACCTTTCTTTGGGTTCAAGAGGTCTAATCGGTCTTTCGGGCTTTTCGCTGTCAAGTTTCTTGATTTCCTCTTCCATTTTGGAGATCATATATTCAAGAGAACACGCTGTCTTTACAACTTCTAATTCTTGTGTTTTATCCATTTCTTTACTCCTTAATTTCGGTTATTGCTTATGCAATGGCTCTTTGCCACACATAGTTCGCATTTGGGAGCGGCTTTCAAGCATATTTCTCCAAAGCCGCTCGCACAGTATGACCACAAGATGTAATCAACCTCGGCAGTTGGCTTGTTCATCTTAACCGCTATATCGGCAACAATATCAAACGTTTCATAAATCGGAACCGTTTCCTTATCGGAACAGCCGAGTATTTTACTGCCCAAAATTCTTCGGATATGCCTGTCTGGTTTTGCGAGGTCATATCCGACATTCCGCAGATATTCGGCTGTAAGAGCCTCGCCCATTTGTGACATTTTAAAAGGGCTGTTCTGCGCGGAAAGGACAAGCACAAGTGTTTTCAGCGAACCGTCTATTTCTATGAAGTTCCGATAAAAGTTGTCAATGCTTTCGTATTGATTCTCTAAACGCTGAAATATTTTGATGTTGACCTCAATTAAAGCCTTTATCTGCTGTCGGGTGTATTGGCTCGTGTAATGCAGTGCCTTGACCGAGTTGTATAATTTATCGGTATCGGCTTTTAGCAGAGCCTTATAATCATATTGGCAAAATATCTTGTCAATAGTCGGAATGCCGCCTGTTATCGGGTCAATATCTTTTTCCAAACGCTCCCAAGGTGCGCCCGAACTCAACATTGAATAAACCATAGCTTGAATATGGTCGCTTATCGTAAATGTACCGCCATTATTGCGTTTTTCGATTTGCTTACAGATGTATGTGTTTTCCCACAACTGCTTTTCCCGAAGTTTTTCGCGCAGATACTTTTCCATAAGCTCTATGCTTTGGCATACTTCTTTCATATTGCTGTTCAATATGCACACCTCACTTACCATTGCTTTTTACGGGATTTCGGGTGAATTCGATAAATAATTCGGGGCTGACATTCAACGCAAGACAAATTGACTTTAAATCATCAGCATACATTATTCGTCTGCCGTTCATCATTGCGTTAAACGTTGATTTCGGAATACCCGCTCTTTGTGCAACGGATATTTGTTTCAAGCCGTTATCATCAATATAGGCGCGAACCTTTTCATAAACTCTCATTTCGTCACCTCTTTTGTCAAGATTTTCTTGATATATCTTTATTATATCACAGCAATTCTGAAAAGTCAACGGATTTTTACAGAATATCAAGATTTTTATCTTTACATTTCAGTTTTTATGTTGTATAATATATTTGAGGCAGGTGATCGGTTTGAAATACGAAATCGGAAACAGAATTCGCAAATACCGTGAAGAATGTGGAATAAGTCAAGTTCAGTTAGCGCAAAAGCTGGGAGTCAGCAACAGCAGAGTATCAAACTGGGAGCAGGGCATAAACCGCCCCGACGCGGATATAATTGCCGAGATATGCCGTGCACTCAACGTTTCTCCCAGTGATTTACTCAATGTCAGACTTTCACAGGACGAGTTCAGCGAACACGAAAGAAAGCTCATTAAGGCTTACCGTGCCAAAGAGGATTTACAGAAAGCCGTCAATATTCTTCTTGGTGTTGATAAAGATAATATGTAGCGAGGTTGTAAATCCTTAGAATTTCGTAGAATTACTTTAAATGGTATAAATCCTTTCCGACATATATTCAGCCTTGCAGAACCTAAGAGCGTGGTGAAAACACCCCAAAAACCTTTTATATATATGAGGGTACAAAAACCGAGAGAATTTCTGCAAAAAACAAAAGCCATTGACACTGCCTTTCGACGATTTCAATGGCTTTCTTTGGCTCTGGAATTATTTGTTATACAAATACTCTTGAACCGCGGTTAAAAACCAATACGCCATAAGAAGTCTGTTTTCAACTTCATGCGGCAGGTCAATCCGAGTTTCCAGGACATCGCAAATGTAGTTTTTGGCATATCCCAGAAGTTCAATCGGGCTGATTTCTTGTTCAAAGAAATTCTCCATAATATCATCCCTTTCTCAATCCGTGTATTTTTTGTCTAAATCCATAAAAAGGTTTAGGACATAATCTACAATCCTCTTGTCGTTGGTCGATTTGTGTATATAAGAGTATACCTCATATTCAACACTGTAGAGGGATTGTTTAACTGCAATATTGATGTAATAGTTAAACCACCCTCTGATAAGAGCGTTTAATTTCTCGCAAGTAATCTTGTAAGAGCGGGTAAAATCTCCTTTCAATATTTTCCCGATTTTTTCAAGTAATGAAGTAACGTTCTTGTCTGTCGGCACTGAAATTATTCGGTTGTCGACCTTGTACACTCTCCAACCGAGAAACGAAAAACCATTTTCAATAAAGGTGAGTTTTGTTTTCTCGGCAGAGAGCGAAAGTCCTCTCTCACACAAAAATCGTTGAACCAACGACATAACGGATTGTACCAAAAGGGGTTTATCAACTCCAAATATGATAATATCATCAGCGTATCTGACCATACAAACAGATTGTTGGAAATGTTCATACAGAACTCGCTCCAATCCGTCTAAGGTCATATTACAAATGACAGTTGATAAACAGCCCCCTTGCGGAACGCCGCGCTCTGTTTGATAAAGAGTAGACCTTTCGACATATCCACACTTCAGAAATTTCTTTAGTATGGCTTTGTCCATAGGAATATTGTCCAATATCCATTTATGGCTGATATTATCAAAGCAGGATTTAATATCCGCTTTCAACACCCATTTCATTTTCGGATTGTGGAACAATATATCTCCGCACCTGACTATAGCGTCACGACAGCTCCTGTTCGGACGAAATCCAAAAGAGCTATCATCTGCCGTCAACTCGGCAATAGGTTCTAATGCAAACTTATACAATGTCTGCATTATTCGGTCTCTCACCGTCGGTATACTTATAGGTCGCAATTTCCCGTTACTTTTCGGAATATATATCCTCCTCAACGGTTGGGGTTTGTATCCCCTTTGGTTATTATATAAAACATTATACAAAACCTCTTCAAGCTCTCTACAATCTACACCAAGTGTTTTACAACCTCTACTACGCGACACTACATCAACAGCTAACACTCTCGCATAATACGAACGTGTCATCATATGCTGCAAAATGTCAACTTTATCAAAACATCTACGCGAGTAGGCTCCCGCAATACGCTGTTGCAGCTTTTTAACACGCATTTTCGCTATATCAAGGTCTATACCTTGTAAATAGCATTTGGTGTCAGAAGCAGCACACGTTTTAGCGCTCATTTTGCTCGTCTCCTTTCAAAAGTTCTGCAACAACGCATTACTATTCCTGTGTCGGACTATTACTCCGACTGTTCTTTATCGGGACATAATGTCACCACCTCCTTTCGCTGTTCCGCTAGGAACTCTTCAAATTCTTTTTGGTGAGTTTTTACATAATCATCTATATCAGCATATATGGCTTGTGCGAGAGCGCGTGCTTGCTCTCGGCTGATTTCATAATTTTCAAGTTCTGTCATATATGCCTTCCCTCCCTTCGTTTTTTACAGGGTGCAAATTTTAATGATCTGCGCGTCCTACCCTATATAACGATGGCAATATTTTCCAATTACGAAAACAGGGGAAAATCCTAAAATCTTACTTGTGATTGTTGCACAAAAAAATGCCAATTTGCAGATAATTAAATCCACAAATCAGCATAAAACGAGAAAGATTTATTTAAAAATTCGTCAAAATAACAAAATTTTCACTTTTTTTACTTTGGACAAAAAAATAACGCGGAACACCGAAATGTTCCGCGTATTGTTTTTATGGTTCAAAACCAAATCGTCACGGCAAATCCGCCGAGAAAGAAAATGGGTTTTGAATAATATTTTAGTGGTGGAGATAACGGGATTCGAACCCGTGACCTCTTACATGCGAAGCAAGCGCTCTCCCAGCTGAGCTATACCCCCATAAGTAACGCCGAAAGCCGTATTGACTTTCAACGTTATAATTATACCACATTATCTCATATTTGTCAATAGGTTTTAGTTAAAATACTCTTATTCTATAATGAGAGAGCCACGCCCGGCTTTTTGCGAATTTCGCGAAGCGAAATTGAATTGCCATTAGGGCAATTCAAGCAAAAAAACGGAAATCGTCGGGCATTCAGCCCGACGATTTGGTCAAGGGGTTTTTAGTTAAAATATTCCACGCCGCTCTTGAACAGAAGCTGCTCTTTGTTTCCGTCGACGTTTTTGGCAACGCTGTCGGTAAGGCGCTCGGTGTGACCCATTTTGCCGAGTACGCGTCCGTCGGGGGAGATTATGCCCTCGACCGCGCACATGGAGCCGTTCGGGTTAAACATCGCGTCCATGGTGGGAGAGCCCTTGAGGTCAACGTACTGCGTGAGTATCTGTCCGTTGTCGATAAGCTTGCGGAGGACTTCGCCGTGCGCGACAAATCTGCCCTCGCCGTGCGAAATGGGTATCGCGTGGATATCGCCGACCTTGCAGTTCGCGAGCCACGGAGACTTGTCCGTGCATATCTTGGTGTAGACAAGCTGCGACTGGTGGCGGCCTATCTCGTTGTAGGTCAATGTGGGGCTGTTGTCGGTAAGCGGAACAATATGCCCGAACGGCACAAGTCCGAGCTTTATCAGCGCCTGGAAGCCGTTGCAGATACCGATCATCAAGCCGTCGCGCTTGTGGAGCATATTCTCGACTTCCTCGGCGATCTTCGGGTTGCGGAAGAACGCGTTGATGAACTTCGCCGAACCCTCCGGCTCGTCGCC
Organism: uncultured Clostridia bacterium; assembly: GCA_947177735.1. Taxonomy (GTDB): domain Bacteria; phylum Bacillota; class Clostridia; order Oscillospirales; family Ruminococcaceae; genus CAG-115. The sequence continues at coordinate 29,549 of CAMWVP010000015.1, forward strand.
GCCGCTGAAGCCGCCCGGCAGCGCAATCATCTGGGTCTGCTCGATCAGCTTGGCGAACGCGTTCACGCTCTCCTCGATATCGGCTGCGGAGAGGTTCTTGATAACGAATATCTCACTCTTTGCGCCGTACTTCTCGAACGCCTTAGCCGTATCGTACTCGCAGTTCGTGCCGGGAAATACGGGGATAAGCACGCGCGGCTTAGCGATCTTCGGGGAGGTATGGTTGAGCAGAAGCTCACTTCCGCCCGTGTACTCAACCTTTTCGGGAGCGGGCTTGAAGCTCGTTTTCTGCTTGAATACAGGCTCGAGAACGTTGTTCCACTTCTCCTCCAGCTTGGCAATATCAAGTTTGGAATCACCGCAGATTATCTCGTATTCGGGAATGGTCTCGCCGATAATGCGAACGTCATCGCAGTCGCCCTCCAACTCGAGGATAAACGCGCCGTAAACGGGGGTAAACAGCTCGTCGTCGGAGAGCGCGTCCAGCTTAGCGCCGACGTGATTACCAAGCCCCATTTTGAATACGCCCTCGGCAACGCCGCCGTTTGCGACGCTCCACACGGAGATAGCCTTTTTGTCCGCGATAAGCTTCTCGACGGTCTTGAATACCGTCTTTACGCTCTCAAAATCGGGCAGTCCGTTTTCGTCGTACTTCGGCGCGATATAGCCTATCTTGCTGTACGGACACTTGAACTCCGCGGAGATGATGTTGTCGGTCTTAGCCGTCGATACCGCGAACGAAACCAAGGTCGGGGGAACGTCTATATGCTCGAACGTTCCGCTCATGCTGTCCTTGCCGCCGATAGCTCCGCAGCCCATTTCGAGCTGTGCGCGGTATGCTCCGAGCAGCGCCGAGAACGGCTTGCCCCAGCGCTCCGCCTTGCCCTGAGTCCGCTCAAAGTACTCCTGGAACGTCAGCCAGCACTTCTCGTAAGTACCGCCCGCCGCTACTACCTTCGCGATACTTTCAACTACCGCGCAGACCGCTCCGTGATACGGAGACTGCTCGGAAACGGCGGGATTGAAGCCCCAACCCATTATCGAAGCCGTGGTGGTATTGCCACCGAGAACGGGCAATTTCGCCGCCATTGCCTGAACGGGGGTCTGCTGCGTTCTGCCGCTGAACGGCATAAGCACGGTAGCGCCGCCGATAGTGCTGTCGAAGCGCTGAACCAATCCCCTTTGCGAGCATACGTTGAGGTCGGTCACGAGCTTTGCCCAATCCTCGGCGGTATTCTTTCTGCCCGTGGAGTAGCTTACGTTGACCTCGGGTACGGCAACATCGGTGTGCTTCTCCGCGCCGTTGGAGTTGAGGAACTCGCGGGAGATATCAACAATAGTCTTGCCGTTCCAGTTCATTTTAAGTCTCGGCTCCGCCTTGACTACCGCGACGGGAGTGCTCTCCAGATTTTCCTTAGACGCCAGCGCGCGGAATGTGTCGACGTCCTCTTTTGCTACTACGACCGCCATTCTCTCCTGCGATTCGGAAATAGCGAGCTCCGTGCCGTCAAGTCCGTCGTACTTCTTGGGAACGGCGTTGAGGTCTATTTCCAGACCGTCAGCAAGCTCGCCGATAGCGACGGAAACGCCGCCCGCGCCGAAGTCATTGCAGCGCTTGATAAGGCGCGTAGCTTCGGGGTCGCGGAACAGTCTCTGCAGCTTGCGCTCCTCGGGAGCGTTGCCCTTTTGCACCTCTGCGCCGCAGCTATCCAATGACTGAACGCTGTGCGCCTTGGACGAACCCGTAGCGCCGCCGCAGCCGTCGCGTCCGGTTCTGCCGCCGAGGAGGATTATGATGTCGCCGGGTGCGGGACGCTCGCGGCGGACGTTCTCAATGGGAGCCGCGCCGACTACCGCGCCGATCTCCATTCTCTTAGCCATATAGCCGGGGTGATATATCTCCGCAACATGACCCGTAGCCAGACCTATCTGATTGCCGTAAGAGGAATAACCCGCGGCTGCCGTGGTGGTTATCTTGCGCGGCGGCAGCTTGCCCGCGAGGGTCTTCTCAACGGGGAGAAGCGGGTCGGAAGCGCCCGTTACGCGCATTGCCTGATATACATAGGAACGTCCGGAAAGCGGGTCGCGGATAGCGCCGCCGAGGCAGGTCGCCGCGCCGCCGAACGGCTCGATCTCGGTGGGGTGGTTGTGAGTTTCGTTCTTGAACATCAGCAGCCATTCCTCGTCCTTGCCGTCAACGTCGACGGTTATCTTGACGGAGCAAGCGTTTATCTCTTCGCTCTCATCAAGGTCGGGAAGCAGACCGTCCTTTTTAAGCTTCTTAGCCGCCAAGGTCGCGATGTCCATAAGGCAGATCGGCTTATTGCCGCGCCCTAATTCCTCGCGATCAGCCTTGTACTCGGCGTAGGTTTTCGCAATGTATTCGGGCTTGATATCCGCGTTGTCGATTATCGTGCCGAACGTCGTGTGACGGCAGTGATCGCTCCAGTAAGTATCGATCATGCGTATCTCGGTAATGGTCGGGTCGCGGTGCTCGCTCTTGAAGTAGTCCTGACAGAACTTGATATCGTCGTTGTCCATTGCAAGACCGTACTTAGTTACAAAATCCGCAAGCTCCGCGTCGGACTTCTCAATAAAGCCGTCCAGAGTTTCTACCTCTGTCGGTATCGTGTACTCGGCCTTGAGCGTGTCCTTTTTCTCGAAGCCGCACTCGCGCGACTCAACCGCGTTTATCAGATAGTGCTTGATATGCGCGAATTCGTCGTCGGTGATCTTACCCTTTATAATGTATATCTTGGCGTACTTCACGTCGGGGCGGTCGCCCTTGCAGAGCATCTGGATACACTGCGCCGCCGAGTCCGCGCGCTGGTCGAACTGTCCGGGCAGGAACTCCACCGCGAACATACGCTCGTCCTCCGAAAGCTCGGGGAGCTCCTCGAACACGTTGTCGACGGGCGGCTCGGAGAATACCGTCGGAACCGACTTTTTGAAATTCTCCTCCGACAATCCCTCGACGTCGTAGCGGTTGATGACGCGCACGCCCTCCACCGACTTCATTCCCAGAGCGACGGTCAAGTCCTCCAGCACTGCCACGCCGTCAACGGCAAAGAGCTTTTTCTTTTCCACATAGATACGGTAAACCATATTGTTGTCTCCTTTATTTTTTAGCCTGTCAGCTTATCGGAAAAACGGGTGGACAGGGCTTACTTTTGTCTGTAATGAGAACCGCACTGAGCAATATATATCACTTCATTTTCTATTTTATATACCAGTCTGTTTTTATCGTCGATACGTCTGCTCCACAATCCCGACAAGTCACCCTTTAGCGGCTCAGGTTTGCCTATTCCCGTATAACCGTTGCGGTCGATATCCTTAATAAGCATAATTATACGCTTGTATATCTGTTTGTCGTGTGCTTCCCAGTAAATAAAATCGTCCCATGCGGTCTCATACCATGATTTAATCATCGTAGTTCACCTCATGTACAACGCTTTTACCGTTGTCAAACGCTATGAGTGCTTTTTTGAGTTCCTCCGTATTCTCCGGACTGTAAAACGGATCGTCAAGATTTTCGTCATAGTCCAGTGTAATGTCGAACGGGAGTCCGTGTACGCGTATAGCCTTATTCATAAATAAACTGATCGCCGTTCCCGCATCCATTCCCAGCTTATCGCAAAGCGTGTCAAACTGCTGCATTGTCCTGTCATCGACATTAACATTCACCGTCATTGCCATAATGCTCTCTCCTTTCATCCGCTTATTTATAAAACCGCGTCTCATAAAAAACGAGGTAAATCAGCGTTTCCTTAATATATTATATCACAATTATTCTTAAATTACAACCCCCGTACAATACCCGTCGCGGCTGCCCGTTATTTTCACTTTCACAAGAGAATGACGCTCAAGACCGCCGCCGTATATCCTTACCGGGACATAGCTCTCCGTGAACCCGTGTGAATACTCCGCGGACTGCGGCTTCTCGATAAGCACGGTATGCGCCGTTCCGCGCTGCTTGGCGCAGAATTTCAGCTCCAGCTCCCTTGCGGCGGCGGTAAGCATTTTTACGCGGTCGGTGCGGACGTATGGCGGTATCTGCTTCATTACGGCGGCTATTGTGCCTTTCCTTAACGAATACGGGAAAACGTGTATCTTAGCAAATTCGATCTCCCGCGCGAAATCCACCGTCTGCAAAAACTCCTCGTCCGTCTCCTCGGGAAATCCCACGATAATATCCGTTGTTATTGAGCACCCCGGGAACGTCTCGCGCAGCTTGTCCGCGACGTGGCGGTATTGCGCCGTGTCGTACTTTCGGTTCATACGTTTCAGCACCGCGTCGCTGCCCGACTGGAGCGACAAATGAAAGTGCGGACAGAGCGCGTCGACGGTTTTCAGGCGCTCTATCTCCCCGTCGGTCATCATTTCGGGTTCAAGCGAGCTCAGGCGTATGCGCTCCACGCCCGCCTTTTCCGCCGCTTTCACCGCGTCCGACAGCGACAACCCGAGCTCCTGCCCGTAGCAGCCGAGATTGATCCCCGTCAGGACTATCTCCCTATGCCCGTGCTCAACGCATTGACTTGCAAGCGCCGTGATCTTTTCGGGGGCGAGTGAACGCACCCGACCCCTCGCCGTCGGGATAATGCAGTACGCGCAGAACCTGTCGCAGCCGTCCTCTATCTTGATAAAGGCGCGCGTTCTGTCCTCATCGGGAACGGAGGCGCTTTCGTCAAACTCCCTCGGCAGCGGCGAAACCTTGACCGTTTTCACGCCGTCGCGCATAAACGTTCGGACGATCTCGACCAGTCTGCCCTTTTCCGAATTGCCCGACACGATATCCGCGCCGATGTTCAGCGCCGCCTCCTCGGGATAGCTTTGCGGGAAGCAGCCGCACAGCACCGTTACGGCGTCGGGATTTTCGCGCCTGCACTTCGACAGCCCATGCCGCACTTTGGCGACGGCAGTACCCGTGACCGCGCAGGAGTTGACGATATACACATCCGCGTTTTCGCCGTCCTCCGCGCGCGTGAAGCCGTCCGCGAGAAATCCCTCGGCGATCGCCGCGCTCTCGCAGAAGTTCAGCTTGCAGCCGAGCGTAATAATTTTAAAAGTCACAGGATCACCCCTTATTCTCTCGGTAAACCAAATTTTCGGCTCCCTTGATATCGGAAAACAGACTGTTGTCTATTTCAAACATATCCTTATTGAATATAACTATATATACGGTCATTTCATTGTCCGCGAGGAATTTCCCGATAGTTTCCACGGCGACCTTCAGCGCCTTGTCCTTGGGATAGCCGAATATTCCCGAGGAGATAAGCGGAAACGCGACCGTTTTGCAGCCGTGCTTCTTCGCCAATTCGAGCGAACTACGGTAACAAGAGATCAGGAGCTCCTCCTCGCCGCTGCCGCCGCCGCGCCATACGGGTCCGACCGTATGGATAACGTACCTGCACGGCAGCTTATAGCCTTTGGTTATCTTGGACTGCCCCGTTTTGCAGCCGCCGAGGAGCCGGCATTCCTCGAGCAGCTCCGAGCCTGCCGTGCGGTGAATAGCCCCGTCAACGCCCCCGCCGCCGAGCAGCGAGGAATTGGCAGCATTGACTATCGCGTCGACCGACATTTTTGTTATATCGTTCCTGACTATTTCAACGGGCATTTCGTATTGTCCTTTCATAATTATTGATATTGCTCCGCCAATTAAATATTTCCGATTTCATGTTCGATTTTACGCGGTTTTCCCCGCCTACGGCGGGGAAAACCGCTGAAATTTCGGAAA
>CAMWVP010000016.1 GCA_947177735.1 uncultured Clostridia bacterium
AGTGGGAGCTGTCGCTGCGATCCGTGACGAAGTACCTGTCGCGGGCGCGGAGAACCTTGTCCGAGAAGCCGCTGCCGTCGTCGGAAACGTGCACGGTGAGCCCGCCCGAGCCGTAAGAGAACGTCACGCGTATCTCCTTGTCCGCGAAGCGAAGCGCGTTGCCGATAAGGTTTTCAATTATGCGGTAGAGCGCCTGCCTGTCGAGATCAAGCGTTCGCGCGCCGACGCTCTCCGAAAAGAGTATCTTGTCCGAGAGCGCCGCGAAGTCTCCGCAAATGCTTCCGAAAAGCTCCGAAAACTCCACGGCAGAGCGCTTCACGTCCAGCTCCTCGAGGTGGTTGAGCGTGCGTATCGATTCGGTATAGTGCTCGAGCCGCACCGCCGCGTCCTCGATATTCTCCGAAACCGAGAGTATCTTTTCGTCGCTCAGCCTGGCACGGTTTATCTTCAGGTATTCCGCGTGCCCCTTGATGATGGCGACGGGGTTTCGGAGGTCATGCGCGACGGACGCCTGGAGCTTGCGGCGATCGGCAAGCATCTGCCACATCTTCTCGTTGTTTTCGAGCAGCGCCGCGCGCATCTGCTCGAACGAGCCGCACAGTGCTCCGAGCTCATCCGCCGCTCGGTAGTCTATCGAGAAATCAAGGTCCTGAGCGGCTATCTTCGCGGTAGCGGCGGAGAGCGTGTCTATGGGCTTTTTCAGCTTTTCCTCGTAGAACAGATAACCGCACATCAACACTCCCGAAAGCGACAGTATTATCGGCACCGCGACCATTGCCGCGCCGCCGGCGTAATAGACAAACTTCCGCTTCGGGCTGAGGCTCTCGGGGGAGTTGTACACGCGCGTCACGCATACGTCCAAGCCTTTAGCTCCGTCGTTAAGCATAGACGCTCCCAATCGCAGAACACGGTTCTCAAGCGGGTCGTCGGAGCAGAACGGGTTGACGTCCGCGGGCTCGGCGAGCGTGACGCGGTGAAAGCCCATATTCGGCTTAACGTCGCGTGATATCTCATAGCTGCCCGTTTCCGCCCAGTTTACGTACACCTTGTCGGAGTCGGGCACCAGATACGCGCGCACGGCGACGCACCCGAGTATAGCGATAAGCGACAGCACCGCAACGCACAGAAACGTTGCGGTGACGTACTTTATAAAATCTGCGCGCAGACGCTGCGGTCGGTTTACTGCTTTTTCCATTTGTATCCCACTCCCCACACTGTCTCAATGTAGTCCTCTTTGCCCGTGACGTCGGCGAGCTTCTGGCGTATCTTGCGGATATGCTCCTTGACGACTCCGTTGTCGCCCTCCGCGTCCAGCCCCCACACCGCCTCGTACAGGCTCTCGCGGTCGAACACCTGCCCCGCGTTCGTGATAAGGAACTCGATGATATCGAATTCGCGTTTGGAGAACGGTATCTCGCTGCCTTTGAAGTGCACTGTCCTGCTCGAAAGGTTGACTATAAGCTCCTGAGATGTCATAAGCCGCTGCGCGGAGCGGCTGCGCTCGTCACGGCGAAGATGCGCGGCAACGCGGGCAGTAACCTCCGCGAGACTGAACGGCTTGGTGATGTAATCGTCGCCGCCCGTCAGGAAGCCGTTCAGCATATCCTGCTCGGCAATGCGCGCGGTGAGAAATACGATAGGACACGAGATGTGCTCGCGTATCGACTTGCAGAACTCCAGCCCGTCCATGCCGGGCATATTTATGTCGAGCAGTATCAGGTCGGGCGCGTTTTTCAGCAGCGGCATAGCCTCCTCGGCGCTGTTCGCCGCGAACGTTGCGTAGCCGCAGTCTCCGAGATGGTCGCTCAACAGCGCCGTAAGCATGGGCTCGTCGTCTATTATTAGTATCTTGTAAGACATAATGCTCCTCCATTTAGGTATAATCATAATTATTATATAACAAAAAAGTCAAAAAAGCGTCAACTTTTTTGACTTTTTCATATAGGAAACTTTTTCGGAGCGACGTAAAACATATCACGGCTTTGTTCCGAATATTTCCGTACCGCCCGAGGTGATCAAGAGGTGCTCCGCGTTGCCTGCCGAGAAATCGTTTCCAAGGTCGAATTCCGTCCAGTCATCGGCGGTCAGGCGTATCTGCGCCGTAAGGGATTCACCGTCCGCAAGCGTTCCGCTGCCGAACGTTATCGCGCATTTCGTGTCGCATTTGTCGCCCGACATTGCCGAGAACGCGCCCGTAACGCTTCCCGTGAGCGCCGTGTAGGAGCTGCCCGAGGTCGCCGCGTGGTCGCACCAGAAATTCACGCTCTTGCCGTCGGCGGTGAAGAAGTAGTCTATCTCCAGTGAGGAGAGGTCTATCGCCGCGCCCGTGCCGTTCTGTAGGTCTACCGTGAACTGAATGGTATTGCCTCTGCCGCTCGACTGCTGTTGGTTCATTGTAACGCGCAAGCCGTCCTTGTCCGCTATCGGAACGGACGGAGCCGCGCTCGATGACTGCGTGCCCGAGGAATCGGACGAGCTTGGTTTATCGGAGGGCATTACCATGCCCGCGCTCTCGCCGTTCGGTTCCGTTCCGAAAACGAGCGTTCCGCCCTCGTACAGCGCCAGCGAATTAGCGCGGACAAGCTCCGAGCCGTTGGTGCCGACAAGCTCCGCGAAAGACGGGTCGTTGTCGGGAGACCAGCCGTCCGCCGCCATTCTGAACTGCACTTCTTTTTTGTAGGCGCTCTGCCCTCCGGGATATATCTTGCTGCCGCCGAAATCGATGCTGACATAATAGATACCGTTGTCCTTATCCCATTCGTACAGCCCGCCGAATGACGCGCCCTCCGCGTAGTTGAGCGAGACCGTGACCGAGGACGGGTCGGACAGCTCCGAGAGGTTCACGAAATACCGCAGCTCGAGGTCGTCCGCGACCCGCGCGGGCCAAGCGGATTGGTTGTAGATCATCGCCTTTATTTCGGTAAATCCGTCGCCGCTCGCGTTGACGCGGTACTCGGCGTACATCTCCTCTGAGACGGGCTCGACCGCGCCGAAATCGACGAGCGTTTCGCCGCCGTACTTCTTGTACAGCTTAGCGAGTGCGCCCGTGAAGCCCGCATTGTAGTCGTCCGCGACCTCGTTCTTGTTGTAGTCGGATACCGTGTCGGAGTAGCCGTCGGACGCGTCGGGGCCGCCCACCAGCGCCCCGAAGAGCGTGTGGCGGTGATAGCCGGGCTCATTCATATTGTCAGCCCACGAGCCCTGCGCGGTGCGGTGGTGAGGGTGCTCGGGAGGGTTTTCACCGAAGCCCACCACAAAGCTGCGCCCCGTGCTGCCGAGCGCGTAGTTCACCTGCCCCTCGCAGAAGTCCATGTATGTCTTGGCCTTGTCTGAGGAGCATTGACCGCCCTCGGCATAGGACGCCGCGATAAACGCGGAGGTCGTCGCGTACCGCAGACTGCCCCACGAGTCTATCCACGCCAATCCCTTGGGGGTGTAAGAGGCGCTCTCGCCGCCCTCTCCGCACCACCAGTCAAGATTTTTTTCGATCTTCTGCTTGTACTTGTCGTCGCCTGTGAGGTTGGCGAGCAAACAGACCGCGCCCGTGTACTTGTCGTCCCAGCACATCGTCCACTTGTACTCGCCGCCGCATTGGGGCTCGTACTCCTTAGCCTTATCCAGCCACGCGCCGTCGTCCGTCGCTATGTACAGCCATACCGCCGCCCACGTCAGCTCGTCGTAGAAACCGCTCCACGAGTTGTAGAAGCCGTTCGCGGCGGTGTAGCCCGAGTCGCTTTTGGTATCCTCGGCAAACCTGTAGAGCCGTTTCGCGTGGTCGAGGCATTCTTCGGCATAGCCCTTGTCGATATCCTCAAACACGACCGCGCACGCCGCCAGCGCCGCCGCAGCCTCTCCGACAACAGTCGACCCGGGAGCGCTTCTGTCGACCTTGAACGCGGGGCGGTTCATCTGCATGACCTCGCACGCGCCCCACCAACCGTGATCGGCGTTGCCGTCGCCGACCTGATAGTAGTACACCTCGTCCTCGGGGTGGCACTTTATGAGATAGTCGCATATCCATTTGATGTTGTCCAGCGCGTAGCTGAGCTGTCCGCACTGTTCGTAGGCGGCTTTGTCCTCGTAAACGCTCCAAGAGAGCATAGCCGCCGTGTACGCCATCGGGAGGTTGAACTTCACGTTGTCGCCCGCGTCGTACAGTCCGCCCGTCAGATCAAGTCCTACGTCCGCGCCGTCCGACATTCCGCTGTCGCCGCGCCAGTTCGTCCGCGCGGTCTCCTCGTCGATATCGCCGCTCCTTTGGAGCTCGTAGAACAGTATCGATTTCTGGAGCGCCTCGCCGTAGTTGAACGCGCCCGTGCCCTTAGTGCCCTCATAGCCGCTTCCCGTCATAGTCAGCCCGTTGCCTGACGGCATGGAGCTGCCGCCCGACGGGGGAACATATTCGGTATTATCACCGTTTGAGGTATCGGCTCCGCTGTTGCCGGAGCTGCTCTGCAAAGCGGAGGAGCCGTTATCCGAAGAGCCCGCGTCCGACGAACCGCTCTCCGACGAGACGGGTCTGTCCTCCGTGTCGGAAGCTCCGCTTTTATCGCATCCTGTCAGCAGCACCGCCGCCGCGAGAATTGCCGCCGGTATACAGTGTTTCATTTCCATAACTTTCCTCCGTTACCGCAAAGCCGCGCGGAACCTTCCGCGCGGCGGTATTTTACTCAAACTTGTCATAAACCTGTGTGCAGTAGCAGTCGTCGCACCACTTAGAGCGCCGTTCGGCTCTGCACTGCCGAAAATACGTCTCGGCGCGGGCGAAGTCCTCCGCGCTTCTTATCTCGCGCGTGTCAAGCTTGTACTCATAGGACGTGTAGCTGCACGGGCTGATAAAGCCGCTTTCGTTGATGAACCAGAACCACGCACCCGGATCGCATTCGGCTATCGGGTTAGTCTCTTTTCTCGACGTTTTAAGTATTCTGTCGAGATACTTTTCACTGCCGTGAATGATAAGCCCGCTTTCCCCGAACAGTTTTTTTACCTTCGGAAACCTTTCCGCGAACGTTTCGACCTGCCCGCGGGTCAGCCTGTTCTCCTCGAAGAATTCGGGACGGTCAAAGCCGCCGAGCTGATTAAACGTCACCTCGTCTACCCCGAGCCACTGCAAATAGCTGCAAAACTCCTCAAACCGATCTATATTGCGCCGCATCAGGATTGTGTTGACCTTGATCTTCATATCGCTCCCGCATTCGTCCCTGAGCTTCGCGAGCGTTCTGATATTGCGCGAGACCTCCTCGAAATGCCCGTATTGCTGACGGACTATATCGTTGCAGTCCTCGAAGCCGTCAAGACTGAACACGACCTCCGAAAAGCAGTCGACCACCGATCTTTGCAGCTCTATGCGGTCGAGGAGCAGCCCATTTGTCGTCGTGCTGACGTTGATGCCGTAACCGTGCAGCATTTCCGAAAACGGGATAATGTTCTTCCACAGGAACGGTTCGCCGCCTATCCAGCTCACGAGCATATCGGTGCCCGTCTGCCGCTTGTAGTCGCCGAAAACGCCGCAAAGTCTTTCTGCCTCCGTATCGTCGGCGCTGCCGCGGACGCGCTCGACCTCGGTGCTGTACGAACAGAAACGGCATTTCATATTGCAGTTTTGAGTTACTCTCCAGACTATCACTCTGCCCACGGCGGTCACCTCGGTCGGTTATTTTACATATTCGTTGTATCTGTTCACAAATGTCTGCGCTATGGGGATTATTTTTTCGTACTTCGCTTCCTTTCCGTCAACAGCGCTCTTAAAAAAGTTATAAAGCTTTTTGTTGGAGCTCTGACCTGCGGCACGGCGCGCCACATATTCGTGCGTAGCCACGAGGTCGGGATTGTCCATGATGGCTATCGAGAAGTCAACAAAGCGCTTTGTGTCGCTGAATTGCAGGAAATTGCAGGCGGTGACGATACTCGAATAGAAATTCGGCGAAACGATGACCTCGCCGTTGTGCTCTACGTCTCCGCGCAGCAGACAGTTCAGCTCGTCGTCCGACAGCTTATCGATAGCGTACGCCGACTCGATCATCTCGCAGTCGGGCATCTGCTCCGATTTCTCCAGTACCGAATACGGCAGCACATTGTTGCTTACAGCCTTGCGTCGTGTAGTACCGAGCTTTGCGATAAGCACGTCGAATTGTCTCGGCTTGTATTCGGGTCTGCCCTCGATTATCAGTCTCAGCATATCCTTCGGGAACGCCGCGAGCGGTATCTTCACGGACGGGCTGCGGAAACCCGTTATCCCGTCCGGCACAAACACGGGCTTCGGCGTTACAACGGGCGCAGGCGCTGGTGTCGCCGTCTCTCCATCCTCCGCGGCGGGAGCAGGCTCCTCGGGCATATACTCGGAAACGGGCTCGGGCATTATTATATCGGTATACGGGGTGGCTATCTTTTCGATGACCGCGCAGCTGAACGGTATATCCCTGTCAATGCAGGATACCGCGCCGTGGTGCCCCTTTAGCAGTACGGAATGAAATCCGGAAAGGTGATATACGATACCCTGAACGCGGCGGCGCTTGACCTGCTCATCGGTGTTCACCTTCACCTTTGCCGCGAAGTAGTCAAGCGGCTCGGTAGGTATAAGGTAGCAGGGCTTGAACGTTCTGACGGGACCGATAACGCGGTTGCGTTCGGCAGTTCCGCGCACCTCGTGAGAGATGTTGTAGCCGCCCCAGAAGAACACGCCGCTGCCGTCGGTGGGGTAATAGTCTGCCATATATACAGCGTAAACGCCGTCCTCAAGCAGTCCGAAAATATCGCTCAGACCCGCGGCGAGGCTGTCGCCGTCGTTCAGCTTTTTGAAGCTGTTTCCGAGCGCGTCGTGTATCTTCGGCTCGTAGCCCTGAAATCCCGGACAGAACGACACCAGCTTGTCAAGCTGATTATTTCCGTGATTCGGGCAGATAAGGTTTATAATGGGGTCGTTTCCGATATAGAACAGCCTCGTCTGCGTACTCGTACCGCCGCCGTTGGTGGTATGTCCCGCGGAGCAGGTGCCTATCGCCGCCTCTCCGTTCTTTACGGAAACAAGCAGCACGCTTTTCCCGTTGAGATCTATCGTTTCCGACTTAACTTCAGCGCTCATTGCGCACACTCCTTTACCGTGTTATCTTTGTTCAAGGCTGAGCGCGATGATATCCGCGATACCGCCCACAAACTTTTTCTCGAACGCCTTTTTGGGGATATAAGCCGCGGCGGCGTTGTTTTTATACAGAATGAACATCTTATCCGACTCGATAAAGTAGTCCATTTCGCTCCACGGTACGAGGTCTCTGCCCTCGTAGGTGCAGCTTTCGCAGGCGGCGAAGCCCGCTCTGCTTACCACGAACGTTATGGGCTGTCGTGTCGCGAGATCGGCGTCCGCCATCTTCTTGAATTTTGCTCTCGCCGCAGCGTGGGTTATCATATACACCAGCAGCGCCACGATAGCGCCCGACGCCACCGAGATCGGCACAAAGTACAGTATGTTATCGCGCGTTATGCCAATAAAAAGGTGAAGTATGCCGAATGTCACAAACATAATGAGCAGCGCGATAAGCCACAGGAACTTCACCAGCTTGAAGTTCAGCAGCATAATGAACGCCGCGGCGGTCTCGCCGTCGTCAAGCACACCCTCTCCGGTGTAGCTCTCCTTGCCGGGCGAACACTCGGTGTACATAGATTTCAGCGGGAACATACGCTTCTCATGCTGATAGCCGAACGAAAACTCCTTTTGTCTGCACTCGATGATAGCGATCGTGCGCAGTATCTCCTCGGTATTCGCGAACAGCTTATTGATGATGGTGTAGCTTTTCCCGGCGGTCTCGATGACCATTTCCCTGCGCGTTACCGATACCATTCTTATCATATCCCAGCTGTAAACGAGCGGCGGCTCGGAACCGATCATCCCGTAGACCGCGAACACGCTCCCGATTATGTATGTATTTCCGCTTTCCTCGTCGTTTACGCATACGGGTTTTAAATCGCTGAAAGCCATTTCGGGCACCTCTTTCCGAATTTTTCATTATCGGTTAGTTGATACAACCTTAATTCATTGTATACTCTTTACATTATAACATATATTTACGAAAAAATAAAGGGGTAAATCAAGTTTGCGAAAATTTTTTCACATTTCCTACAAATTACGATTATAATGTTTGTGAAGAAAAACGAAAAGCCCGCCTCCCGAAACGGGGAAACGGGCTTATACTAATTGACAATTAGTATGATCAAGCTTTGGCAGATTTTGGTGCTGCGGTTTTCTTTGCGGTCTTGCGCTCCTGCCACCAGATCCACAGCGGACCCGCGAGACAGAGCGATGAATAGAAGCCGACCAGCATACCTATCGCGAGCGGGATAGCAAAGGACATGATCGAAGTAACGCCTCTTGCCGCGCAGACGACAGCTATCGATACCATTGCGGTGACGGTCGTCGCCGTAGTGATTATCGAACGCGAGAGGGTCTGGTTGATCGAGAGGTTTACGAGCTCTCTGTCGCTCGTCTTACCGCCGTGCTTCGCGCGGTTTTCGCGGAGACGGTCGTAGATGATGATCGTATTGTTAATGGAGTAGCCGAGCAGCGTCAGGATAACCGCCATAAAGTTGGAGTCGAGCGCCATGCCCGTGAACACGTACACCGCGTAGGTGATGATAACGTCATGGAGCAGGCAGCAGATAGCGATAATACCCGCGCTCCAGCCGCCTATCTTCTTGAAACGGAACGCGATATAGATGACCAGCAGCACAAACGCGATTATTACCGCGATAAGGCAGGATACAAAGAACTGCGAGCCCGAGGACGCGGAAACGTTGGTGGTATCGATATTCTCTATGCCGTTGTCGGGATATGCCTCGGCAAGCTTGTCCGATATGCTCTGTATCATTGCGTCGTCCATTTTCTCATCCTGCGCGAACGACAGCACAATCGTGTTAAGATCGCCGGTGAAGCTCGTACCGGTCGTCACGGTCGCGCGGGGAGTGTTGAGAGCCTCAACGGTGGACTTGATGTCGTTGGTGTTCACATCGCCGCTGTACGAGTATGTCAGCATTGTACCGCCCTTGAAACGGATATCGACGTTCACGCCGATGATGAACGTACAAAGCACGGTCAAAGCGATAACAGCCGCGGAGATTATAACAAACACCTTTGTTTTGCCGACGAAATCGGCGTCGGTCTTTGCCTTTACGTTGATGTTCTGGACGGTGTCCTTGCCCTTTTCGGTGTCGCCCGAAAGCTCGGACTTGGAAACGCCGAACAGCGCGGGCTTTCTGAAGCACTTGAACTTGGAGAGCGATACGGTCATAAGCCTTGTTGCCCAGCAAGCCATAATGAAGTTCATTATAACGCCCGCGAGCAGTGTGTAGCCGAACGAGTATACCGTACCCTCGGTAGTCGCGCCGAACCATGTGCCGAATACCGCCATAAGGATAAGCGCAACGATTATTACCGTGAGGTTGGAGTCGAGGATAGCCGTAAAGCCGCGCTGGAAACCGTTCTTGACTGCGCCGTCGATCGTGCGTCCCGCTTTCAGCTCCTCCTTGATGCGTTCCGCGGAGATAACGTTCGCGTCAACGCCCATACCTATCGACAGGATAATACCCGCGATACCGGGCAGCGTCAGCGACGACGCGTTATTGAATCCGAAGAATCCCGTGATAGCCGCGAACATACCCGCGACCTGACCGGCAAGCGCGATGACCGCTACGAAGCCGGGCAGACGGTAGTAAACTATCATAAATATCGCGATGAGAATGAACGCGATAAGACCCGCGATCGCCATTGCGTCGCGCGCTCCGATACCCAGAATGGGCGAGATAGTCGAGAGCGTGTCTATCTCGAGCTTAAACGGCAGCGCGCCGCCGTTTATCTTGTTGGCGAGGTCGGAAGCCTCGGAACCGGTAAAGTTGCCCGAAATGAACGCAACGCCGTCGTTTATCTTATCGTTTACCTTCGGATAGCTTATGCAGGTGTCGTCCATCCAGATAGAGATGATATCGTTCTTAAGGCGCTCGGTCGCGTCCGCGAAAGCCGTCTTGCCGCTTTCCTTGAGCTCGAGCTTTACGACCTGCTGCTTTTCCTCGCTGTTGTACCATACCGAAGCTCTTTCAACGTCGGCGCCCGTGAGGACTATCTTTTCGAGGGTCTCTCCGGTCGGCAGCCCGTTTTCGTCGATCTCGTGCTTCTCACGGAAGGTGAGCAGCGCGGTCTCGCCGATCTCGCGCACAGCCTGCGCGGGGTCAAACGAAGTATCGCTGTTCTGCCACGGGAACTGCACGATGATAGCGTTCGTAGCCGCGTCAACATACACCTCGTAGTCGTTTATGTTTTTGTTGACCAGACGCGCCTCGATCATCGACTTGGCGCCGTTGAGGTCGTCCTCGGTGATCGCGCTTCCGTAGTCTGCGGGCGGCTTGAACGTAACGTTTACGCCGCCGCGGATATCAATGCCCCATCTGATGTCGTCAATTCCCCATACCCATGAGGTCTTTATGTCTCCGTAGTAGGTTCGTATTCCCATTGTTGAAAGCAACGTGAACACCGTGATGATGATAAAGACTATAAAGAACACGGGCTTTGTTATCTTGCTCTTCAAAAAACTTTCACTCCGTTTCGGTTATTTTGGATTTCACGACAGGCATACCCTGCCATTTTATACTAATCACCGTTAAAATACTTGACAAGATTTGCGGAAAGACTGCGCCTAGCGCGAGGAAAAACAACGCAGGCGTACTTTATGTACGCCAAGGAGTTTTGACGAAGCAATAGGTGCGGGATTTTCGCAAAGATGTCAAGTTTTTAATGGGTGATTAGTATTTAATCTACATCTATCTATTATAATACAAAAAAGCGAATTAGTCAAGGGCATTTTATACTTTTAATATGTATTTTTTATGAAAATGTACTTTTCCACTTGATTTGTGAGCCGATATGTGGTAAAATTAAACTAGAGCGTGTTCACATTAACGCTCAACGCCCGTCTTTCGGCGGATTTTCCGCATAACTTCGTTGAAAATTCTTGAAGTACATACAGTACATCTGCGAATTTTCGCCTCGTTCTGCGAAAAAATCCGCTACGAAATCCGAACATTTCGGTTAATGTGAACACGCTCTAGGATATTATGGCAGTCCGCGAAAAAGGAGTTACTATGAACGGTTTCAATAACGATCCAAACAACAATCGGGGCAATCCCGTGCAGCCTGTTCAGCCGCAAAAGGGCGCGGTGTCGGGCGGCGAGATGTTCGTCGGGATAAACCTGCTCAGCAAGATAGGCGTTGTCTTTATCATAATCGGCATTATCGCGTTCTCGGCGGCGTCCGAGGGAATCCTGCACGTCGGGATAAGACTGGCGCTGGTTATAGCGCTGGGTTTCCTTATGCTCGGCGTGGGGGAGCTGTTCTATCGGAAAGGTTCGCACGTATTCGCAAGCGCGCTCATCTTCGGCGGCGTGGCGGAGCTGTTTATCTGTTCGCTGATCGGCTATCACGGCTTTGATATACTCAGCGAAGGAGCGGCTCTCGGAGTTTCCGCGGGAGCAGCGGCGATAGGCATACTGCTCTCGGCGAGGTACAAGTCTCAGGGTCTGCTCATCGTGACGGTGATCTCCGCGGCGCTTCCGCTGCTGTTCATCAATTTCGGCTACGTGGTGTTCTGCATTGCGGCGGTCTATCTGGTCGCCGTGCACGGCGCTGTTGCAGTGCTTGCGAGACATAACGGCTACACTGCCGCCTTTATGACGGGGATCATTACGGCAATGCTTGAACCGTATATGCTTGGCAGTCCCTCTATGAGCGTTGCCGCTGCCGGCTCGTCGAAGTATGCCATTATCGTCAATGTGCTGTGCATTATATGCTGCGCGGTGTGCTACGGCGGAGGGCTGCTGCTCAACGCCGTGCAGGAATTTGGCAGGCTGTCCGTCACCGAGACCGTCGAGCTCTGCTTGATAGTGGGGGCGGCTGTAATAGGCGCGGATTTCCCCATCATGTTCAGCATAGGCAGACTGGAGGCGGCTGTGGCGCTGCTTATGCTGGCGGTGATCTTCATTATTCTGGCGTTGCTTTTCTCGATGCGCTTCGGCGACGACGGCTCGGCGGTGAACGTCCTGTTCAACTTCTTCTTCATCTCGACCGTATTGGCGGTTTTTGATTTTCCCTTCGCGCAGTATGTGATATATGTGATACTGCATATATTTGCGGCAGGGGTGCTTATTGCGGGTCTGATATTTGAGCGCCGCCTGTTCAGGGGCTGGGGATACGCGCTCATAGCTTTATCGGAGATCATCTTCTTCGGCGTGCTGATACTCAATCACGAGATGGGTCAGCGGCTGTTCGCGATAATCGTCAATCTCATACTCTGGTTCGGT
The DNA here is from genome assembly GCA_947177735.1 of uncultured Clostridia bacterium. GTDB lineage: Bacteria > Bacillota > Clostridia > Oscillospirales > Ruminococcaceae > CAG-115. The sequence continues at coordinate 12,337 of CAMWVP010000016.1, forward strand.
ATTATGGCGGTGTTTATCATCAAAGACAAGCACGAGAACAATCTGTTCCGCGCTTACACGCTGGCGGCGTTTCTCAACGCGGGAATGCTCTGTTCCGACACGATAACACGCTATCTCGTCGACCTGCTCGGCGCGGGCGAGGTCTGGTCGAACCCCGCGGCGAAGCTGACATTCTCGGCGCTGTTGTGCACCGTGCCGTGGCTGATATTGGGCTTCGTGGTCGGAAGATTCAAGTATATGAAAACATGGGGAATGGTCTCGTCGTTCATGTTGTACGGCATCGGGCTGATCTGCCTGCTTGTCGCGAACAGCATTGACAGTATGAACCGCGCTATGCTTTCGACGCATAAGCTCGGCATAGCGGCAGTCATAGTCACGATAGCCGTAAACGTCGCGTCTGTGCTGACGGTGCTTGATATGACCGCGCAGATAAGCAGCCGCGCCCCGAAGTTCACAAAGGCGGTCGGACTTATCGTTTCGGGCTATGCGCTGCTCACGCTGACGACTATTCTCGGTACCAACAATTACGTGAAATTCACGAGCTATATAATAAGTATACTTTACATCGCAATGGCGGCGGTTTGGATCGTTATCGGCTTTAAGAAGCTGAACGCGCTGCTGAGGAGGTTCGGGCTGGCGTTGGCGCTGCTGTCGTCGGCGAAGCTGTTCCTGTTTGACTTCTCCAATATCAGCAATATGGGCAGAACGCTGTTGTTCATAGGATTTGGTATCACTTTGCTGTGCATTGCGTTCGGGTATGCGATCGCCGAGAAGCGGCTGAAGGACAAGGGATTGTAACCCGGGGTCAAGTTCGGATTTACCCTAAGTTAAAAGGAGAAAATATGATCACCGCCGATTTCCACACGCATTCATCCTTTTCCTCCGACAGCACCGAGCCGCTGCTTGAAATGGCCGGTGCCGCTGCCGAAAAGGGCTTGAAAACCATCTGTCTCACCGAGCACTTTGACCCGGACTATCCCGGGGGCGAATTCCTGCTCGACACAGCGGCGTACCGCGCGGAGCTTATGCGCGTCCGTGAGGCGCTTTCCGGGCGCGTCGAGGTACTGTTCGGGGTCGAGCTCGGGATAATGGACTACCTCGCGCCCAAGCTCGCCGAATACGCCGGAGAGTGGGATTTCGACTTCATCATCGGTTCGTCACATCTCGTCGACGGCAAAGACCCGTATTATCCAGAATACTTTGAATCGCTCGGCAGCCGAAACGGTATACTGCGCTACTTCGAGAGCATTCTCGCCAACGTCCGCGCGTTTGACGGGTACGATGTTTACGGACATCTTGACTATGTGGTGCGCTACTCGCCCGAGAGGAGCTACGAACCTCTCGATTACCGCGAGATGATCGACGAGATACTTAAGGCGATAATCGCGCGCGGAAAGGGTATTGAGGTGAACACGGCGGGGGTCGGCAAGATCGGCTATCCCCACCCGAACGCGTTTATACTGCATCGCTACAAGGAACTCGGCGGGGAGCTGATCACGGTCGGCTCGGACGCCCACGACCGGACGCGCGTCGCCGCCGATTTCGACAGGGCGCAGGCGGCGCTTGAAGCGGCGGGTTTTGACTATTACAATGTGTTCCGCGGGAGGAAAGCCGAGTTTGTTAAATTTCAGACAAATTGACCCGCTGAAATTTCTCCCTTGTAACTCAAAATCACTGTTGATTTTCGTGAAAAGTATCTAAAAATTGCCTTAACTACTTGCAAATTTTTAAATAATATGTTAAAATAAGTTAAGAGACAAACTGTCTCACTCTAACAAACGGAAGGAATGAGTTATCATGAAGGTTACCATTACCGCAAAGAAGCTTAATATCTCGCAGTCGTTCACCGACTACGCGGAGAAGAAGCTCAACGCAAAGCTGGACAGATTTTTCCCCGAGGAGGCGGAGGCGAAGATCACCTTAGCGGAACGCCGCGATCTGATCATTCTCGAGCTTACCGTAAAATATAACGGCATGATCTGCCGTGCGGAGCAGACCGCAAAAGACAAGAACGACGCGCTCGACGTGACCATCGACCGCATTATACGTCAGATCAGAAAGCAAAAGACCAAGATCGAAAAGAACCTGCGCGCGGATGCGTTCGCGGGGCTTGCTCCCGAGGACGAGGAGTCGAGCTACGAGGTCATCAGAGAAAAGACCTTCCTGCTCCGTCCGATGACCGTGGACGAGGCGATCCTGCAAATGAACCTGCTCGACCACACGTTCTTTATGTTCAAGAACGCCGACACGGGTGCCGTAAACGTCGTATACAAGCGCGACGAGGGCAACTACGCGGTGCTTGTTCCCGAGGAATGATCGAATGTTCCCCCGTTCCTAAAGAACGTGCGGTGTAGAAGTATTGCGGTGTCGAGTGAAAACGCTTGTCACCGCAATTTTCTGTGAAACGGCAAAAAAGGCATTGCCTTTAGGAATTGGGGATAGTTGCAAGGAGTGGCTATGACTGTTTCGGAGAAAAACGCGCTCGGACGGGTGCTGATGATATCGCGCGAGGCGTATAAAGCGATTCCCGCAAACGGCGCGGAAAACCCCGCGGCGCTGCTTGACGGGCTGTCGGCGGTCTTGTCGCACGTCAACGACCCGAAAAAGCCGATCGCCAAGCTGCTCGGCAATTTAAAGCGTGATATCAGGCTGAAAAACAAGAATTTTTACGGCTCCGTGCAGTTGTATTTTTCCAAGCTCTATCCCGCGCCGGGGTTTGATTTCGACAAGGCGGTGAAGCATATCCCCGCGTTCATTCTCGGCAACGATAAGATATGCGCTAAAGTCGTGCAGGGGCAGCGCGACCGCGTTGAAGCGATGTGCGACGCTATGAAGAGCTATCCGGGGTTTCTGTTCGGTGAGTTCGAGGCGCTTTCCGATAAGCAGTTTTACGATCTGGTTTTCGGGTTTTATCCCAAGATATACGGCGAGGATTTTATCGGGGAGATGAAAGGGTTGTTTGAAGATTGAAACGCTTTGTTGTATATAAGGAGCACATGATGAAAAAGGCAATGCTTTCTTTGGCGACAGTGTTATTAACATTAAGCCTTACCGCATGTCAAAAGACCTATGAAACACCCGAGGCTCTGGTCGAGCAGGCTCGGGCGGGTTTTTCCGATAGGGAGACAGAGATCAAATATGCGGGGCGGTGCGACAGAGATACTTCTGCGCTATTGTGGTTCATTTCTGGCGGTGAAACGGAGGGATATCAGTATATCCCGCTGGAGTGTACCGTTAGGGATGGCGGACTTGTATTTGAACGCAGCTTTAAGGCGATGGAGCGCGGCGTTGATATTGCAGTAATGCAATGGCGCGATGGTTACAGCTTTCTTATCAATAACGAAAGCTGTCATGTGTTGAAGATCACAGACGGTTTGGGAACGCATGAGCTTGCCGTGGACGAATATCCGTACATTTGGTATAACGAAACCCTGCCGTTGGAATATGTGTTCCTGGACGAAAACGGAAACGAATTGCGGAGCTTTTAGATAAGGAGTTAATATGGCTACAATAATGAACGAAAACGAACGGTTCCATCTGAAGATCAAGAACGACGACGTTGGAAGATACGTCATTCTCCCGGGCGACCCGGGGCGCGTTCCGAAGATCGCGGAGTATCTGGATAACGCCGTGCAGATCGCGCAGAACCGTGAATACAACATCTACACGGGCTATCTGAAAGGCGAAAAGGTGAGCGTATGCTCGACGGGTATCGGAGGGCCGTCAGCGGCTATCGCCGTCGAGGAGCTTATCGACAGCGGCGCGGATACGTTTATCCGCGTAGGAACGAGCGGCGGTATCGATCTGACGGTGTTCGGCGGCGATCTGATAATCGCCGAGGCGGCTATCCGCGCGGAGGGCACGAGCTACTAGTATCTGCCGCAGGGCTATCCGTCGATCGCGGACTTTGAGGTAACTACCGCGCTTGTACAAGCGGCAAAGGAGCTTTCGGGAAACGAGCCGGGGCAGAAATATCACGTCGGCGTGGTTCACTCGAAAGACAGCTTCTACGGCGAGGTGAACCCCGACGGTTCCGCCGTCGGCGAGAACATCAAGTCGCGCTGGGAGAGCTATGCTAAGTGCGGCTGCCTTACCTCGGAAATGGAGTGCGCGGCGATCTACGCGGTAGGCTTGGTGAGGAGCGTGTTCCCGAAGAAGATACGCTGCGGCGGCGTGCTGACGGCGCTCTGGAACGCCGAGCGCTCCAAGCGGAATATGCCCGACACCATCACCAATGATTCCACGCGCGGCATAAAGTGCGCTGTAAGAGCGGTCGAGCTGCTTATCGAACAGGACAAGGCGGCGTACAACGAGTTTATGGACAAGATACACGACGGCAGATGACCGCGTTTCGCATAAAAGAATATGCGTTCCTTTTCACAAAATATACAATATCTTGTGCCAATATAACCAAAATACAGTGCCGTTCTTTGTGTGATATGCCAAAAATTCCGCTCTGTCATTAGTGTTGAGGCAAATATGGGTGATTTTTTGTGCAATATGACAATCAACCCCGTGGAATTTACAGGGAAATTTGTAAACGTTAGTGAAAGTATATAAACAGACCAAAAAATATTTGTTAGTTTAGGCTCTTTATTTTTTTGTTCGGTTTTGGTATTATATTATTAGCGAAATATTAACTAATATTTTTGTTACATTTTTGTAGGAGGTAATATATAATGGCAAGTTTATCGGCAAGAGGCATTTACAAGCGTTATGCGGGCGGCGTTGTAGCCGTTTCGGACTTCACCATGAACATCAAGGATAAGGAGTTTATCGTACTCGTTGGTCCTTCCGGTTGCGGTAAGTCCACTACCTTGCGTATGATCGCGGGTCTGGAGGAGATCTCCGAGGGCGAGCTGTTCATCGGCGACCGTCTCGTAAACGACGTTGCTCCCAAGGACAGAGATATCGCGATGGTTTTCCAGAACTACGCTCTGTATCCTCATATGACCGTATTCGATAATATGGCGTTCGGTCTTAAGCTCCGTAAGGTTCCCAAGGACGAGATCAAGAAGCTCGTTGAGGAAGCTGCTAAGATCCTCGATATCGCTCACCTGCTCGACAGAAAGCCGAAGGCTTTGTCCGGCGGTCAGAGACAGCGTGTTGCGCTCGGTCGTGCGATCGTCCGCGATCCTCAGGTATTCCTTCTCGACGAGCCGCTGTCCAACCTGGACGCTAAGCTGCGTGCACAGATGAGAACCGAGCTTTCCAAGCTGCATAAGAAGCTGGGTACTACGTTCATCTACGTAACGCATGACCAGACAGAGGCTATGACCATGGGTGACAGAATCGTCGTTATGAAGGACGGTTATGTTCAGCAGATCGATTCTCCTATCAATCTGTACGAGTCGCCCGTAAACAAGTTCGTTGCAGGCTTTATCGGTTCTCCGCAGATGAACTTCATCAACTCGAAGCTCATCATGCAGGACGGCAAGTACACCGTAGAGTTCGGCTCCGAGGACACCAAGACCGCAAGAGGAAGAAAGTTCTATGTAGAGCTGCCCTCCGCTAAGGCTGACACCGACGCGCTGAAGTACTATGTTGACAAGGAAGTTATCCTTGGTATCCGTCCCGAGAACATTCACGACGAGGAGATGTTCCTCTCCGCTGCTAAGACCGGTATCATCGAGGCTACCGTAGACGTAACCGAAATGCTCGGTGCTGAGACCTATCTGTACCTCACCTGCGAGGGTGTGCCGCTTACCGCGCGCGTATCTCCCAGATGTACCGCACGTCCTCAGGACACCATCAGACTTGCGCTTGACCCGAACAAGATTCACCTCTTCGATCCGGGCGACGAGCACAGCCTGCTTAACTAATTTAATTCATAAGCACTTTTGCGGCGCGGCTGTTTTTAGCCGCGCCGTTTTTAACAGCTTTGATAAGGAGGTATACATGAAAAAAACTGCCGTTATACTATGCGCGGTTCTGGGAACGCTCGGCGGGCTGCTGATAACGCTTATAGGCAGCGCTGTATTTGGGCTTGCCGGTGGCGGGGTCAGCCTTGACCGCACGGGTGAATGGATATTCATAATAGCCTGCGAGACGGCGGTCATGGCTGCGGTCTGCATTCCAATTCAGTTCCTTCGTGAAAAGCTGTTCCGTAGGTTTGGTATAAACGCTCCGGTATTTATTGCGTCGGTAAGTGCTGTGCCGCTGGTGTGGAGCATATACGAACGGGCACATCACTTGTATCTGGTTTCTCATGGAGGTTACAGCGGCTTTATGGGCGGATTGGGCTGGGGGCTTACCGAGCTGTTCAGTTTGACATGGCTTGTTGCGTCAATAGCTTTTTTCGCGGGGCAGATCATTATGGCGTTGATCTTCAAACTCCTGCGCAATAAAAAGATTGAAAAATGAGGTTTTTATGAAAAAAGCATTGTCGGTGACGGGGCTTATAATCGGCAGCATTGTATGGATATACGGGCTTTCATTAGCGAATATAATGTGGTTTTTGAAGTTTTATGTTCTTGAAAATCTGTTGGTCGGATTGCTTGGAGCGATAGTTATGACAGCTTTTTCGGCGTTCATTCTTGACAGACTTCGCGCGATGTTCAAGATGAAATACGGAATTTCCGCGCTGTGGTTTTTCCTGATATCCTGTGCTCCGTCTATTATATTATCCTTAATACGCGTTACAATCACGCTGACACTTGCCGATACGGGATATTATAACGGACAGTTTCTGGGTGCTGCGACAGCCGGATTATTTTCAATGGGTTGGTTAATAAGCGCGGCAGCGGTTTCCGCTTTCACCGCCTTTATGCTTTTGTTATCGCGAATTGTTTATAGCGGTCTTGGCGCTCGTCGACAGAATGAACACAAAGGGGAATAACGTATGAAAAAATCGTTAGCTATCGTTTTGCTTGTGCTCGGCGGACTTGCCGCAGTTTTCGGTATGGCAGTTCTTGGTTTGGCTCTGATTCTTGTGCTTACGTTGGGCGGACTGCTTATCGGTATTGCATTGGTTATGGGCACGGCTTTCGGGGCTGACCGGCTGCGTATGCTGTTTAAGCGGAAATACGGTATGAATGCCGCGAAGTTCTTTCTGTGCGTCTACGTCCCTCCGATAGTCGGCTCGGTAATACTTTTCGTCGTGGTAGAACTTCTTGATGAGGCTGGTTACTTCAGCGGATTTATGGCGGGGCTGGGTGAATTTCTCATGGCGTTATCCTGCGTTATAGCCTCGGGAGCATTTGCGGCGACAGGCGGTATATGGCTGATGATTTCGACGATCATTGAAAGAAAACGCGCGGGTCTTTCCGCGTTCGCCAAGCCCGCGGCTGTAGTTGTGCTTATTCTCGGCGGCGCGGTGCTCTGGACTGCGATGCTTTTCGGACTGCAAACGCTGTGGATAGAAACAAAAAGCGCCATACCGTCCATACTTATAATAATCGGCGTTACATTCGGGATCGCTCTGCTCGGAACGGTATACAAAAAGCAGTTCGGTATCGGCACGCCCGTGTACTGCCTCTGCGCATATTCCCCCGCTGCCGCCTGGAAAGTATTTACGATCATTGTTTATTTTGAGAAACTGTCCGTCGATCGTGAATACGGTTTTCCCACTGCCGACGACAACGCGTTTTTCTTGCGGTATGAGCCGATAGAAGCGGCGGCTGTTCTGGTTTGCGCTGTGGTCTGGTTCGCGGTCTTGACGGCGATCACTCGCAGAAAGGAGAGCAGTGCGTGAAAAAATCAATGGCAGTCGCCTTACTTGTTATTGGCGGTATCGCAGCTGTTTACGGTGTATCGGTTATTTGTAATCTTTTAGCTTCTGAGCTTATATGGGTTAAGCTTATGTGGGTCGTGTGGTTAATTGATATCGCGCTGATTTTGGGAATGGCTTTTGGCGGATACTGCCTTAGCAAGCTTTTCCGTCGGAAATATGAGATGGGCACTTCGATGTTTTTCCTGTGTGCTTATGTCCCGCCGATGGTCGGATCGGGAATATATTTTGTTATAATACAGATCCTTGATTCCATAGGATATTTCAAAGGATTTATGGCGGGGTTGCGCGAGGGTCTTAATGCGCTCGCCTTTGTTATAGCTTCAATAGCGCTTGCTGTGGTAGGCGGGATATGGCTTGCCTGCGGTGTCAGCAGTCAAAAATGGTCTTAGAAAGGCAGCGCTTATGAAAAAGGCATTGATAATTATCGCGGCAATAATTGGCGGAGCCTTGTGCAACGTGATTATTTGCGCTATCGCCATATGGCTCTGGAGCTTTAATCCCGGGATATGTATGCTGGCGATGACCGCGGTGATACTCGGATTTTGTGCTCTGCTGAATACCGCGGCTAAGAAGGTGCGCGGGTTCGGCGTGAAAAGGAGCGTGCTGCCCGCGTGTGCTCAAATGCCGATCACCGCGGTTGCCGTATTATTTTTCGCGGAAAGTTATCACACTTATATCAACTACAAACCCACAAATGATATGTGGTCGGGAATGAGAAAACTGGGAACGGAATTGAATTACGGTTTATCGAAATTCTGGCTTGTTATTGTTTTGATAACGACCGTGTGCGCCGTTATCGCGGCGGTCATTTCGTATTTAAAGGAAAAGAGCTCGGCGGATAATAATATAAAGTCTTAGGGAGATGAGCTTATGAGAAAGCCTTTGGCGATAGCTTTATTGTTGGTCGGCGGCGTGGCGCTGAAGATCGCTCTGTCCGTTTCGACTGCGGTTAAACGCGGAAATTCGGAGAAAGGCGGCTGCAAATGAAAAAGGCACTGACAATTATCCTAACACTGATATTGGGCTTCGGCGCGAATTTTCTTGCGGTGCTTGGTCTTTATTGTCTGGTATTTTTTGTAACGGATAGCGCTGCAATATGTTTTTCCGCCGCTATTGCGGTGATAGCCGCGCTTATCGCGCTGCTGCATTTTGTTCGTAATAAATTAACAAAGTTTGCACACGGGGCGGTGATTATTCTCTGCGCGCAGCTCCCGTTTATATTATTTTGGGCGGTCAATCTTTTGCAGTTTATTTACTATTACAAAACGACCGATTTCAGATCGGGCTTCGAGAGGATAGGAGCGGGAATTGATGTTATGGTGAGCGCTATCGCAGTGATAATTCCCGCGGTAATAATGGCAGCGGCGTTTATCGCGTGGGCAGTGTCCGCTAATAAAAATAAAATCAAGAAATGGTGGAACGAAATTTTTAAAAACGGAAAGGAAAACACAATATGAATCCCAGAATCGAACAGCTTATCAAGAATATTGAAAACGTTATCATCGGCAAGCACGACGTTATCGTAAAGATAATCTGCGCAATGATCGCGGGCGGTCACGTGCTTATCGAGGACGTTCCGGGCGTGGGGAAGACGCTGCTCGCGGAGACTCTCGCGAAGTCCGTTTCGGGCAGCTTCGGGCGCATACAGTTTACGCCTGACCTTATGCCGTCGGACGTTATCGGATATACCGTTATCGACCAAAAGACGGGCGCCGCCGAGTACCGCGCGGGTGCGGCGATGTGCAACTTCCTGCTCGCCGACGAGATCAACCGAACCTCTCCGAAAGTGCAGTCCGCGCTTCTCGAGGCAATGGAGGAGCTTCAAATATCCGTTGACGGGATCACTCACAAGCTCCCCGTGCCGTTTATGACCCTGGCGACCCAGAACCCCATCGAGACCTACGGAACCTACCATCTTCCCGAGGCGCAGCTTGACCGTTTCCTTATGCGCATTTCGATAGGTTACCCCGACCGCGCGGCGGAGTTACAGATGCTGGAAAAAATGCCGCATAATATCGAGGTGCAGCCCGTGATGTCGCTGGAGGAGGTAGTTAATCTGCGCGATATGTCGTCGCGCGTCTCCGTGTCGGAGCAGGTCAAGGCGTATATACTGATGATAGTCGGAGCTACCCGCAACAAGCAGGAGATCAAGCTCGGAGCGTCTCCACGCGCCTCGATAGCACTTTACAGAGCCTCACAGGCTATGGCGCTGGTCAATAACCGCGGATTTGCCACACCCGACGACGTGAAGTCGATGGCGCCGTCCGTGCTCGGGCACAGAGTTATGCTCGCGGCGGGACAGAGCGATTACGTCTCCTCGGAGGAGATAATCCAAAAGATACTTATGGAAACAGTCGTGCCCGTTTAGAGGTAAGATATGGATAAAAGACAACTTTTAAAGTATGCTATCGGCACTTTGGGAATATACCTGATCTTCTTGGGTTTCTCAGCGATTTTTTATCATTGCCTTCCATACCACGGCGGAGGCGTCGGACCTTTGGCGAATATCGGCAGTTTATCGAACATTTCATACGCGATATTTTACTATGCCGTTTGCCTGCCGCTGTGTGGAATTGCGGGAGGGCTGCTGTTCAAGGGAAAGATACCCATTTGGATGTGGGCGGCGGCAACGGTGTTGTTTGCCGTGTTCTTGGGGTTGATAAGCGGCGGTTGTGATTCTCTGCTCGGCGTGGTAGCAGTGCTGCCGTTTCCGATCATTCCGTTTCTTATTGTTAAGCTATGCTTTTATGCTTACGGGAATACGAAAAAACAATAAACGGAGGTGCGTATGCGCGATGATCTTTTAGCGAATATCGGGCTGCTTAAAAACATTATCCATGCCAAAAAAACGCACACTTCTCTCGACAAGCTGCACCTTGATCTGCTCAAACGTGCGGAAAGATTTTTCGAGGACGGCGACGAGCTTCGCGCGGCGGAGCTTTGCACTGCCGTGACCGCACTCGACAAATCCGCATTGGCGAGCCGAAAGGTTCTTTCGGAGACACGGCGGCGGTATTCGGAGAATTGCCGCGACGATCTGCTTGACGTGCTGCTCGAAAAGTATTTCGGAAAGTATATTCTGAGCGAGCCGCTGAACGAGCTGTCATCGGCGCTTACGCGGCTTAGGGCTGCGCTGCTCGACAATAACGTGCAAGGCATCGGCGGGCATATCCACGCCGTTCGCTCTGCTGCCGCCGCTTTACCCGACGAATGCAGACCGCTTGAACGGCTGATCGAAAAAGCCGCCGACAGGACAGAGGAGCTTATTGCGCTAGGAGAGACAGAGCACGCGTGCGCGCTTGTCGACGCGGTTCATCCCCTGCCGGAGATAGCCGGTGCGCCTCGGCGAAGTCTGTCGGGCTACAAAATATGTTTTGTAAAGCCGTTCGCGAAACGGTATAAAGACGGTTTCTTTGAAAGCACGGGTATTAGTATAAAAAAGATTTTTGGAAAATAGCCGCCCGCAGGCGTTTGCTCTGCGGGCGGACGTTTATTTTATCGCTTCAAGTATCTGCTCTTTAGTGTGCAGTCCGACAAGGCGCGTTGTCTCCTTGCCGCCGTTAATGATCACGAGCGTGGGGATATTTTCCACCCCGAACGCCTCCGAGAGTGCGGGCTGCTCGTCGGTGTTGACCTTGCCGACGAGGATATCCGAGTGCTCCTCCGCGAGCTCGTCGACTATCGGCGACTGCATCCTGCACGGCGGGCACCACGTTGCCCAGAAATCGAGCAGCACGGGCTTTGAGCTGCCGAGGACGCTCGACTTGAAATTATCCGAAGTTACCGTCAATACTGCCATAAGAACCTCCTTTAGATTAAGTGAAATACCGATTAAATCGGTATTCCTTAAGTGATCTCAGCTGTTTTTTCCGTTATCGGCTTTATTGTGTTACGGTACATTTTGCGCATTAAGACCGTCGAAAGTATCACTCCGCACAGGTCGCTGACAGGCAGCGCTATCCAGATCGCGGACGTACCGCCGATCATTCCGAGCATTGCCGCGAGCGGCAGCGCGGGCACGAGCAGTCTCACCACGAACACCGCAAGGCTCCACAGACCGTTGCCGAGCGCCTGGAACGCCGAGGTCATAACTATCGACGCACCGACGAACAGGAACGAGAACGACAGCGTCCGCAGCGCCGGAATGCCTATCCGCACTAGCTCGGCGTCGGGGTTGAAGAACGATAGGAAGAACTCGGGCAATAGCTGGAACAGCAGCAGGCCGATGAGCATTGTCGCGGTCGCGTAGATTATTCCGAGCTTTATTGTCTTGGTTATGCGTTCGCCTTTGCGCGCACCGTAGTTATATGCTATTATTGGCACGATTCCGTTATTCATACCGAAAACGGGCATAATTATGAAGCTTTGCAGCTTGAAATATACTCCGAACGCCGTTGCCGCCGCTTCCTCGTAGCCCTTTAGGATTATGTTCATACAGTAGGTCATAACCGACATCAGCGCACTCATCACGATCGACGGCACCCCGACGGCGTATATCTTCCCGATCATATCCCTCTCAGGTCTAAAGCCCTTGAACTTCAGTTTGAGGTCATGGTTGAGCTTGAAGTGCAGGAATGCGCCTATCGCGCAGGAGAGGCACTGCCCCATAACGGTCGCGACAGCCGCGCCGCGCACCCCTAAGGCGGGAATGCCGAGCGGTTCAACTCCGAAGATAAACACGGGGTCTAGGAAGATGTTGACAAATGCGCCAACGCCCTGCATTATCATCGAATAAACCGTCTTGCCAGTCGCCTGAAGAAAACGCTCAAAGCATATCTGAAAGAACAGTCCGAACGAGAAGATGCAAATGACCGACAAATACTCGATGCCGTAATCGATAACGGCTGAGACCTTGCTCTGCATCTCAAAGTAAAGCGGCAGCAGCGTGAGTCCCACGGTGAGGAATATCAGGTAGTTGATCAGCGTGAGCAGCAGCCCGTGTACAGCTGCCTTGCCTGCCTCCTCGGACTTTTTTTCGCCGAGCAGCCGTGACACCATGGCGTTCATACCGACGCCCAATCCCGTCTGAAATGCTATCATCAGCGACTGCATGGAGAACGACATATTCACCGCCGTGAGCGCGTCCTGGTTTATCTGCGCCACGAAAATGCTGTCGATGAGGTTGTACATCGCCTGTACGAACATCGAAATTACCATCGGCAGCGACATCGTTATCAGCAGCTTCTGCACGGGCATCGTGCCCATTTTGTTTTCTTTTGTTTCCTGCAAATTATCACCCGTTTTTATTTTAATATCGACGTGTAAAACTCGTCCCACATTTGCAGAACGTGCTTTTTCTCGTAGAATTCGTTTCCGCGCTTTGCGTTAGCCGCGCCCGCCGCGTAGTAGGAGCTGTCGTCGCGGAGCTTTTTCAGCTCGTTTACAAAGCCCTCGACGCTCTTTTCCCGATAGTAGAAGTCGAACAGTATATCGTCGTATATCGGCAGGTCGCGCAGCAGTATCGGAATATTGACGCACATCGCCTCGAGGATCGTCATCGGGAACAGCTCGTCGAACGACAGCAGCGCCATAACGTCGGCGGCGTTGTACACCTTGTTCATATCCTCGCGCTCGATAATGCCGAGGAACTTCACATTATGCGGCGGATTCTTGACCACCTTGGTAAGCTCGTCAAAGCCGTCTGACAACCGTCCGAAGCTGAAGCCGCCTGCCCACACGAACTGAACGTCCGGCAGCAGCTCCGCGCACTTGAGAAAGTCGAACGCGCCCTTGCGCACCTGCAATTGCCCCGCGCACAGCACCGTAAACTTGTCCTCGGGGATTCCCAGCTTGCGGCGAACCTTGAGCTTCTTTTCGGCGGAGATCGGGTGGAATTGTTCGGTATCCACGAAATTCGGGATATACGTCACCCGCTCGCGCGGTATGCCGTAGCTCTCAAGCGCGTCCTTGAAGTAGGGGTTTACCACGACGAGCCTGTCCATTATCTTGTAAAATTTTACCATATACGCGTAAAAGACCTTCCGTGCGGGAGCGGGCAGCGCAAGGCTCTGATCCACCGTATCGGGTATCATATGCACGTAGCATACCGACGTTCCCTTGCGGCAGCGCCAGTTCTTCTGAATGAAAAACGACGGGTTTATCGTGTGATAATGCGTGATGTCCGCCGCCATGTGCGCGTTTTCAAAGATCTCGAATTTATCCGACAGCCCCTCGCGCACAAGCTTGACCTGCTCCATATACGCCGAGCCTACGCCCTGACCCTTGACGCTGGTCGCCTGAGATACCATATTGATAGTTTTCTTATTCATATTTTCTCTCCTTATAAGCAATGGTTACTAAGTAAACACTGATCTGATCGAGGTTTTGATCTTATAAAAACGATTTGATCAGTATCTCCCTGAAGCTATGTAGTTACATTATTGCGTTATAAGGAGACGGTCTTGCTCTGTTACGGACGCTGATCTCGGAGTTGGATCGCACGCTCGTATACCGCGGCGAGCTGTCTGCCCGTTTTGGCGAAGCTGCGCTCGCATACGACCCTGTACCCATCCTCAATAAGCGGCGGGAAACGTTTTTCCAGTATTCCCTCCGCAGCGCGGACGAAATCCTCGAGATCATCGGCGAAGTAGGAATTGTTCCTACCCCCCCCCCGTATGAACAAATCCAACCCGCGTACACGGGGATATTTCTTAACAACGTTGGGATTTTCATTGCCAAAGCCTCCAGCACGACTATGCCCTCCGTTTCCTCATATGACGGAAACAGGAACAGGTCGCTGCCCGACAGAGCAGCCCGGAGCGCGGGCTTGTCCACATAGCCCGCGAAAGTGAGGTTAGGCGGCGCGTTCTTGACGGCGTTCCTGACCTCGTGCCCGACGAGCGCCAAATCGGCGTCGCCGAACCATATAAACTTATACTGCGGCAGTCTCCGCGCTATCTCCGCGAAGTCGTGCACGCCCTTGCGCTTTATCAGCAGCCCCGCCGACATCACGACTTTGTCCGTTTCGGAAAAGCCGTACCTCTCGCGGAACGCCCTGCTCTCCTGCTCGTCGCGGCGGTAGTACTCGAGGTCTATGCCGTTGGAAATAACGAAAATTTCCTTTTCGATGCCATAGCCTTGCAGCAGGCGCTTGGAGTATTCGGTAGGCGTGACGATAACGTCGCCGAGACAGTAGCAGGCGGTTATCCACCGCTTAAACAATCCCGCGGTGAGATTAGCGCCGACGTAGGAGTTGCGGAAATCCTCCCGCGTGGAATGTGCGTGATAAACGAGCGGCTTGCCCGTTCTGCGGAGCCGTTTTGCGAGCCGATAGGAGTTCGGCAGCACGGTGTTGATATGCACCACGTCCGCCTCGTCAACGCTGTCGACAAGCGTTATCCCGCAGTCCGACAGGGCCTTCCTCTGATGATAGATAGCCCTCCCGACGCCGCTTTTCGCGATCTTCTTTTGCAGCTCCGAGTAGATGTAAACTTTCATTTGACCTCCGAAAATAATTTAGATGGCCACATACATTTTTATTATACTATATTATCGCGGGATTGTCAACGTTATTTTTGAACTTATTCTCATAGCCCGAAATGCTCGGATTTCGAAGCAAATTTTTTCGAGGACAAGGAAAAGCGACGCAGACGTACTGTATGTACGTCAAGGAGCTTTGACGCAGTACTCGGGAAAATTTGCCGAAAGACGGGCGTTGAGCGGCTATGAGAATAAGTTCCTACAGTTTTTTCAGCTTTTCGGGCAGCTCGGCAAGGCGCTCCAGCCTGATATCGTATCGGTCGGCGCTGCCGAAACCGTAAGCCGCGAACGCGAACCTTGCCCCCGCGCCGTAAGCGCTGTCGCAGTCGGTTTGCGTATCGCCGACGTAAACAGCGTTTTCTATGCCGTTTCGACGCATTATAAGGCGGATATTCTCCTCCTTGGGCAGCTCGTTGTCACCCCAGCAGAGGCGGTCGGTAATATGCTCCCATAGCCCGTAGTAGTCGAGGAACGCCTCAATGTACCCCGCCTGGCAGTTGCTGACGATAAACAGACGGCAGGTCTTGGAGAGCTCCGCAAGGACGGGCACGGTGTCGGGGTAGAGCTCGCCGCCGTGCTCGCGGAGATAGTCGTTCTCGCCGTTACAGCAGCGCTCCATGATCTTCTGTCGTGTTTCCTCGGGCATATCCGGGAAAAAGCGCATGGCTATTGCGTCCATCGGCATCCCCATAACGCTCTGTATGTCGGCGGCGGTAAAGCGCCTGTCCGACAGCCCCGAGACAGCCGCGTTCCACGATTCGGCAACGTTCGCGGAGCTGTCCCAGAGTGTGCCGTCCATATCGAATATGATGTTATCTGTCATTTTTGTACCTCGTTTCTTGCCATCGGAATTTTCTATATTGACCCTATTGCCATATTTTAAACCTATTTTCGGTGTTTTCTCTGCCTCCGGCGGGTAAAACACCGAAAAAATCCCCTTTTCTCGTGCGCCGCGGAAGAGAAGTGCTCAAAGCACGTAAACACCCGAAGGCTCAAGCCCTCGGGTGCGCAATTATCAAAGCTCGATTTTTCCGTAAAGAGTAGCGTTTCTTTCGGTGTCGACGGTCTCCTTGGAGAACTCGCCCGCGTTCGCGTTTTCGTCGGGCTGGTACTGCTTGCGCTTGTACTCGCGCTCAAAGCTGGTCGAGAAGCCTCCCGACTGGCGGTAGTTTCTCGTGGACGCGCCGTCGGAGGGTCGGCGGCTGCCGCGGCGGCGGTTGTCGAACTTCGGCTTATCCGCGTAGATAACGACCTTTCTGTAAGGCTCGGTGCCCGTAGAGCGGCTGGAAACGCCCTCTATCTCGGCAACACAGCTGTGGATTATACGTCTCTCATAGGGGTTCATAGGCTCGAGAGCGATCTTTCTGCCCTGCTTGATGACCTTAGCGGAGGTCTTTCTCGCAAGTGCGTCAAGGGTCTCGCGGCGCTTGTCGCGGTAGTCGTTGCAGTCGAGCGAGATACGGCAGAAGCTCTCCTCGGCGCGGTTGGACGCGAGGATCGTCAGATATTGCAGGCTATCGAGCGTTTCGCCGCGCTTGCCGATAACGATACCGAGCTTTTCGCCCGTGATGTTCAGCACAACATTGCCCTCGCGTTTGATGGGCGTGATCTCGAAATTCTCCAGTCCGAGCGCGTGAAGGACGTCGGTCAGATACTCGACCGCCATCTTGACCTTGAGGCTGCTGCTGACATCAAAATCGTCGGGCAACTCGCCGTCCTCATTCTCAGTCTCATCGGTCTGAGCCTCGGCGAACTCTTCTTCTGTTTCGGGTTCGGCAGTTTCCTCGACAGCTGCTGCGGGAGCCGGCGCGGGAGCTTCATAGACTGCCTTGACCTTAGCCTCGCCTCTCAGCCCGAAAAGCGTCTTTTTAGGCTGCTCGAGCACCTCAAATTCAATGTCGTCAACGCTTGCTCCGAATTCCCGAGCGGCAAGCGCCTTGGCTTCGTCTAAGGTTTTTGCTGTGAATTCTTTTTCCATATGATCCCCTTTCCGACAACGATCAATCATCGTCATCGTCGTGATATTCCTCGCCGTACTTCTCTGCGTCCGCCTTTCGGGCAGCCGCGAGCCTGCGGCGGTTGATCTCTTTCTGAGAGAGCGTCTCTTCCTCTCCGTTCTCGTTTACGACTTTTACAGCCTCAACGTTTACGGTCTTTTCCTGGCGAGCCTTGTACTCGGCAAGCGCCTGCTCCTTGAGCTTAACGGGGTTGTACACCTTGTTGAGCACCAGCGTCTGCGCGATACCGAACACATAGCTTATCGTCCAGTAGAAGCCCGCACCCGCGGGAACCGTGAACGCGATCCAGAGCGACATAAGCGGCATAAGG
This sequence comes from uncultured Clostridia bacterium, assembly GCA_947177735.1. Taxonomy (GTDB): domain Bacteria; phylum Bacillota; class Clostridia; order Oscillospirales; family Ruminococcaceae; genus CAG-115. Next base: position 29,876 of record CAMWVP010000016.1, read on the forward strand.
TACATAGTGACCTTCATCGGACCCATGGAAGCCGCCGCCTCGGGATTGGTCTGCGCCATTATCTTGTTGGATACGAACGTTTGCACGAGCGACATCAGGAACGAGATTATAGGCACGAGCAGCATCGGGAAGTGCATATTTTCCTTAGGCACCTCGCCGAGCTTTATCCCGATAAAGTTCAGGTTGCCGTAAAGCTCCTCGAGCTCGGCTTGAACTTCGGGGCGTACCGCCGCCTCGCTGTACGCGTCCTTGCACTTGTAGGTGTCGGTCTGCGTTCCGAAGCAGTTCAGAGCGTACAGCTCACGCTGCATGGACGCCGTAGCCTGGAACGTTACAACGCCGTCGCCCGTCGCCTTGTACATACCGTAATGCAGCTGCACATTGTTCAGCACGTCGGTGAAGCTCTTGCTGAAAGCGTGCTCGGCGCGGTACGCGGTCTTTTCGGCTTCGTCGGTCAGCGCTTCAAGCGCGGTCTTTTCCTCGTCCGATATCTTGTACAGGTCGGTATGAGCAAACTGGGTGTTGGAATTGTCCTGCGCGTAAGCCTCGCTTATGCTCGTCTTTACGACAGTCTCAACTATACGGACATTCTCGATATTGACAGTGGAGAACACGCTCTGCGCGGTAACGGCGCTCCCGCCGTCCGCAAGGCAGTGTTCGTTATAATAGGCGATCAGCTTGGCTGAATCGCGGAGGATATCCTCGTGCCTTGCGAGATCCTTGTCCTTCATCTTGGCGATCTCGTCGGGGGACTTGCCGTACTCGTTGACGATAACGGAGGTGAGCTCGACGGCGTAGGACTCCTCGACAACTGCGGTTATTGCGTCGCTCTTCATATGAACGATATGAGTAAGCGGCTTGTAGACAACGTCGATGACGCCGAACAGCAGCAAAAACGTCAGCAGCATAGAACCGCAGCCCGACATAGGCTTATAGCCCTCCTGCTGGAGCTTCATCAGCTCCTCCTGCTGCTTCTGCTGGTTGTTCTTGTATTTTTTCTGTATCTCCATTACCTTCGGCTGGAAGATAGCCGATTTTGCGGTGTTTTTCTGTTGCTTTACGGCAAGCGGCAGCATTGCCAGCTTTACGACGAAAGTAAATATGATAATGGCGATACCGACATTCGAGCATATAAACTTATAAATAAAGTACAGAATGTACCCTAAGGGCGTACCTATCAGACTGTAAATAAATTGAATAACGTCCACGACCTTTCTTCAGCTTACGCTCCCGGTACGGAGCATGTGTTCTACGACTGTGTTTTAGAGCCTGTTCAGGATCTCGACGTATGCGGATTTTGCAGCAGATTTTGCGGATTTCAAGGCGTTTTTTCGCAGCGTTTTGCCGAAGGCATAATGCGTGTACTTGATGTACTTCAAGAAAAAACAACGAAGAAATACGCAAAATCTGCAAGAAAGATGCGTGCGGAGAGATTCTGAACAGGCTCTTATCTATCTGTCAACTCCCGCGGTCAATGCCGCTTATGGGAAGATTTCTTGCGGTTTTTACGTTTGCGGTAGCGCTCCGCGCAGTCACGACCTCTTTGTGTCTCCGTGCGCGAGACGGTGAATTTTTCGGGACGAAAGCAGAACTTTTTCGGTACGGGGTCAATACCGCCGTTGCCGAACGGATTACATCTGAAAATCCGCCAAAATGTCAAATAACCGCCCTTAACCGCTCCAAAGCGCCGAATAGCGGTAAGCCCATACTCGGAGCAGGTTGGATAGAAGCGGCAGCACGGCGGCAAGATCTTTGACAGCGTAAGTCGATACAGCTTTATAATTCCCAAAAAAATATATTTCATTTCGATCAAACGGCAGGGCATCAGCCCGCCTTGTTCAACTTCGGCAGAATATTCTTTTTCATAAGACTTAAAATCTGCTGCATTTTCAGCGTTGGCGTTTTTGCCCTCGCGACAAACACGAAATCAAAGCGCCGATCGGTTTTTTCCTTGATAACCGGGTCTAAAAGGCGGAAAGCTTCTCTTATTATCCGCCTTGCCCGATTGCGTTTCACCGCGTTCCCGACCTTTTTGCCCGTGACGATGCCCAGGCGGTTTTTCCCTGCTCTGCGCGGCTTGATGTAGCACACAAAGCCGTAATTCACTACAGCCTCGCCCTTTTTAAACAGGTAAGTGAAATCGCGGTTGCTTTTGATAACGACGTATCGTTTCCTGAAGTCAGACATTCAGTTCGCCGTATCAGTGAGAGAGTCTTTTTCTGCCCTTAGCGCGGCGGCGAGCGAGAACCTTTCTGCCGTTCTTGGTAGCCATTCTCTTCATAAAGCCGTGCTCATGCTTTCTCTGGAGCTTCTTGGGCTGGTAAGTTCTTTTCATTTTCATTTCCTCCTCTAATATTTATTTGTGACGGGGTACAGTTATCCCATACACAACTACTCACATTAAATTATTATAACTCATTATATAAGCGTTGTCAAGAGGTTTTTATAATTTTCGTGCATTTTTACAGTTTTTTGCAGTCGGAAAGGGAGTAAATTAGGATTTATCTCAGTAACTCTGTACCGGACTTCTGTCGCCGAAACAGACCATAATTCACCGCATTTGCAATAAAATGTCAAAACCCCCTTGATTTTTTCGAGGAAATGTAGTATACTATTATAAGATATTGAAAAATGCTTTCGATTATGGGGGCAGACCCTGTGCAACGGGGTGCTGTGAACCATGTCAGGCGGGGAACCGAGCAGCATTAAGCAGATTTCTCCGTGTGCCGCAGTCAGTCTGTTCCCATAATCGAGGGCATTTTTAGAGCCTGTCCACATAGCTCGAAATGCTCGGATTTCGAAGCGGATTTTTCGTATAACGAGGAAAAAATCCGCAGGAATACTGTATGTATTTCAAGGATTTTTGACAAAGTTATGCGGAAAATCAGCCGAAAGACGAGCGTTGAGCGGCTATGCGGACAGGCTCTTATTCTCATCGGAGGTGAGCGTTTGTATCTCGCATTGTACAGAAAATACCGTCCGAGAACTTTCGACGACGTTATTTCCCAAGAGCATATCACGACAACGCTCAAGAACCAGATAATAAGCGGTTCCACCGCGCACGCGTACCTGTTCACGGGATCGCGCGGTACGGGAAAGACCACCTGCGCCAAGATACTCTCCATGGCGGTGAACTGCCTTGCGCCCAAGGACGGCAGCCCCTGCCTCGAGTGCGAGCGGTGCAAAGAGATAATGGACGGCACCACGACCGATATCGTAGAAATGGACGCGGCTTCAAACAACGGCGTTGACGATGTAAGGCAGCTTCGCGACGAGGTTGCGTACACGCCCGTCAGCTGTAAGTACCGCGTTTATATTATTGACGAGGCGCATATGCTGTCCACACAGGCATTCAACGCGCTTTTAAAGACCATCGAGGAGCCGCCGCCGCATGTTAAGTTTATATTGGCGACTACGGAGCTTAATAAAGTACCCGCGACGATCCTGTCGAGATGCCAGCGCTTTGAGTTCAGGCGCGTGGATATCGCGGACAGTGCCGACAGGCTGCTCGATATCGCGGAAAAAGAGGGCGTTTCGCTGGAGCGTGACGCTGCGGAGCTCATCTCGCGCCTGTCGGACGGCGGAATGAGAGACGCGCTGTCGGTGCTTGACCGCTGCATTTCGGCGGATACCCGCATTACAACGAACGTCGTGCGCGAATGTGCGGGCGTTGCCGATAAAAAGCATCTGTTCGCGTTTATGGAAATGATAGCGCGAAAGGACACGGCGGGCTGCATACGTCTGCTTAGCGAGCTGCATAAGGGCTCCAAGGACATCGCGCTCATCGTGAACGAGCTTTCGGAGCAGTACCGCGATTTTATGCTGTACAAGGCGGCTCCGAACGATACGGATCTGCTTACGGCGCTTCCGGACGAGCTCCCCGAGCTTGCGCGTATCTCGGATATGTACACGCTCGCGGACATACTTCGCTGCATAACGCTGCTTCAGCAGTGCGCCGACGGTGTCGGCAGGGCAAAGCAGCGCAAGACCCTTGCCGAAATGTGCTTTGTGCGGCTGTGCGCAGGTACGGAAATGCCCGCGGAACAGCCTGCGCAGGTCAAAGCGACTGCTGTTCCTGCTGCGGTCACGCCTGTTGCGCCACCCGCGCCGACTGTTCAGTCCGCTCCAAAGCCTGCCGAGCCCGCGCAGCCTGCTCAACGGTACGCGGAGCCCGAGCCGCCGCCCCTTACGGACGATGACGCGCCGCCGCTTGACGACGATTATCCGATACCGTCGCCGCCCGTGCCGAGCGCCGCTCCGAGAG
>CAMWVP010000017.1 GCA_947177735.1 uncultured Clostridia bacterium
GTCGCCTATCGAATTTTTCAAAAAGTTTGTCCAATATCATTGACAAACTTACATAATTTACGCGCCGATGACAAATTTGTCGGGGATAAAGCCGGCGGCGAGAAACCGCACAAACATGAAAGAGGCAAGCCGTAAGCCTGCCTCTTTGTTGTTATTCAACGTAACCGTGGGCTTCCTCGGTGGTACCCCAATAACCGCCCTCTTCGGTAGTCTCCTCGGTGGTCTCGGGAGCCTGCACGGGCTCCGCGCCACTCAGCACCGCGAACACCTCGGCAGTCCGCGCGGTCGGTCTCTCAAAGCAGCGCGGGTCGACAAAGACAAGCTCCGCGCCGTTGTCGAGGAAGTACTCCAAGAACTCATCGTCGTGTATCTCGTCCTCGGAGAGCGTCATGTCGGCTATGAGAAACGTCGGTATCTCGGAGAACTGCTGATTGGTCTCTATGTAGCCGCTGCCAGATACGCGGTTCTCCCCCGCGAGCGACAGCACCGCGCTCTCGAATGTATCAACGCCCGCGATTTTGCCCTTGCCCGTGACGTATACGAACGTGTAAGGCTCGACTGCCTGCGCCGCCCTTTCGAGCGCCGCGCGCGCTTCCTTGCTTATACGGAGCGCCTTGGATTCATCTTTTTGGCTGTCCGTCAGCTCCTTGCCGTAGAACGCCGAGGCTATCTCCTTGTACAGCGAGGAGTACTGCTCGATGTTTACGGGCGCGGGCGCGGTGAGTACTGCTATGCCCGCCTGCTCGAGAGCGTATGCCTCGCGCTCCGAGAGCGGCGTAAGCGTGAACACCGCGTCGGGAGCAAGCTCGATTATCCCGTCGACGTCGGGGTTCTCGGTGCTGCCCACTCTGACCGCCGACAGCCCCTTGGGGTAATCGCAGTACTTGCTCACTCCGACAAGCGAGTTGCCGAAGCCGAGCTCGCAGATTATCTCCGTCGCCGCGGGAGACAGGCTGACCGCCCTCTCGACCGCCTTTCCGACGCGCACTCCGCAGACCGTCACGGGGAACGGCAGTTTTTCGGGCTCGGAGATATCGTCGCCGCCCGAAACGACTATCTCGGACGGCTCGGAGCTCTCGGGCTCTTCCTTGTCGCACGCCGTCAGCAAAAGTGTGCATGTTACGCATATTGTAAATATTTTGAGAAATTTGTTCATAATCAATACTCCAGATCAAGTGAAATTCTTCCGTCAAGCCAGTCCACAAACTGTCGTGCCGTTCTCGGTGAACGTCCTCCGTGCCGAAGCGCGAAACGCTCCGCAGCGACGGTCAGCCTGTCCTCGGGAACGGTCAGCCCCTTATCCGCAGCGAGCTTTCCGACGATATCCATAAACATCTGCTTATCGGGTCTCATAAATGTGATAAACAAGCCGAATCTGTCCGCGAGCGACATGCTCTCGTCTATAGCGTCCGCTCCGGATATCTCGCGGTCGGCAGCCGTCTCGCGTATCAGCTTGCGACGGTTGGTGGTCGCGTAAATGAGAATGTTATCGGGCTTCGCCGACAACGAGCCCTCCAGCGCGGCTTTCAGTATGCCGAAGCGATCGTCATTCTCATTGAACACAAGGTCGTCGATAGTGATGATAAATTTCAACGGGATATCGCGCAGCCTGCGGAAAAGCACGGGCAGCACCGCAACGTCGCTCTTCGACACCTCGACCATGCGCAGCTCGTCAAACTCGTTGAGCACCGCCTTGACCGTGCTGGACTTTCCCGTGCCCCTGTCGCCGTAAAGGAGCACGTTCTGAGCGGGCTTTCCGCGCAAGAAGCACAGTGTGTTGTCCACGACCTGCCGCCGCTGCTCCTCGTAGTTCTTGAGGTCGGTCAGGCGTATCGGGTCGGTGCTCTCGACGGGAAGCAGCTCCCCATCGAACGTGAACGCCCTGTATTTCGCGAAAATGCCGCTGCCGTGCACTTTAACATAGTGAATAAAGTACTCGGCGGTGTAATTGAAGCCGCCCGTATCAAAGTACGGCAGACTCATAAAGTCAAAGTCCGGATATTTTGCGGAAAGCTTGGACCTAAGCTCGCGCGAGACCGTTTCCGCTATTTCGGCTATTACCACAACATCGCGCTCAACAGCATCGCGGCGCGGTTCCGTGAGGTTCTTCGCGCACTCGGCGAGTATCGGCGAGTCCGAGAACACCAGCATATCGTGAAGATAATCGCCCAGCGGCTGCCCCTTGAGAGCGAGCGCTCCCGCAATCTCCGAGTATCCCTCCACGCTCTCTAGCACCGACTCTCCGAACAGCTTTCCAAAGCCCCTTAACAGCGGGTCATTTTTGACATTAAAGCAGCAGATGCCCGCTATCTTCTTTTTGTAGTCCTCCATCTTTATCCCCCTTTTATCTGTCCTATAAGCTCGTCTAAGTCGGCGAGGGTGTTCATGCTCCCGAAAAGGTTTCTGAACCTCGCCGCGCCGCTTATCCCCTTGATGTACCATGCCGCCTGTCTGCGCGCCTCTTTCATTCCCGTGCGCTCGCCCTTGTCGGCGACTAAAAGCTCGATATGACGGCGCATTATCGACAGCCTTTCGTCGAGCTCGGGTTCGGGGCGGACGGTTTTACCCGCAAAGTAATCGCGTATCTGCCCGAACAGCCACGGTCTGCCGTAGCTGCCGCGCCCTATCATCACTAGATCGCAGCCCGTGTACTCGTACATACGCTCGCAGTCCTCGGGGCTCGCGGCGTCGCCGTTCCCGATAACGGGTATCGAGACCGCGCTCTTGACCGCCTTGATGATATCCCAATCCGCTTTTCCAGAGTAAAGCTGCTCCTTGGTGCGCCCGTGGACGGCGACAGCCGCCGCGCCGCTCCGTTCTGCGATCCGGGCGAGCTCCACGGCGTTGACGTGATCGTTATCCCAGCCCTTGCGTATCTTCACGGTGACGGGGATATCGGTCGCCGAGACCGCCGCCTTTATCAGCTCACCGAACAGCTCGGGAGTTTTCATCAGCGCGCTCCCCGCACCGCCCGTGACTATCTTCGGCATCGGACAGCCAGCGTTGATGTCGATTATGTCGGGCTTGTACCGCTCGGCTATCTTGACCGCTTTGTACATAAACTCGGGCTCGGCGCCGAAAAGCTGCACCGCCATGGGGCGCTCTGTATCCGTGACCGTAAGCAGCGCGGCTGTTTTCTTGTCCGAATAGCACAAACCCTTGCAGCTCGCCATTTCGCCGACGCAGTATGCCGCGCCGAACTCCTTTGCAATCGTGCGGTATGCCTTGTCCGCGACGCTCGCCATTGGAGCGAGCGCGGCGGTTTTCTCTATCTTAACTTGTCCGATATGTATATATTCCAAAATTTTACATTCCTTGTATCACTTGTTCTCACTGTGCCGGTTGTCGAAAGTACCTATCTGACCCGAATACAGAAAAAACAGGTCAATAAGCGATTTATGATACGGTATAAACTCGCCGCTGTCTATCATCGCGAGTATCTCCTCTTTTGTCGCCCATTTGACGGCTTGGACTTCCTCGTATTGCAGCTTCAGCGCGGAAATGTCAACGTCGCGGTTTATGCACCAGATGTCGTCAAAGCCGACGTCAAAATTTATCGTAAATCGCGGTCTTTCGCCGTCAAGCGATAACGGCAGACCTATCTCCTCCATGACCTCACGCTCGGCGGCGGTTTGGCTGGTATCACCCGAAACCGCGGATCCGCCGACGGTCACGTCCCACATATTGCTCCAGCCCTCCTTGAACGGCTGGCGCTGCTGTATCAGCATTCTTCCGTCGCTGCCGAATATGCAAACGTGTACAACGAGATGATAACGATCGGGCGGTATAGTTCCTCCGCGCTCTGTTGTCTCTCCGGTTTTTAAGCGGTTAATATCGTAAAGATCCCATTTTTCAGCCATTACGAGATACCCCCTTGTCGATTTTCACAAAACATTCATCTGTTATTATAACACATTTCGCAAAAGTTTTCAAGTGCCCTATTGTATTTTTCGGAAAAATGTGCTACAATATATCGGTAGGGTCGTGGATCATACGAAAACGCAGGAAATATTTTACATTGGGAGTTAAGATGGCAAACGTTAAGACAACAGGAAAAAGGGTCTATCTGCTGGACGAGATCAGAGGACTGGCGATAATCTGTATGGTGGTCTACCATACGATGTACGACCTGAAATACATCTTCGGCGTGGACGTGCCGATATTCTTCGAGGACTGGTTCGACATTATCCGCGACGTGTTCGCGGGGATGTTCATATTCATATCGGGCGCGGTATGCCGCTTTTCGCGAAACAACATGAAGCGTGGAATCCAATGCTTCTTTCTCGGTATGATAATCACGTTTGTGACCCCGTTCTTCTCTGAGGGGTTCGTGTGGTTTGGGATTTTACATTTTCTGGGAATTTCAATGATGCTGTTCGGGCTCGGCGAGAAGCTGTTCGATATGCTCCCCGCGCTCGCGGGAGTGCTGATCTTCGGAGCGCTGTTTGTGCTGACATGGAACATTCCCCGTCTGACCGCCGATCAATACGGAAACATTATCGCATACGGCACTTTTGGTATAAAGGGTCTTTTCGAGTGGGAGCTGCCCGCGGCGGCTTACAATGCGGCGCTGTTTCCGTTGGGGCTTCATTCGCCCGGCTTCGGCTCGTCCGACTATTTTCCGCTTATGCCGTGGTTCTTCCTGTTCGCGGCGGGGAGCTGCTTCGGTATCTGGGCAAAGGACGGCGCGCTGCCAAAGTTCTTCTACGACAAGCATATCGGCTGGCTGTGCGCCGTCGGGCAGCACACCATCTGGATATATATGCTCCATCAGCCCGTGGTATTCGGGATATGCACGCTGATTTTCCGTTAATTTCATAAAAAAACGGAATTCTTTTGGACTTGAAATTTCAGCGGAAATACTGTATAATGGTTATCGTGATAAGTAACAGACATAAAACATTGAACATATATGAAAGGTAGGAATTACGACATATGGCTAACAATAATATTATAATACCCGCCATCTCGCTGCGCGGATTGGTGGTTTTCCCGTCAATGGTGCTCCACTTCGACGTGGGCAGAGAGCGCTCCGTAAACGCGCTCAAGGCTGCCGCGGGCAAGGACGGCTTAGTGTTTCTCGTGGCGCAGAAGGATGCGTCAGAGACCGACCCTGTTCCCGATGATATCTACGAGATCGGCGTTGTCGGGCAGATAAAGCAGCTGCTCACAACGCCCGACGGCTCCACGCGCGTGCTCGTCGAGGGGCTTTACCGCGCGAAAACGGTGAAGTACATACCCGACAAGAATTACCTCAAGTTTGAGGTCAAGCCGTACCCTCCCCGCGGCGCGGCAATGTCCGATTCCACTCAGACAGCGGTCAAGCGCGCGCTCAAGGAGGCGTTCGACAACTACGCCCAGATATCCCCGAAAATGCCGAAAGACCTCTACGAGAGCATAATCTCGGAGGAGGACTGCGCACGGCTGTTCGACAAGGTCGTTTTCAACGTCGTGCTCAAGCTCGAAAACAAGCAGGAGCTGCTCGAAACAAACGGCACTCTCAAACGGATAAAGTCGCTCATCTCCATGCTCGAGAGCGAGGTCGAGATCATGCTGACCGAGATCGAGATTCAAGAGCAGGTGCACGAGCAGATAGACAAAAACCAGCGCGAATACTACCTCCGCGAGCAGCTGAAAGCCATCTCGCGTCAGCTCGGCGACGGCGACAGCCCGATGGAGGAATGCGACGAGTACATAGAGAAAATATGCCGTCTCGGTCTCGCGGAGGAGCACGAAGAAAAACTCATCAAGGAAGCCGAAAAGCTTCCGCGTATGTCGGGCTCCTCGCAGGAGGCTGCCGTGCTGCGCAACTATCTCGACACCGTGCTCTCGGTGCCGTTCAACAAACGCACCAAAGATAAGCTCAATATTGCCGCCGCCGCAAAGCAGCTCGACCGCGATCACTACGGACTCGAAAAGGTAAAGGAGCGTATTCTCGAAACGCTGTCGGTAAGGGCGCTCGCGCCCGACGTCAAGGGGCAGATAATCTGCCTGTACGGTCCTCCCGGAGTGGGCAAGACCTCGATAGGACGCTCCATCGCGGAAGCGCTCGGGCGCAAGTACGCGCGCATATCGCTCGGCGGCGTGCATGACGAGGCTGAGATACGCGGTCACAGAAAGACCTATGTCGGAGCTATGCCGGGGCGTATTATCAATGCGCTGAAACAAGCTAAAACGATAAATCCCGTTATACTGCTTGACGAGATCGACAAGATGGGCAGCGACTACAAGGGCGACCCGTCCTCGGCTATGCTGGAGGTGCTCGACGCGGAGCAGAACAACGCGTTCGTCGACCATTATATAGAGGTTCCCGTGGATCTCAGCGAGGTGCTGTTCATCACCACAGCCAACAGCCTCGATACTATCCCCGCGCCGCTCCTTGACCGTATGGAGGTCATCGAGCTGTCGAGCTACACGCGCGAGGAGAAGTTCAACATCGCGAAGAAGCACCTTGTTCCCAAGCAGCTCAAAAAGCACGGAGAAAGCTCCAAAACGCTGAAAATAAACGATAAGGCTCTGTACTCCATGATCGACTTCTACACCCGCGAGGCGGGCGTGCGCAAGCTCGAACGCAAGATCGGCGAGGTATGCCGAAAGACGGCGAAAATGCTCGTTTCGGGCGAGACCGCCGTTAAGGTCACCGAGAGCAATCTCACGGACTTCCTCGGCACGCGAAAATACCGCCCCGAGGTTCTTGCAGCGCACGACGAGGTGGGCTTGGTGAACGGACTGGCGTGGACGTCCGTCGGCGGCACTATGCTGCCGCTGGAGGTGCTGGTGCTCGAGGGCACGGGCAAGACCGAGTTCACGGGCTCGCTCGGCGACGTGATGAAGGAATCCGCGAAGATAGCGGTCTCGCTGGCGCGGTCGCTCGCCGAAAAGTACGGAATCGATCCGTCGTTCTACAAGGACAAGGATATCCACGTCCACGCTCCCGAGGGCGCTGTTCCCAAGGACGGACCGTCCGCGGGCGTGACGCTCACGACGGCGCTTATCTCCGCGCTTTCGGGCACTCCCGTGCGCCGCGACGTGGCAATGACGGGCGAGATAACCCTGCGCGGAAAGGTGCTCCCGATAGGCGGGCTCAAGGAAAAGACGATGGCGGCATACCGCGCGGGCATCAAAACGGTCTGCATTCCCAAGGATAACGAACCCGATCTTGACGAGATCGACAAAAAAGTGCGCGAAAATATCAGGTTCGTTATCGCCGAGGATATTTCCACGGTGCTTGAAACTGCGCTTGTACTGCCGAATTGCAGTCCCGTAAAGACTGTCGGCGATAAGCCCAAGAAAAAGGTGATATCCGAGAAAACGGAGCTCAAGAAGCCCGTGCTCAACGCATGATTTGGGGCGCTGTTTTCGGGGATATTATCGGCTCATATTATGAAGTCCACTGCACGAAAGATTACGATTTTGAACTTCACAGGGAGTCGACATTCACGGACGATACGGTTATGACGGCGGCGGTTTGTAAAGCGATCACGCTTGACAGCCGCCCCGTTTCGCTGTTTAATCTCAACGCGCGTGCGCTTGAATATGCTGCGCAGTACAAGCAATTTTACTCGCATTATCCGAACGCCGGCTACGGTCAGATGTTCTCCGATTGGGCGAGCGAGCGCGGCTTTTCAAGGCGGCGAAGTTATGGGAACGGTGCCGCAATGCGAATTGTGCCGATAGGGTTCGCGTATGATACGCTTGAGCAGACGCTTTTACAGGCGAAAGCAAGCTGTCTGTACACTCACAACTCACGCGAGGCGATAACGGGCGCAAAGGCTGTCGCGGCGGCGATATGGCTTGCGCGTCACGGGAAGTCCAAGGACGAAATAAAGGAATATATCGAGCGGACTTTTCGCTATGATCTGTCCGCACCGCTATCGGAGATACGCAAAGGGTTTGTGTTTGACAGCCGCACGCGGTACTCCGTTCCCCCATCGATCATGGCGTTTTTGCAATCCGAGGACTACGAGAGCGCGGTGCGGAACGCCGTTTCTCTCGGCGGAGACGCCGACACTATGGCTTGTATCGCGGGCGGTATCGCAGAGGCGTTTTACGGTGAGATACCGCGAAGCATACGGGATTTCTGCGGTTTAAGGCTTGACGGAGCTATCAAGAGGATCATCAATGAGTTTAACGAAATGTTTAAATGAAACAGAGGTGACAACAAAGATGAACTACAACAACGCGAAATTTTTCACTTCCTACGGGAAATTTGAGCAGATACCGCCCTCGGAGCGCACAGAGATCGCGTTTTCCGGGAGATCAAACGTCGGGAAGTCCTCGCTGATAAACAAGATATTCAACAGGAAAGCCTTAGCGAGAGTTTCCGCCGTGCCCGGAAAGACGGCGACAATCAACTTTTATGAGCTGGAAAATATTTACTGTGTTGACCTGCCCGGCTATGGATATGCCAAAGTCTCCAAATCCGAGAAGCAGAGCTGGAATCGGCTTATCGGCGGGTATCTCTCGGCTGACCGCGAGCTGGCACTGGTGTTTCAGCTCATCGACTTCCGCCACTCCCCTACCGCGGACGATCTGTCTATGGTCAACTATCTGATAGACGGGGAGTTCCCGTTCGTTATAGTGCTGACCAAGGCGGACAAGCTCTCGAAAAATCAGCGCGCCGAGCGGCGCAGGGCACTGCTTACCGAGCTCCCGTGCGCGGAGGACTTAACGATCATTGAGTTTTCGGCGGAGACGGGCGAGGGCGCGGAAGAGATTCGCGCGATTATTGAGGAGATCGCCGAGGAATAATTGAAAATTTTTTCAAAAAGTACTTGACAAGTGCTTTTTTACATGGTATAATAATTATGCTGTTCTAAAGACAGCAGGTTGCCGTTTGGCTATAATGCGCGTTTACGCCGCCTGCCGAGGAATGGATAGATATGAATTCTATCTCCCTTTCTGTTTTTGGCGGAAAGGGTTTTGTTTTGGACAGCAAATTCTATAAGGAGGATTTGAATATGCCCAGTGAGTCTGTACTTGCCCAAAAGCAGCAATACGTTGCGGATCTCGCCGAGAAGCTCAAGAACGCGGCAGGCGGCGTTCTCGTAGACTACAAGGGTATCTCCGTCGAGGACGACACCAAGCTCAGAAAAGAGCTGCGTGAAGCCGGCGTTGATTACTTTGTTGTCAAGAACACCCTGCTCAAGCGCGCTTGCGATATCGCGGGTCTCGAGGGTCTGGACGACGTTCTCAGCGGAACTACCGCTGTCGCGCTGTCCGCGGAGGATATCATCGTTGCACCCAAGATCCTGAACAAAAAGGCAGAGGGTTCCAACGGTACTTTCAGCATCAAGAAAGGCTTCGTTGACGGTCAGGTCATCACCAAGGAAGAGGTCGAGGCTTACGCCAAGCTCCCGTCCAAGGAGACCCTGCTCTCTCAGCTCGTATTTATGCTGCAGAGCCCCATTCAGCGTTTCGCTATCGCGATCAACGAGATCGCAAAGAAGAACGACGAAGCGTCCGCATAACAGCGCGTTTCGGTGCGGCTCAGCCGCGTAACAACAACTACAAAACATATTTATGGAGGTAAATAAAATGGCTTCTGAGAAGATCACTAAAATTATTGACGAAGTTAAGGAACTGTCCGTTATCGAGCTGAACGAGCTCGTAAAGGCACTTGAGGAAGAGTTCGGCGTATCTGCCGCAGCTGTTGCTGCTGCTCCCGCTGCAGGCGGTGCCGCAGGCGGCGCTGCTGCTGAGGAGAAGACCGAGTTTGACGTTATCCTCGCATCCTTCGGTGACGCTAAGATGGCTGTCATCAAGGCTGTTAAGGACGTATGCGGTCTCGGTCTGAAGGAGGCTAAGGAGATCGTTGAGGCTGCTCCTAAGGCTATCAAGGAGGGCGTTGCCAAGGCTGAGGCTGAAGAGCTCAAGGCTAAGCTAGAAGAGGCAGGCGCTAAGATCGAACTCAAGTAAGTTCGCTATATAGCTTCTAACCGTCCTTAACTTTACGTTAAGGGCGGTTTTTGTTTTATTAGGAGGATAATAAATGACCGAAAAGGAAAAAATGCTGCGCGGGAAACCGTACAATCCCGCGGACAAGGAGCTTGCCGAATTGAGAACGTTGGCGCATAAGCTCTCGCAGGACTACAACGCGACCTACGACACCGAATTGGAAAAGCGTACCGAAATACTCGACAAGCTGCTTCCGAACCGAGGAAAAGGCACTTTTCTGCAAGGACCGATACAGCTTGACTACGGTGTGTTCATAACCGTAGGAGAAAACTTCTATGCCAACTTCAACTTTGTTGTTCTGGACACCTGCCCTGTCGTTATCGGCGACAATGTTTTCTGCGGACCGAATGTTACGTTCGCAACGGCTCTTCATTTCTTTGATCCCGTTGAACGCCGTATGCGGACTGCCGAAGACGGCTCGCCGTATGATATCGAGTTTGGCAAGCCCATAACCATCGGGAACGACTGCTGGATAGCAAGCAACGTTACCGTCTGCGGCGGCGTTACTATCGGCGACAACTGCGTTATCGGCGCGGGGAGCGTGGTAACGCGAGATATTCCCTCAAACAGCCTTGCCGCGGGTAATCCCTGCCGCGTTATCAGAAAGCTTGACGTAAAAGAGAACTGACATGAATGACTATAACAGAATAGAAGCGTATATGCTGGAATGTATGCGCGATTCGGCGCATGACCGTGAGCATATCTACCGCGTTTTGTATACGGCGCTTGATATTGCCGAAAGCGAGCCGACCGCCGATCTTGAGATGTTGGCGGCGGCTTGTCTGCTGCATGATATTGGCAGACCCGAACAGTTCGCGAACCCGAAGCTATGTCACGCGGATGTTGGCAGCGTAAAGGCTTATGAATTTCTTATCGGCATAGGTTGGACGGAGGAGCGCGCCGCACACATCCGCGACTGCGTGTATACTCACCGTTTCAGAAGCGGAAATCCGCCGCAGAGCATTGAGGCGAAGATTTTGTTTGACGCGGACAAGATTGACGTTTCGGGCGCTATGGGAATGGCAAGGTCGCTGATGTACAAGGGAACGGTCGGTGAGCCGCTGTATACATTGAACGCGGACGGCACGGTCAACGACGGCAGCGATACCGATGAGCTGTCGTTTTTCAGAGAATACCACTTCAAGCTGAAAAACGTTTACGGGAAATTCTTTACCGAACGCGGCAGGGAGATCGCGCTCAGCAGACAAAAGGCCGCCGAGGATTTTTACAATGCGCTGCTGTCGGAGGTCAAGAGCTCGGAGGAGCGCGGGAGAGAGCTTCTGCGCCGCATAAGTGGGAGGTAGTTATGTACACGATGATCAACGAAAGCAAATGGGAACGCGCTATGCACTGTATGATCTTCAGAAACTGCGCCGAGCCTATGTTCTGTGTGACGTTTGAGGTAGACGTTACGCGTTTTCTGGAGAAGATCAGAGAGAAGGGGCTGTCGTTTACGCTTGCTATGGTGTATGCGGTCTGCAAGTGCGGCAACGAAATCGAGAATTTCCGATACCGCTTTCTGGACGGAAAGGTGGTTTTGTATGACAGGATCGACACCTCGTTTACTTATCTGAACAAGGAGACCGAGCTCTTTAAAGTGGTTGCGGTACCCATGACAGACAGTCTGGAAGAATATGTCAAACTTGCAGAAAAGACCGCCCGCGAGCAGCGCGAATACTTCACCGCGCCGCCCGCCAATAACATCTTCCAATGCTCGGCGATACCGTGGGTGACGTACACACATATATCCCACACTATCTCGGGCAATAAAGAAAACGCCTCTCCCCTGTTTGATTGGGGAAAGTATTACGAAAAGGACGGGCGTTATTTAATGCCGCTGTCGGTTCAGGCACATCACTCGTTTGTCGACGGACTGCATATCGGGAAGTTTGCGGAAAGGCTACAGCGTTTTTTGGACGATTGACAATTTCGGTATAGAATTGCAGGTGATAAAATGATACGGTTTGCATCAACAGAGGACTTGAATATGCTCTCGGAGCTTGACAAGCATATCTCCGAAACGGAGCTTTTGAACGTTATAGAGCGGCGGCGCGTTATCGTCGCTGCGGAGGGCGGACGGCTTGTCGGGTGGCTGCGTTATGGGCTGTTCTGGGATAATCTGCCGTTTATGAATATGCTGTATATTATCGATGGTGAACGCGGAAATGGTCTCGGCACGGCGCTTTGCGGCTTCTGGGAGAACGAGATGAAAGAACTCGGATATCCGCTGGCGCTTACCTCTACTCAATCGGACGAGCGCGGACAGTTCTTCTTCCGAAAACGCGGCTATATGGACTGCGGCTCGCTGATACTGCCAAACGAAGTCACGGAAATAATTATGTATAAGAGATTGGAGAACAACAATGGATAAGATATGGAATGAAATGTATAACGCTGCAAAGGCGGTACAGAACGAGCGAAAGATATCCGAGTATGTTGATGCCGGAGGGGTCTCGGCGGCTGTGTTGTCAAAGTCCGGAAAGATATACACGGGCGTGTGTATCGACACCTGCTCAACTCTCGGTATCTGCGCCGAACGCAACGCGATATTCAATATGATCACCAACGGCGAGATTGAGATCAAACGGGTGCTCGCAATAATGCCCGACGGCAAAAACGGCGCGCCCTGCGGTGCCTGTCGGGAGCTTATGGTTCAGCTAATGCCCGATAATTACAAGGATATCGAGATATTGCTCGACTACGAAAACGAACGGACGATCACGCTCGGAGAGATAACTCCCGATTGGTGGATATGACGGAGGTTGAGATGATTTATTATAATGACGGCGAAGTCCTTATCCGCGATCTGGAACGCGGCGACGTTGATATATTTGTCGACGGCGAGAACGCTCAGGGCTGGGACAGCACTCCCGAAAAGCTGCTCACGCGGCTAAAGGACGTTGAGGAGGGGCGCGCGATAGCCATTGCCGCCGAATTCAACGGGCAGCTTGCGGGTTACGTGAGCGTTTACCCCAATAATACATGGGGCGCTTTCGGCGGTATGGGATACCCGGAGATCGTGGATTTCAATGTGCTGGAGAAGTTCAGGCGGCACGGCGTCGGCTCGCGGCTTATGGACGCGGCGGAAACTATCGCGGGGAGCTATTCCGATATCGTGTATCTCGGAGTGGGTCTGCACAGCGGCTACGGCGCGGCTCAGCGAATGTATATAAAGCGCGGATATATTCCCGACGGGTCTGGGGTCTGGTACAAGGAGCGCGTCTGCGAGCCGTATGCCGAATGTGTAAACGACGACGATCTGGTGCTGTACTTATCCAAAAGGCTGCGGTGAAAGGGAATGAACAATGAAATTACACAGGCGAAAAGAGAGGACTTGCGCGATATTCTCGAACTGCAATATCTTGCCTATCAAAGCGAAGCCGAGATATACAACGATCACAATATACCTCCACTGAAGCAAACCTTGGAGGAGGTCGAAAGCGAATTTGACAAGGGCGTCATACTGAAAGCAACGGACGAAAACGGGAATATCATCGGCTCGGTAAGGGCATTTTGCGAAAACGGCAGCGTTTATATAGGCAAGCTGATCGTTCACCCGAAGCGGCAGCGGCAAGGTATTGGAACCGCGCTGCTTTCAGCGGTCGAAGCGCATTTTCCAGATCAAAGATACGAGCTGTTTACGGGGAGCAAGAGCGTGAGGAACATAGCGCTGTATGAGCGGTTAGGCTACAGAATATATACGGTAAAGAGGATCGACGACTTGGAGTTTGTTTATCTGGAGAAACGGAGTATTTTATGATGAGATTAAGACCATACAAGCCTTGCGACGCGGAATATATCGTAAAGTGGTGCGGGAACGAATACGCGTTCAGGCAATGGAGCGCCGACCGCTACCCGAAATTCCCGATAACCGCCGATAATATGAACATGTATTACGGTAACAACAAGGAAAACGGCGGTTTGTGGGCGCTGACGGCTTTTGACGAAACGGGAGTTGTTGGACATCTGACAATGCGCTTCCCCAAAGGAAATTTTGACGAGGTGCGTTTCGGGTTCGTTATTGTTGACAGCGAAAAGCGCGGCAGAGGTTACGGAAAGGAAATGCTTTCTCTTGCGGTAAAGAACGCGTTTGAGTTCGTTAAGGTGAAGAAAATATCGCTGGGCGTTTTTGAGAACAATACTGCCGCGCTTCAATGCTATAAGGCGGTCGGATTTAATGTCGTTGAAACTGATAAAACCGAGAGCTATAACTGTCTTGGCGAAACGTGGAAATGCATTGAAATGGAGATTCTCAAATGAAAACGATATATCTTGCAACGCTGCCGAATCACGAAGCGTACAACTATGAATTCACCTGTCCGCGCTGTAATGCGGAGATTTTGCTCGCGACAGGTGTCGGAAGATACGGAAATCTAGGAGATTTCGACTGCCCCAACTGCGGCGCGGAATACTACGCGACTATCGACGACCACGCGCGCCCCAAGCTTTATGTCAACCCTAACGGACAACAACCCGCAAGTTATCTTGATGGGAACACTCACCCGATGATAACGCTTGACGAGCGCGACGGAAAGGAGTGACAATGAAAATAGCTATTTTAGGCTACTCGGGTTCGGGCAAGTCGACGCTTGCGAAACGGCTCGGAGAACTGTACGGCATACCCGTGCTGCATCTGGACAGCGTGGAGTTCCTGCCGAATTGGGAAAAGCGAGAACTTTCCGAAAAACAGAGGATAGTCGCGGATTTTATGCGCGATAGCGACAGCTGGGTCATTGACGGGAACTACTCGAAGCTGTTCCGCGAGGAGCGTCTGGAGCAAGCGGATATGATCGTTATGCTGCTGTTTAACCGTTTTAACTGCCTATATCGTGTGGTAAAGCGTTACCGCACCTTCAAAGGCAGAACGCGCCCCGATATCGGCGACGGGTGCGCCGAAAAGCTGGACGCGGAATTTATTTGGTGGGTGCTGCACGAGGGGCGAACTAAGTCCAAAAAGGCGGGTTACAAAGCCATTTGCGAAAAGTATCCCGATAAGGTAACGGTGCTGAAAAAACAGCGGCAGCTCGACAAGTTTCTTGAACACCAAAATCAATCACGAAAGGAGAACCGAATATGATAACAGAGAGCTTTGACAACAAATCCAAAGCGATAATCAATCCATATGTAAACGAAAACGCGCCGTCGGTCGACGCGTGTATATTGACATTCTCGGATAAGATAGAGCGCGCCGTACTGCGAAATTACGAGTGTAAAGAGGTAGGGCGATTCAACTGCGCAACACATGAAACTCCCGTTTATCTGATCGAACATAACGGCGG
The DNA here is from genome assembly GCA_947177735.1 of uncultured Clostridia bacterium. Classification (GTDB taxonomy): domain Bacteria; phylum Bacillota; class Clostridia; order Oscillospirales; family Ruminococcaceae; genus CAG-115. The sequence continues at coordinate 15,237 of CAMWVP010000017.1, forward strand.
GAAATTCGCTTTTTACAAGACGATGATCGGCGCACCCGCCTGCGTGGGAACGATTGAGGACTCGTTTGCCGTGATAAAAACGAAAAGGTACGTTGTGTTCGGCGGCGCAGGCTGTCTGGATAAGGAGATAGCTCACGGAAAGGTAATGATACCGACAGAGGCATACCGCGACGAGGGCACCTCCTATCACTACACCCCTCCGTCGGACTATATCGAGGTAAAAAACTCCGCGGTGGTCGCGCGGTTTATGGAGGAGAACCGTATACCGTTCATCATGGGCAAGACGTGGACTACCGACGCTTTTTACAGAGAGACCGAGAACAATTTCCGCAAACGAAAGGCGGACGGTTGTATTTCCGTGGAAATGGAGTGCGCGGCGCTTCAGGCTATGTGCGATCTCCGCGGTCTGGAATTTTACACGTTCTTTACGAGCGGAGACCTGCTTGACGCTCCCGAATGGGATCCGCGGCACGAAAAGGGCGAGATCAAGGACACTCAGCACGATTCGGGGCATTTTGATATCGCATTGGCGCTGGCGAAGTATATCAGCGCGTGAGCGGCTGCTCCTCCGCGCCCGTTTTTTTCGCGAACAGCTCCCGTAATCCGAACGCCAGCAGAAACAGTGCGAACAGCTTACGGAGCAGATCGTTGGCGATGATCTGTGAAATGAGTGTTCCGGCTGCCGCGCCAAACACTCCCCATACCGCGAGCAGCTTGACGACGCGCTTGTTCACTAAGCCGTTTTTCAGGTGCATTATCAGCGAAACGAACGCGATGGGGAGAAAGAACAGGACGTTTATCCCCTGCGCGGTACGCTGCTCTACGTCCGCGAACAGGGTCAGCCACACCACCAGAACAAATCCGCCTCCCAAGCCCATTGATGCGAGAACGCCCGTCAGGAATCCGATTACCGCTTCCATCATGAGAACAACATCCTCACCGCCGCAGCTGTGACCACTCCGCCGAAAAGCCGTTTCAGCCACTGCGCCTTTATCTTCTTAAGGAATATCGAGCCCGTCACCGCGCCGATAACTCCCCACGGGACATACCTCCACGCGCCCGCAAAGTCAAGTCCTCCCGTCAGCCCGTAGGACAGTACCGTGACGAGGCTCAGCAGAAATATCAGCGCGACCGAGCTCGCGTGCGCCACGTTGGGCGGGCAGCCCTCCTTTTCGAGTATCGGCACGGCGACCACTCCCCCGCCCGAACCGAAAAAGCCGTTAAGAAAACCGCAGAGCGTTCCTTTAAAAAATTTGTCCATAATTTCACCCCGAAAGTATTTTGCGCTTTTAGGGTTTTTTTATTGCCTGCTTTAATCGGTAAAATGCACAAAAACTTTTGACATATTATGCCAAAACGCCGAAAAAGAGTTTTTTATACACTTTTCGGTCAAAAATTATCGTGTTATATCGTTGACAACATAGCCGTTATGTGGTACAATATAAAGAGGTATTGAGAAAAATAAAATACAATACAAAGGAAAGGGATATAAAATGATATTATCAGGTTCTGACATAATCGTCGAGTGTCTGCTGGAGCAGGGCGCGGATACCGTATTCGGGTATCCGGGCGGCGCTGTTCTGAATATTTACGACAGCCTGTACAAGCACAGCGACAAAATTCGTCACATCATAACCTCCCACGAGCAGGGCGCGTGCCATGCCGCGGACGGTTTTTCACGCGCAACGGGCAAAACGGGCGTCGTCATCGCGACCTCGGGTCCGGGCGCTACCAATCTCACGACGGGCTTGGCTACGGCGTATATGGACTCCGTTCCGCTCGTGGCGATAACGGGTAACGTCTCCTGTGCCCTCCTCGGGCTTGACAGTTTCCAGGAGGTCGACATCACGGGCGTCACCATTCCCATCACAAAGCACAACTTTATAGTTAAGGATATCGCCGACCTCGCCGATACCCTCCGCCTGGCGTTCACAATAGCAGGCAGCGGACGCAAGGGCCCCGTGCTCGTCGATATCCCAAAGGACATCACCGCGGCAAAGTGCGAATACGAGCGCAAGGCTCCCGCGACTCCCGAGATAAGGAACCGCTTTACTGCGGAACAGCTCGACAAAGCAGCCGAGCTTATCGCGCAGAGCGAAAAGCCGTATATCTACGCAGGCGGCGGCGTTATCTCCTCCAACGCGGAGGACGAACTTAAAATGTTCGCCGAGCTGTGCGACGCTCCCGTGTCCTGCTCGCTGATGGGTCAGGGCGCTTACGACCAGACCGACCGCCGCTACATCGGTATGCTCGGTATGCACGGCACGGTAAAAGCTGCCGCGGCGCTTAATGACTGCGATCTGTTCATCGGTATCGGAACGCGGTTCTCGGATCGCGTTATCGGCGACCCGACAGTATTCGGAAAAAATGCCAAAATAATCCATATCGACATCGACCCCGCAGAGTTTAACAAGAACGTCGAGGTATACACTACCCTGCAGGGCGACGTCAAGACTGTGCTCGGTGAGCTTTGCAAGCGCGTTGCGAAAAAGCAGAACGTCTGGACGGATAAGATGATACTTATGGACTTCGGCGAGCCCGTTCAGCAAGGCACGGAGGAGTTCCCCGTAACGCCCGAGGCGGTCATCGAAAAACTCGACGAGCTGACCGGAGGACAAGCGGTGGTATGCACCGAGGTCGGACAGAACCAGATGTGGGCGGCGCAGTACTACAAGTACCGCGAGCCGCGCTCGTTCGTGTCGTCGGGCGGCTTGGGAACTATGGGCTTCGGACTGGGCGCGTCTATCGGCGCAAAGGTCGGCTGCCCCGACAAGACCGTTGTCAACATCGCGGGCGACGGCAGCTTCGCTATGAACCTCAACGAGCTCATCACCGCCTCGGCGCATAATATCCCCATCATCGAAATAGTTATTAACAACAACGTTCTCGGTATGGTGCGCCAGTGGCAGCGCCTGTTCTACGAGAAGCACTTCTCGCAGACCACGCTTGACAACCGACATATCGACTATGTGAAGCTCGGCGAGAGCTTCGGTATACAGACGTTCGTTATCGCAAAAACGGAGGACATCGAGCCCGTGCTGAAAAAGGCCCTCGAAATATCCAAGACCGCTCCCTGTATGATCGAGATCAGAATAGACCGCGACATAAACGTTCTTCCGATGATCCCCGCGGGCAAGCCCGTTGTGGATCCGATAACCGAGATAGATTTGGAGGCGTGATCATGAGGGAATATGTACTTTCCGTTAAGGTAAACAACAATATCGGCGTTCTCGCGCGTATCGGCGGACTTTTCAGCCGCCGCTGCTTCAGCATAAAGAGCCTTAACTCCGCGGAGACCGAGGAGGAAAACACCTCACGGCTGACTATCGTCGTCGCGGCGGATATCAGAAGTCTCGAGCAGATAAAAAATCAGCTGATGAAGCTCTATGACGTTCACGAGGTAAGGATTCTCGACGACGCCGTAACGCGCGAGCATATCCTTATCCGCGCAGGCAAGACCTCCGAGGATCGCCACAAGATCATCGAGATCGCGAACCTTTACCGCGCAAAGCCCGTTGACGTGGGCGCGGACTCGATAATGCTCGAGCTCACGGGCGAGCCCGTGAAGATCGACAGCTTTATTGACCTTTTGAAGCCGTTTGGCATTATCAAAATGGTGCGCTCGGGCATCACCGCTCTGGAGCGCGACTGAGGACAGCAGCGCATTTTATTCACGGTAGTTGTTTTCACAATTTTACACTCAACTTTTTCCAAAACGAAAGAAGGAAATCAAATGAACAAGAAGAAAATTATAGCAATGCTGACGGCAATGGTCATACTTTCCGGCTGCTCCACCAACGACGGTCCGATCGTTACGGACAGCTCCGAGAACGGGAGCATTCTCGAGAACTCCGAGAACACCGAAGTCTCAACTCCCGAGAGCACTCTGCCCGGGATCCCGACCGAAAAATCAGGTATGCCCGAGGAAATATCGGACTACATAAAGTCGCTTGACAACGGCGATTTTGTTTTCGTGGATTACGCGTTTTATGAGAAACTCGTCGTTATCACCGGCGCTTCCCAGCTCGGCGACGCTTATGATAAGGCGCTGGCGGCTTTAAAGGAGACCGACGACTACAAGAGCTTTTCCGAGGGTTACGCAAGCGCGGAGCTTTTCGGACGGTTTATCGAAAACGCCGAGGATTTCCTCGATGAAAACGGCGAACCCGTGCCGATCTTTAAAAGAGCGATCACAGGCGACTTTGACGGAGACGGCGTTGAGGAAAGCTTTGCGATGATAGCTATCGCCACGAAACGTGATGACGACGAGCTTTGGCAGGAGCGCGAATATCTTTTCTTCGTGAATGAAAGCGGCGCGGAGCTGCTTGACGACTACTACAATGCCGATATTCAAGCGGTTTTGGATTACGGCTCCTGCAAACAGTTGATCGTCTCCTCCGAGGGTTGGTCGGGTACGGATAGCAAGTCAAACATATGGGGAGTTCAAAACGGGAATGCCGTTAAACTGTACGGCGGACGGCTCAACTTCTCGAAAACGGATTGTTTTCTGTATTCCACGGGTCAGCAGCTTATCGGCGACTTTGCGGTTTTCGACATAAACAAGGGCGAGTATCTGGCGATACAGGGCAAGGAGCTTACAGCCGAGGATATCCGCGCTATGGATACCGATAATATTATCGGCGGCGAATATGACAGCATTGCAGACGCCGTACTGATTGGCGGTAAGTATTTTGTTATCAACAAAAACGGCGTATATACTTACGAAAACGGCAAATTTAAGCGCTCCGACAAAAAGGTTCGGGGTTCAGATACGCCCGGAATTACGGGCGACGCGCTGAATACGCTTGCCGACGTTGATTATGACGCGGCGGTAGCTTCAATGATAGCGCCCGAGGAAAACACAAGCGACCCGGTCGTTAACAATTGGAAACAAATTGTGTTGGTCGATTACACCCTTGAGAAAGACCCCAAAAGCGCCGACGCCGAAGATGCCGCGGAATATATCTCAAAGGCAGAGGAAGAATTACTGAAATCGGATACGTACAAGCAAAGTGCGGAGCATTTCACTCTTGATGTCCTGTCGTCCGAAAAACCGCTTATTGAAAATCCCGAAAAATTTTTCGGTGAGGACGGAAAGCTCAGACCGATATTCAAATGCGCTTTCGTTGATGATTATGACAACGACGGTACCGAGGAAGCGTTTGTGGCGCTCGGTATTCCCACACTCGAATTCACGGGAGAAAGAATGTTCTTGTTTTTAGCGAATGCGGACGGCGCAAAGCCTGTCCCTAATGAGCTCATACACTTCCACGGCGATAATACGTTCTACCTGCTTGATTACGGTTGCTGCAAGCAGCTGGCTATATCTACGAACGGAGACTTAGGTGTTGATTTAAGATCGATGATCATAGGTGTTTCCGGCGGCAAAGCAGAATTGCATTTCGCGCAAAGAAGTTGCGTTCTAAGAAAATACGGTCCGTTTCTGGCGACAGACGACGCGCAGTTTGATTCGTATTACGGGTTCTTCGACGCAAAGACCCGAAAATATTATTCGACATTCGGAAAAAAGCTTGGCCCCGATGAAATAAAAGCTATGGATACTTCCGGCAGCATAGCGGCGAGCGGCGAAACATTGGAAAATTTCGTATATTATGTTATCGGCGGAAAGTATTATTACTTTAAGGGTATGCTGGGACATGACGCTTTGTTCACCTATGAGGACGGGACGTTTACAAAACTCGACAGCAATGAATACGCGTTCCGACCCAGCATCTGTATATTTGATATGTTTTCCGAAATACCCGATATAGATTACGACGCGGCGCTGACTTCGATGATCACTCCCGAAGAAGCAAGGCAATTAACTTAAAAACTAACGAAAGGACGGTTGATATGAACATTCTGCACCTTAAATACGCGGTCGAGGTCGCTAAGACACAATCGATCAGCAAAGCGGCGGAGAATTTGTACATGGGTCAGCCGAACCTTTCGCGCGCGATAAAGGAGCTCGAAGAATCGCTTGGGATAACCATTTTTAAGCGTACCTCAAAAGGCATCACCACTACTCCCGACGGCGACGAGTTTCTCCGCAGAGCGCGGCGCATCGTCGCGCAGGTAGACGAGGTGGAGGAAATATACCGCAATGGGAAAACTCATAAGCAGACGTTTTCGGTATGCGTGCCGAGAGCCAGCTACTTCTCGGTGGCTATGGCGGAGTTCTCCAAGCACATCTCGCTCGGCGAGCCCGCGGAGATATTCTACAAGGAGACCAACTCCATGCGGACGATAACAAATGTCACGCGCGGGGATTTTAACCTCGGCATCGTCCGATATCAGGCGGCGTTCGAGAAGTACTTCGTCGAGATGTTCGCGGAGAAAAAGCTCGAATACGATACCGTCGCCGAGTTCACCTATCAGATGGCGGTCAAGAGCGACAGTCCGCTCGCGAAAAAGGAAAATATTTCCATCGAGGAGCTGAAGGACTACATCGAGATCACCCACGGCGATCCGTACGTCCCTTCCCTGCCGCTTATCGACGTGAAAAAGGCCGAGCTCTCGGAGCACGTAGACAAACGCATATACGTGTTCGAGCGCGCAACGCAGTTTATGCTTCTCGGCAACGTTCCGAATACCTTTATGTGGATGTCGCCCGTGCCTCAGTGTCTGCTCGACAGCTACGGGCTCGTTCTCCGCAAGGTCTCCGAGCACGCAAAGCCCTATAAGGACGTGCTCATATACCGCAAGGACTACAAGCTCTCGGCGCTCGATAAGCAGTTTATCACCGATGTTTGCGACGCCAAGCACCAATGTTTTCCTTAAACGGAAAAAATTACCGATTTCAACACATTATCCCTATGTGATGGGCTGATAACGTATATGTCAAATATACATTTCACATATCGCAAGGAATGTGTTAAAATATTAACAAGGAGGGAAATACTGTATCCCAAAAGTAAAAACGGCGTTTCCCGAATGTAAAAGGCAAACCGCACAGTATGCGCTCAAGGCTACGCTTGGCATATCAGAGAGCGTCGGCACTTAGCCGTAACGAGCTCTATTTCAGAGCCGCGCCGAACGCGGAAATGCGGAAAAAATAACTATGCATAAGGAGAAGATGACTATGAATTACGAGATCGTTGACAGCGCAAAGTCCTTTGACGCTGCGCTCGAGAGAGTAAGAGCGGCACAGGCGAAGTTCGCCGAGTTCACTCAGGAGCAGGTCGACAAGATATTCCTGGCTGCCGCTTCCGCTGCCAATAAGCAGAGGGTACCGCTCGCTAAAATGGCTGTCGAGGAGACGGGAATGGGTATCGTGGAGGATAAGGTTATCAAGAACAACTACGCCTCCGAGCATATCTACAACGCCTATAAGGACGTGAAGACCTGCGGCGTTATCGAGGAGGATCCGGCTTACGGCATCACCAAGATCGCGGAGCCTATCGGCGTTATCGGCGCGGTTATCCCGACCACCAACCCCACCTCTACTTCTATCTTCAAGTGCCTTGTCTGCCTTAAGACAAGAAACGGTATCATCATCAGCCCCCATCCCCGTGCAAAGAACTGCACTATCGAGGCTGCCAAGATCGTTTATGAGGCTGCCGTTAAGGCGGGAGCTCCCGAGGGCATTATCGCATGGATAGACGTTCCCTCGCTCGACCTCACGAACCAGCTCATGAAAGAGGTAGACCTTATCCTTGCAACGGGCGGTCCCGGCATGGTCAAGTCCGCATATTCTTCGGGCACACCGGCTCTCGGTGTCGGCGCGGGCAACGCTTCCGCGATCATCGACCAGTCTGCCGATATCGTATGTGCGGTCAACTCGATAATTCACTCCAAGACCTTCGATAACGGTATGATCTGCGCGACCGAGCAGACCGTTATTGCCGACAAGAAGATATACAACGAGGTAAAGAAAGAATTCACCAAGAGAGGCTGCTACTTCCTGAAAGCCGACGAGGCTCAGAAGATACGCAAGACGCTGCTTATCAACGGCGCTCTGAACGCTAAGGTAGTCGGTCAGCGCCCCGTTACCATCGCGAAGATGGCGGGCTTTGAGGTTCCCGAGGAGACAAAGGTGCTCATTGGCGAGGCTACCTCCACCGACCGCGAGGAGGCTTTCGGTCACGAAAAGCTCACAACTATCCTCGGTATGTACAAGTCGGAGAATTTCGACAACGCGCTCGATATCGCCGATACCCTGCTGCACAACAACGGCGGTCTCGGTCATACCTCCGTACTGTGGATCAATCCCGCGGAGAGAGAAAAGCTGCTCAAGTTCTCGCACAGAATGAAGACCTGCCGTCTTATCATCAACACTCCGTCGTCTCTGGGCGGCATCGGCGATCTGTACAACTTCAAGTTCGCTCCCTCGCTCACGCTGGGCTGCGGCTCGTGGGGCGGCAACTCCGTTTCCGAAAACGTTGGAGTTAAACATCTGCTGAATATCAAGACCGTAGCCGAGAGGAGAGAGAATATGCTGTGGTTTCGCGCGCCCGAAAAGGTTTACATCAAGAAGGGCTGTCTGCCCGTTGCTCTTAAGGAGCTCAAGGACGTTCTGGGCAAGAAGAGAGCGTTCGTCGTTACCGACTCGTTTATGTTCAAGAGCGGCTTCACGAAGCACATCACCGACAGACTGGAGGAGATGGGCATTACTTACACCGTATTCTCCGACGTTGAGCCCGATCCCTCCCTCAAATCCGCTCAGATGGGCGCAGAGGCTATGCGCAAGTTTGAGCCCGACTGCATTATCGCAATGGGCGGCGGCTCCGCTATGGACGCGGGCAAGATCATGTGGGTTCTGTACGAGCACCCCGACGCTGACTTCCAGGATATGGCAATGCGCTTTATCGATATCCGCAAGAGAGTTTACACGTTCCCGAAGATGGGCGAAAAGGCTTACTTTATCGCTGTTCCGACCTCCGCGGGTACAGGCTCCGAGGTTACTCCGTTCGCGGTAATCACCGATCAGGATACCGGCGTTAAGTATCCTCTTGCCGACTACGAGCTCATGCCGAATATGGCTATCGTTGATCCCGACCTTATGGAAACGGGTCCCAAGGGTCTGACCTCCGCTTCCGGTATCGACGCCGTTACTCACGCTATGGAGGCTATCGCTTCCGTTATGGCTACCGACTATACCGACGGTCTTGCTAAGCAGGCGCTCAAGGTCATCTTCGATTATCTGCCGAGAGCATACGATTCCGCTCCCTCGAGAGACGACGCGGGCAAGCCCGATCCCGTTGCTCGCGAGAAGATGGCAAACGCGGCTACTATGGCGGGTATGGCGTTCGCGAACGCGTTCCTCGGCGTATGCCACTCCATGGCGCATAAGCTCGGCGCGTTCCACCACATTCCTCACGGCGTTGCAAACGCGCTGCTGATCGACGAGGTCATCCGCTTCAACTCCTCCGAGAAGCCCACAAAGATGGGTACGTTCTCGCAGTACGACCACCCGCACACCCTCGAACGCTACGCCGAGGTAGCGGAATACCTCGGCTGCAAGGGCAAGTCCGATGAGGAAAAGGTTGAGGCTCTCATCACCAAGATCGACGAGCTCAAGGACTACATCGGCATCAAGAAGACTATCAAGGATTATGCTCCCGACGAGAAGGACTTCCTCGACAGACTTGACGAGATGGTCGAGCAGGCGTTCGACGATCAGTGCACGGGCGCTAACCCGCGCTACCCGCTTATGTCCGAGATCAAGCAGATGTACCTCAACGCTTACTACGGCAAGACAACAAAGCTGGTTTAATCAGGATTGACGCGCTTCGGGAGGTTTCCTCTCCCGCAGGCGCATACGATAATAAATTACTTTAGGAGGAAAAGGCTATGTCCGATAGAATTATTGCCGTTCGTACAGGCAAGACGGTTTACCGCGAGGGTGAGACCGCCGTCAAGGTTTTTGACAAGGATTACGCGAAATACGACGTTCTCAGCGAGGCGCTCAATCAGGCGCGCGTGGAGGACATCGGCATTAACGTGCCCAAGATCATAGAAGTAAAGACCGTCGAGGACGGAAAGTGGGCGATCGTTTCCGAGTTCGTTCAGGGAAAGACCCTCGCACAGCTTATGAAAGAGAACCCCTCAAAGAAGGACGAGTATCTGGAGATGTTCGTCGACCTGCAGATGAAGATGCACTCGACCGTCTGCCCCGGGCTTACGAAGCTCAAGGATAAGATGAACCGCAAGATAAGCGAGGCGGATCTTGACGCTACTACCCGCTACGAGCTGCACACAAGACTTGAGAGTATGCCCAAGCACAACAAGGTTTGCCACGGCGATTTCAACCCCGATAATATCATTGTCAAGGATGACGGTACACCGTATATCCTTGACTGGAGCCACGCTACACAGGGCAACGCTTCCGCGGACGTTGCGAGAACATACCTGCTGTTCTGGCTCTCCGGCGATATCGATCTCGCCGAGAAGTATCTCGATATGTTCTGCCGCAAGAGCGACACCGCAAAGCAGTACATTCAGAAGTGGCTGCCCATCGTCGCTGCTTCGCAGTCCGTAAAGGGCAAGCAGGAGGAACGCGAGTTCCTGCTCGGCTGGGTAAACGTAGTTGAATATGATTGATATTTTGGGAGGTTTATTATGAAAGTAACCGTATGTATCGGAAGCTCCTGCCACCTCAAGGGCTCGCGTCGCGTTGTTGAGGGCTTGCAGTACCTTATCGCCGAGAACAACCTTAAAGAAAAGGTGGAGCTGGGCGGAACGTTTTGCATGAACAACTGTCAGAACGGCGTCTGCGTAAACGTTGACGACAAGACGTTCTCTGTGTCTCCCGACACCGTTGACGACTTTTTCAAGACGGAAATTCTCGCAAAGGTTTGATCGTGTAATATCTTGACCGTTTTCCCGCTGCATAACTTATGCGGCGGGATTTGCGGATATTTTTCCGTTTCTGGAACCCGGTGCAGTCTATGAGCTGCAAAAAACTGTAATAAGGAGTTTTACCATGGCAGAATTTTTGAAGCTGAAAAAGTCCAATTGCAAAAACTGCTACAAATGTATCAGGCACTGCCCCGTAAAATCTATCAGATTTTCGGGAAATCAGGCGAATATTGTCGGCGACGAATGTATCCTCTGCGGGCAATGCTTTGTTGTATGTCCGCAAAACGCCAAGGAAATAGCCGACAGCACCGAGCGTGTGAAGTTCTTTATCAGCTCGGGAGAAAAGGTGTACGCGTCAATTGCTCCCTCGTTTGTGGCGAACTATGACGGCGCGGGCATTGAGGCGCTGACCAAGGCGCTCAAGGAGCTCGGATTCGCGGGCGCGGAGGAGACCGCTGTCGGCGCGACTATCGTCAAGACCGAGTACGAGCGCCTTATCCGCGAGGACAAGCGCGATGTTCTCATTTCCTCGTGCTGCAACTCGATAAACCTGCTCATTCAGAAGTACTACCCCGAGGCGCTGGAATATCTGGCAGACGTGCTCTCCCCTATGCAGGCGCACTGTCAGGATCTGAAAAAGCGCTATCCCGGCTGCAAGACGGTATTTATCGGTCCGTGCGTTTCCAAGAAAGAAGAGGCTGCACGCTATGCCGACTACACCGACGACGTGCTTACATTCGAGGAGCTCACAAACTGGCTCAACGAGGCGGGCGTTAAAATCGACAAGAGCATGGATTCCAACAATCAGAGCCGCGCAAGACTTTTCCCGACATCGGGAGGAGTTCTCCGCACGATGGCGGAGCGCGACCCCAACTATACATACCTCGTGTTCGACGGCATGGACAACGCTAAGGAAGCCCTCGAGGAGGTTATCGAGGGCAAGCTGCACAACTGCTTTATCGAAATGTCGGCGTGTGCGGGAAGCTGCGCGAACGGCCCCGTTATGGAGAAGTATAAAAAGTCCCCCGTCGCGTCCGCGATGTCTATCAACAAGTACGCGGGCAAGGAGGATTTCGTTGTCAGCCAGCCCGACAAGGCGGAGCTCCACAAGAAGATGACGATGCTCGACACCAAGGCGGCTGTGCCTACCGAAAGCGAGATCGCGGCTATCCTCCGCAGAATGGGCAAGGTTCGCCCCGAGCAGGAGCTCAACTGCGGCTCGTGCGGCTACAACACATGCCGCGAAAAGGCTATCGCGATATACCGCGGAAAGGCGGATATCTCGATGTGTCTGCCGTTCCTCAAGGATAAGGCGGAGAGCTTCTCCGACAATATCATCTCGAACACTCCGAACGCCATCATCGCGCTCAACGAGAACCTCGAGATACAGCAGATAAACAAGGCCGCGCTGAAGCTTATGAACATCGGTCACGCGCAGGACGTTATGGGCGAACAGGTTATACGCATACTCGACCCGGGCGTGTTTATGGACGTTATGGAGACCAACAGACCCGTCCGTGACGAGCGCAAGTACCTTACCGAGTACGACAAGTATGTCGAACAGACGGTGATCTACGATTCGGAATACCGCATCATAATCTGCCTTATGCGCGACGTTACCGATGAGGAAAAGGAAAAGGTTCGCAAGGAGAATGTCGGCAGAAAGACCGCCGATATTGCCGACAAGGTTGTTGAGAACCAGATGAGGATAGTACAGGAGATCGCTTCGCTTCTCGGCGAGACCGCCGCGGAAACGAAGGTGGCGCTGATGAAACTGAAGGAGTCGATCGCCGATGAATAATCTATGTGCCGATATTGGCTGGAAAAGCCTTAACCACGTTGGAGAACAGCTCTGCGGCGACCATATCGAGATAATCGAGATGGACGATGATTCGATGGTGCTCGTGCTCGCGGACGGTCTGGGGAGCGGCGTTAAAGCGTCGATACTTTCCACACTCACCTCGAAGATCATCGCGACAATGACCTCGCAGGGCATTTCTCTGGAGGAGTGCGTAAAGACGATCGCCGCTACCTTGCCTATCTGCAAGGAGCGCGAGGTCGCGTATTCCACGTTCACCATTATCCGTCTTATCAAAAACGAGGAGGCGGAGATAATCTGCTACGACAACCCGGACGTGATAATGTTCCGCGACGGGAAGATATACGATTATCCGCTCAAGGAGCTGGATATCGAGGGCAAGACTATCCATAAAGCGCGCGTGAAGCTGCGGGAAAACGACACGTTCATCGCGATGAGCGACGGCTGTATTCACGCGGGCGTTGGAATGTCGCTGAATTTCGGCTGGGAGCGCAAGGATATCGCCGAGTTTATGGAATCGCTTACCGACGTCGGCTTCACCGCGAAAACGCTTTCGACAGTGCTTACCGACGAATGTCTTAAGCTCTACGGCGGCAATCCCGGTGACGATACTACGGCTATGACCGTACGTATCCGCGCAAGGCAGCAGATGAATCTGATGATAGGTCCCCCCTCCGACAGAAACGACTGCGACAAAATGGTATCGCTGTTCCTCTCAAAGGGCGGCAAGCGCATAGTATGCGGAGGTACGACCTCTACTATCGTGTCGCAGCACCTTAAAAAGCCGATAATCCCGAATATCAACTACTTCGACCCCGAGATACCGCCGACCGCGACTATTGAGGGCATTGACCTCGTGACCGAGGGCGTTATCACGATAAACCGCGTGAACGAATACGCCAAGGATTACCTCACGAATAACGAGAGCTACAAGCAGTGGAACTACAAGCAAGACGGCGCGGCAATGATATCGCGTATGCTGTTTGAGGAAGCCACCGACATCAACTTCTATGTAGGCAGAGCGGTCAACCCCGCGCATCAGAACCCCAATCTGCCGATCAACTTCAACATTAAAATGCAGCTCGTCAACGAATTGTCCGAAAGCCTTAAGAAGATGGGCAAGAAGATAAAGGTCAACTATTTCTAAGGAGAAAACGATATGGATCACAAAACCGATTATATATATGACAGTACCGGAAAGCTCATATATAAATTCGACACCAAGGTGCAGTACCTCAAATACAAGGTGCTGCGCGAGGTGGCGCGCCAAGCATGGGCGGGAACGCTTTTCGAGAATGTTTTCGATATTCCGAAGATGATCGTTCCCGGCAAAGAGCCGACAATGCGCTGCTGCGTCTACAAGGAGCGCGCGATACTCGGCGAGCGCGTTAAGATCGCGATGGGCGGCGACAAGAACAACCCCAACGTTATCGAGGTCATAGAGACCGCCTGCGACGAATGTCCGATGGGCGGCTATGAGGTAACGAACGCCTGCCGCGGCTGTCTCGCGCACCGCTGTATGGACGCGTGCCGCAAGGGCGCTATCTCGTTCGACCATAATCAAAAGGCGCACATCGACAAGTCCAAGTGCGTTGAGTGCGGATTGTGCGCTAAGAGCTGCCCCTACACCGCGATAATGAACTTCAAGCGCCCGTGCGTAAGCGCGTGCAAGGTAAACGCTATCTCGATGAACGAGGACAAGGCGGCGAAGATCGACAACGACAAGTGCATTTCCTGCGGCGCGTGCGTTTATCAGTGTCCGTTCGGAGCTATCACCGATAAGTCGTTCATCATCAATGTTATCGATATGATCCAGAAGAGCGAAAAGCATAAGAAATACAAGGTGTACGCGCTCGTAGCGCCCGCTATCGGCTCGCAGTTCGCATACGCGAAGCTCGGACAGGTCGTCAAGGGCATCAAGGAGCTCGGATTCTACACCGTCATCGAAGCGGCGCTTGGCGCGGATATGGTTGCGTACCTGGAGAGCAAGGAGCTCGCAGAAAGCGGCGACTACCTTACCTCGAGCTGCTGCCCAGCGTTTGTGGACTACATTCACAAGAGCTTCCCGAATATGGCGGATCACATCTCGCACAACCTCTCCCCTATGGCGACGATAGCGCGGTACATAAAATCCACCGATCCGACCGCGAAGATCGTGTTCATCGGTCCGTGCACTGCCAAGAAGATGGAATTCCAGAAGGAGACCGTACGCCCGTACATCGACAGCGTTATCACGTTTGAGGAGCTTCAGGCGCTGTTCGACAGCAAGGACATCGACATTCGCGACCTCGACGAGGACATTCTCGACAACGCTTCCTACTACGGACGTATCTTCGCGCGCAGCGGCGGTCTGGCTGACGCGGTTCAGCAGGCGCTCAAGGAGCAGAATCTCGGCGACTTCGAGCTCAAGGCGGTTTCCTGCGACGGTATAGAGGCGTGCAAGATGGCGCTGCTCAAGAAGAGCAAGGGCGCACTCGACGCGAACTTTATCGAGGGTATGGCGTGCGTCGGCGGCTGTATAGGCGGCGCGGGCTGTCTGACCCACGGCGAGAAAAACAAGGCGGAGGTCGACAAATACGGCAAAGAGGCAATGGAGAAAACCATTTCCGAGGCAATCAGCCTTGTCAAGATGCCGGAGGAGCAGCATTCCTAAAGAAAGCGAAATATTATCGGGGATAGCGATATCCCCGATTTTTTATATTGTTCGGTAACCCCAAGCCAAAAGTTACTGATCCTCTTTTTTTCTGTTTGGTTTTCTTTTGAGACTCAATAATCTGATAAAATCATCAAACATAGAGGTGTCATTTGGCTCAAACATTATCCATTTCCCATCATGATAAGTTTGAGTTTCATCATAGATTCTTTGAACTTCCTTTGAGTAATTATCTCTTTCTTTTTCAAATTTTAAGCGTTCATTTTTTCCTAAGATAACCAAAAATCCTACACAGTTTTCCCTTGCATATAACGCACAAAGAGTTTTACCGCCTCGACGGTATTTATACTCATATGTCCATGCTCTGCCACCTTTAGCCCACAAACGATCCATATCATATTTTTCATCAATTAAAGCGCATAACTTATTCCATATCTCATATAAAGATTTTCCGACCAAAGCTGTCATTCGTTCTGTGTCAGGTATTATATCAAGCATGATAGCCTCCTCTATAACTTCCATTCAACCGTTTCGCCTATTGGCTTCCTTGGTCTCGGCGAGGGCGATTCGGCGGCATAGCCGACCGCCAGCGCTGCGAAAAGCTCTCCGTCCGTATTCAACCATTCGTTAAGCTCGCGCTGCGCGAAGAACGTATTGCACACCCACAGGCTGCCGAGCCCAAGTTCCACAGCCGTGAGCGACATATTCTGCACTGCCGCGCCTATCGACTGCGCGTTGCATATCTCGAAAACGCGCTCGTCGACCGTTAATGTCCGCGAAAGCTCCGCTCCGAGTGTGTTCACGACAAATATCACCGCCGAAGCCTGCCGCATTACCTTTAAGGAATGCTCCGCGTCCGCGAGACCTCCCGCGCTCATCGGGAGGAACGGCTCGCGCTTTTCACGTTCGAGACCGCGCTCCATTGCCGAGAGCGCGTCTTGCTTTGCGCTATCGGACACGATAACGAATTTCCACGGCTGACGGTTCTTCGCGGAGGGTGCGCATAAGCCTGCCGCTGCTATCCGCTCCAAAAGCTCACGCGGCACTTCCCTGCCCTCAAATTTGCGGATACTGCGGCGCTTTTCGATCTCCGCTATCACTTCAGTTCGTCCTCCGGCATATCTACCTCTTTCGCGACAAGAAGATCCTTTTCAACGCTCCCCGCGCCCGCCATCGCGATGATGTCAAACGCGCAGCCGATAATAAGCGCTACGCCGAGCAGTATAGACGTGAGCTTGTCATTCAGCCCGTAGTTTATGCCGACAAATATCCCGATCCCGACTATTGCCGCCATTGGTATGAGCATAATATACCACTTCTTAAAGCCCGCTTTCTTTACCGCGAACATACTCGGTATCTTGACAACGCCGAATATCCCCGCGAAGATACCCGCAATGAGCGTAAAAAACAGTTTGATATGCTCGGTCAGAAATATCAGCAGTCCGCCAGCCACAACGCCCAACACCGACGTGATAATGACCGCCGCACCGCCGCTTTTGTCGCGCTTTATCGCCCATACGAGGAATGTTATCACCCCGTATGCCGCCGCGATAATCCCGAGTATCTTTATCAGCATCACGACAAGGTTAGAGCTGAAAATTATCATAAACAATCCGCCCGCAAGCTCCAGCATAGCCAGCAAAACAAGGTTTCGCCGAATTCCCTTCAATACGTCAAGATCCATATTTCTACCTCCTTAGTTACTATTCTAATTATAATCCATTTCGCTGTCATTGTCAAGCGTTAGGAAGATTTTTAAGAAAATTTTGCCAGATGTAAGTTTGTCAATGATATTGGACAAACTTTTTGAAAAATTCGATAGGCGACAACCAACCGAGCGGGCGCATGGGAAGGTTGTTAGTCTGACCTAAACGCGCAGCTAGCTGCGCGTTTAGGTCAGCGCAGGAGTAGAAGCTGTGGCAAGAGTAAAATTTGTTGTGATCCTCGCGGTGTGAGCGCTCTACTTTTCCATTGTGACGAGGGGTATAAGGACGAATAAGCTTGTGCTTAACACCAAGGCGTTCAAGAGTCG
>CAMWVP010000018.1 GCA_947177735.1 uncultured Clostridia bacterium
CCGTTGAAATGGGACGGTTTGACGGCAAGAAAGTCATCAAGACCAAGGTATCCGACGGTATCAAGATACCCGAGGAGCTTATCAACAGGATAGAAGCCGGCGACGCTCCCGTTTATCATCACGCGGGCGCAAAGGACGAATCCGAATCGGGCGACAATGAAAGCTTCGGCAGAAAGCTCTACAAGCACCTTATGAACGGCGTTTCCAATATGCTGCCGTTCACGGTGGCGGGCGGTATCTTTATTGCGATAGCGTTCCTGATTGATACGATAGCGGGCGCTCCGCAGGACGGCAATTTCGGTTCGCATATCGCGGCGGCGGCGTTCTTCAAGAAGATGGGCGACTTTACGTTCAGCTTTATGGTGCCGATACTCGGCGGCTATATCGCGATGTCTATTGCCGACAGACCGGGTTTCCTCGTTGGTATGGTGGGCGGTTATCTCGCGTCTACGGGTTCGACGTTTGCGAGCGTCGGCGGCGGTATCCCCTCGGGATTCCTCGGCGCACTGCTTGCGGGCTTTGCGGGCGGCTTCTTAATGCTTGGTATTGAAAAGCTCTGCGACAGAATGCCGAGAGCGCTCAACGGAATAAAGCCCGTTCTCATCTATCCGCTGGCAGGTCTGGGGCTTATCTCAGTGATCATGTGTGCGGTCAATCCGTTTATGAGCATGATAAACACGGGGCTATCCAATCTGCTGGAAAACATGGGCGGCTCGAGCAAGATAGTTCTCGGCTGCATACTCGGCGCTATGATGTCGATCGACATGGGCGGTCCGTTCAACAAGGCGGCATACGTTTTCGGTACAGCGGCTATCGCTTCGGGCAGCTACGATATTATGGCGGCTGTAATGATAGGCGGTATGGTGCCTCCCATCGCGATAGCTCTCGCGACCACGTTCTTCAAGAACCGTTGGACAGAGGAGGAACGGAAAAACGGTTTGGTAAACTATATAATGGGTCTTAGCTTCGTAACAGAGGGCGCTATCCCTTACGCGGCTTCCGATCCGCTGAGAGTTATCCCGTCCTGCGCAATAGGCGCGGCGACCGCGGGTGGACTTTCAATGGCGTTCAACTGCACGCTTATGGCACCTCACGGCGGTATCTTCGTAATCGCGGTAGTCGGCAACTGGGCACTGTATCTGCTGGCGCTGGCAATTGGCTCGGTAGTCGGAATGCTGCTTCTGGCACTTCTGAAAAAGAAGAGAGTTTAATGCGGAAAATGCCGCGCTTGCGGCGTAAAATACAGTTAATATTTTATTAGGAGGACATTATTATGGTATCGAAAAAGGTAATGGTAATCAACGAACAGGGTATGCACATGCGACCCGCAGGCGAGCTTGCAAAGGCGGTAAAGGCTCATCCCGACTGCGAGGTAACACTCAACGCGAACGGCAAGACGGTAAAGGCTAAGGCTCCCATGCAGATAATGAGTGCTTGCATGAAGAAGGGCTGCGAGGTCGAGATCGTATGCGACGGCGCTGACGAGCAGGCTGTTCTTGATGAGATCGCGGGAATGTTCGAGAGCGGTTTTGGTGAATAATATCAGCAACAGCGCTGTCGGTTTTCGCGGCGGCGCTGTTATCATCGAATAAGAGGTGAGAATATGAAAAAGTATCAAGGCAAGGGCGTTTACGGAGCTGTCGCGATCGGCAAAATATCGCTGTTCAAAAAGCCCGACGCGGTGGTAAAGCGTATTCATGTCGTGGATACCGAGAATGAGAAAACACGCTTTGAGCAGGCGAAATCTCTGGCGGTAAATCAGCTTCAGGAGATATACGACAAGGCGTTAAAGGAGGTCGGCGAGGCAAACGCGGCGATCTTCGAGATACACCAGATGATGCTGGACGACGACGATTACAACGATTCCATCAACAACATAATCGACAGTCAGAGCGTGAACGCGGAATATGCCGTGGCGGTGACGGCGGACAATTTCGCGGAGATGTTCGCGGCAATGGACGACGCGTATATGAAAGCCCGCGCGGCGGACGTGCGTGATATTTCCAACCGCCTTATCAACAACCTCTCGGGCAATTTCTCTATCGAAAACAAGTCCGATGAAAAGGTCATTATCTGCGCGAACGACCTCGCGCCGAGCGAGACCGTAGCGCTCGACAAGGACAAGGTTCTCGCGTTTGTGACGGCGCACGGCTCGTCAAATTCGCATACCGCGATACTCGCGCGGAACATGAATATCCCGGCGATAATCGGCGCGGGCGACGAGTTCCTCAACGAGATAAAGGACGGCGGCGAGGCTATTGTCGACGGCTACACGGGTGAGATCTTTGTCGATCCCGACGAAGAAACGCGCGCTAAGCTCCTCGAAAAACAGCTTGCCGACGAGGAGAAAAAACGCCTGTTACAGGAGCTTAAAGGCAAGGAAAACGTTACGCTTGACGGTAAGAAGATAAAGGTTTACGCGAATATCGGGAGCGTCGGAGATATCGGAAAGGTGCTCACAAACGACGCGGGCGGAATAGGACTGTTCCGCAGTGAGTTCCTTTACCTCGAAAACTCCGATTATCCTACCGAGGAGCAGCAGTTTTCGGCTTACAAAAGGGTTCTCGAAAGCATGGCGGGTAAAAAGGTCATCATCCGCACGCTTGATATCGGCGCGGACAAAAAGGTGGATTATTTTGACCTCAAGCCCGAGGAAAACCCCGCGCTCGGCTACCGCGCGATACGCATATGCCTGACGCGTCCCGATATCTTCAAAACACAGCTCAGAGCGCTTTACAGAGCCTCGACATTCGGAAATCTCGGAATTATGTTCCCGATGATAACGAGCGTTTCGGAGCTTGAAAAAATACTCGCGATATGCGATGAAGTCAAAACGGAATTAAAGAAACAGGGCGCTGAATTTTCCGATAAGGTTGAACTCGGCATCATGATCGAGACGCCTGCGGCGGCAGTAATAAGCGACAGATTAGCGCCTATGGTGGACTTCTTCAGCGTGGGCACAAACGACCTCACGCAGTATACGCTCGCGTGCGACAGACAGAACCCCGATATCGAACAGTTTGTCGATACGCACCATGAAGCTATTCTGCGGCTTATCGAGATGAGCGCCGAGAACGCTCACAAGCATGGCGCGTGGATAGGCATCTGCGGTGAGCTTGCCGCGGATACCTCGCTTACCGAAACGTTCCTGCGCATGGGTATCGACGAGTTGTCGGTCTCGCCGACGTTCGTGCTCAAGGTACGCGGCGCGGTGAGAAGCATAGACCTGTCAAAATAGAAAGAACCCGTCCACATAGCCGTTCAACGCTTGTCTTTCGGGCAATGTGGACAGGTTCAAAGTGTTGAACAAAAGATACAGATAAGAGGGGCAAGAAGCCAACGGTTTTTTGCCCCGATTTTTCAGGGTGGTAATCTTATGAACGAAAAATATCTGCAATTGCTCGCCGAAAAATTCCCGTCTGTCGAAAGCGCGGCAAGCGAAATAATCAATCTTTCCGCGATCCGGAGCCTGCCAAAGGGTACAGAGTACTTTTTCAGCGACCTCCACGGCGAGTACGGGGCTTTTTTGCATATGCTGAAAAGCGCGTCGGGAACTATCAAGAACAAGATAGATATCTTGCTCGGAAAAACACTTTCCGCCGCCGAACGTGAGCGTCTTGCCACGCTTATTTACTACCCCGACCACGAGATAAAGCGTATACGCGAGCGCGGCGAGTGGAATGACGAATGGCAGAGGCTCACTATTTACAGATTGGTGCTTGTGTGCGAGACGGTCTCGGCGAAGTATACGCGTTCGCGCGTCCGCAAAAGCGTCCCGGAAAAGCTGCGGTATATCGTCGATGAGCTGCTAAACGTTACCGACGACGTAAATAAGGACTATTATTACGACAAGATAATCGGCTCAATAATCGAAACCGGCATCGCGGAGAGCTTTATAATCTCGTTCTGCGAGCTGATACAGGCTCTTGCCGTCGATAAGCTCCACATAATCGGAGACATCTTCGACCGCGGTCCGCGCCCAGATATTATCCTCGACGAGCTTTTGAAAATGCACGACGTCGATATCCAGTGGGGAAATCACGACGTTTCGTGGATAGGCGCAGCGGCGGGATGCCGCGCGCTTATCGCGAACGTTATCCGCATTTCGATAAAGTACAACAATTTTGATCTTCTCGAGGACGGCTACGGTCTCAACCTCCGCGCACTCGCGGTTTTCGCCCGTGAGACCTATGGTGCGGATGAATGTACAATATACTATCCTCATGTTTTCGATGACAACGTATACGACCCTATAGACCCAAAGCTTGCCGCGCAGATGCACAAGGCTATCGCAGTGATACAGCTTAAGCTTGAAGCGCAGTTGCTCGTCGCTCACCCCGAATGGGAAATGGAGGAGCGCAGTCTGTTTGTCAAGGCAGACTTTTCCAACGGGGAGATCGAGATCGGCGGCAAAAAATATCCGCTGCTAGACGCTAACTTTCCGACAGTCTTCCCCAACGATCCCTCGGCGCTTTCCCCGGCCGAGAACGAGCTTATGGCAATACTTGAAAACTCGTTCCTGCACAGCGAAAAGCTTCAACGGCACATACGTTTCCTGCTTTCCAAGGGCTCGATGTACAACGTCTGCAACGGGAATTTAATGTTCCACGGCTGCATACCGATGGACGAAAACGGCGATCTGCAAAGTCTGGAAATAGGCGGTGTAAAATACAGCGGAAAACCGTTGCTCGACGAAATTAACAAGTTGGTGAACAAAGCGTTTTTCTCCGAGGATAACTACGCCCGAGATTTTATGTGGTATTTGTGGTGTGGGGCGCGTTCGCCGCTCTACGGCAAGGATAAGCTCGCGTTTTTCGAGCAGTACTATATCGGTGACAAGGAGCTTTGCAGGGAGCGCTACAACAGCTATTATGAATTTTCCGAGAACGCTGAGGTCTGTAGTGATATTATGAGACAGTTCTCCATTGACGAAAAGCGGGGGCATATCATAAACGGACACATTCCCGTAAAGATAAAAGACGGCGAAAGCCCTGTGAAAGCCAACGGAAAGCTCTTTGTTATCGATGGCGGCATTTCAAAGGCATATCAGCGGGCGACAGGTATCGCGGGCTACACACTGATCTACGATTCGCACAGCCTGAGCCTTGCCGAACACAAGCCGTTCATAAGTGAAAACGGCGGCGAAAGCCCCTTGATACGCATAGTTGAAAGACTTGAGAGACGTGCGAACATATCCGATACCGATAAGGGCGCTGAGCTTGCCGAGCAGATACGCGACCTTCACGAGCTGCTTGAGGCTTACCGCAGCGGCGCTGTCAAGGAGCGCGGATGATCCGATATAATCTGTTTGGCAGTACACAGGTTTTATCTTGGAATTGGCTTGGTCTGATCGTTTGGAAAAAATCAAGCGTACAAAAAGAGCATAAATTGTTCGTTTGTTAATTTCATATTTATATTATATCACACTTTTTTCTAAATTTAATACATTTATGTGAACACGCTCTAATCATTCAAAAACGATTGGAATACGTATTCTTAAATTTTGGACTTTTCGGCACGTATGTGCACCCCCTAGATTTTTCTTGCCGGTGTTATAAGCAGCAAGCGCCTATCCCTCCGTTTTTTTAGAGCATAAAGAACGCTATAGACTCGCATTTTGGTATTGATCTCTCCTTTGACATTTTTTTATTTTATATGCTTATATATCGCCTTTTGTCTTAATTGTATAAGGTATTATACAATACGTACTGCGGTCTTCGTAGCTGCCGGGATCGCCCCAATATGAGAGCCTCACGCGCTGATTCTTATAATGATCGACGAGTTTTCTGAGCAGCGCCATGTCCTTTTCATCGCTTATATCGAATGTACCTTTTTCCGTGACGATGTCGATGCCGTCAATGCAAATATTTTCGGGTTGGATAATATTCGCGCTTGAACTGACATAAGGCATATTTCCGTCATTTACACCGATAAACATTGCCCGTTCGTTGTGATATTGCGCAAAGTCGGCGAGGAAATCCCCGACTTTCGGATTTTTCAGGTCGCGGTTCAGTTTTGACAGCTTGTTCTTGCACACAAGAAATTCAATGCCGAATAACTCGCATATAACGAAACCCTCGGGAATGGGCTCTTTTTTTGTTCCGTAATCTCCATAGAAGTGATATGCGGACATGACATATTTGACATCGGGATCTATTTTGTTCGCCCGCGGCGTGAACCCGATGCCGGTGTACTTAAACGTCCATTCATAGCGCGTTCTAATGTCCGTGTTGTAAAGGTCGATACCGTTTTCTTTTGCGAAAGCAATGAGTTCTTCTTCCGTTTTCAGCTGCTTTATTTTCTCGATTTGTTCCGGTGTAGGTCTTTTCATAATCGTTCCTCCTGTTGCTCTGTTATGTGCGATGTGTCGTTCTCTTTCATTCGGCGGAAAATCCCGAACAGCGTTTCTGCCGTTCGGGAGGGGCTTTATTCTTTAATTACTCAGCAGCCAAAACACGATAATCGCCACAATAACAACAACGAGCCAGCCGCCCTTACCGCCTTTTTCCTGCTTTTGAGCCTTTCGCGCGTTTTCGTATTCTCTCATAGCGGCTTTTTGAGAGCGTAAGGCTCTGCCAACGTCATTGGATGCGCTGTTGAACCTGCTCATTGCGCTGTTCATGCTTTGGCGGGAGGATGACGTGTCAACGGACGGCGACGGACGATACTCCGTGTAACCGCAGACATTGCAGCGCCAATTTGACGAACCCAAAGTCGCGGGTGACAAGCTGCCGGTTTTACATTTCGGACACATTATGTATCACATCCCAAAATCGATCAATTTGCACCGAATATCTTGGAGAGCACGTTTTTCACCTCGGCGTTGACGCTTTCCTCGGTAGGCGATGAAACCTCGTAGCAGTACACGCTGAGAGTTCCTTGAACATCATCTCCCTCACCTATTACCGAATAGGTGACCTGAACGTCCCATTTTTTGTCCGCGCCGAACTTTTTGATCAATGCTGCCTCTACCTTTTCACTGATCTCGCTCTTATCCGCATCGGTAAAATCACGCATTTCACCTGCTTTGAAATAAACGCTTGCGTTTGCACTAACCATAATAGTTTCCTCCAAAAAAATTTAAATTCCGCGTCCGCCTCAAAGTGTGACAACCGGACAGCCTGGCGGGCGCATGAAAAAAGCTGTTCAAGGTTTATTTAATGCACCGCCTGCGCGGTGCGGATAAACATCTGCTGTTAAAGGCGGTTGCGTATATCTTTATCCCATTGCGATGCGGTATTCGCGTCGCACCCGTATTTACGCTGGCTCAAGTTTTCCGCCTCACGCCGTCGGCTTTCGGCTTCAAAAGCTTCTTGTCTTCTTCTGCGCTCTTCCTCAAATTCTTCATCTCGCCGTCTTCTGATATCTTCTTCCGCCGACATTTGCTGTTCTCTTGCCGCATAATCATAGCTGCCGGAGCTGTACGTGCCGATTCCGCCGCTGTATCCGATACGGTATCGGCGCATACGCTTTTCCTCTTTGTTAAAGCGTCTCGCCTTTATACCGATTATCAACACTATGCCGATACCCAAGAACGCTTCAAAAAAATCAAAGTAGAGTAAACGTCCCACGCCGTAAATACCTATGGGTACGGCTAAGACGCTGAAAATCTTCTTCATCGCGTCATACGGGAGAACAGCCGCGGCAATGAACCACAAAAGCAACCACGAATCGAACGATTCGCTTAAAAAAAATCCCGCTCCTCCCAGAGCGAACAAGCCGCTCAATATACATCTTAAAACAAACATAATGGTATAATCACCTTTCCCGAAATCACCGCGTTATGGTCGATCAAAAAATTACTTTCCCACCTTGCCCACTGCTGTCCACATACGAATAACCGTCCGCTTCCTCGTGAACCTCCAGTTCTTTTCCGTCAAAATCAAATAGGCGCAAATCGGAAGATATCTCCGAAATATCAGGTTTAGCACCGCCGTAGCCGTAGCCGTTGAAGGTAGTGCACCAATCTATTACAGTATTTTTGGGTAAACCATGACGGCTTGAACCGAGTATGAGTGTATCCGGTCCGCCGACAAAATCCGTATATGTCCATTGACCGTCGATTTTCACGGCATTCCACGCATGATTTATGTTGACATTTTTGCAATACAATGTATCTATGCCGCATTTGGAAAGTATTAAGCACGCGGCTTTCGCATATGAAGAGCATTTTCCGCCGTGCTTGGTAAGAAGGTAGTTAACTTCGTCTTCTGTACTAAAAGCTTTGCCTGCATTGTAAATCGCATCTGCAGTCCCAACTAATTCATAGTCATACTCCGTATTATCGCTAAACCATTTTCCCAAAATGCAAAGCTTTTCCATGTCCGTTTTCTTATTATTGTTTAAGTCAAGCTCGTCAATCAGAGCGTCTACCAATTTCTCTGCCTCGGTTGATGGACTCTTAAAACCAATCGATTTATCGTCATCATACTTGGAGTTGTCGTCATTCCAATCGACGGTGCAGACGATATCGGGATACTTGGTTTCGGATTGTGTGGAAGCAGCAGCACTATCATCAGTGCCGGAGCCGCTGTTGCTGTCGGGATAGCTTATCTCGGACTGCGAAAACGATGTAGATTCATCGGTTTGGGTTGACGAAGTATCGAGCGTGCTTTCGGTATTTGACGCGTTGGGCGTGACAGGTTCGGAAACGGTCGAAACGCTTGATACGCTCGAATAATCATCATACGAAAAAGCGTTCGAGCGCTCGTTATCGGTATTACAGCCCGCAAGCCCGAGGACAGCCGCAAGCACGGCAGCCGCAATAATATTTTTGTTGTTCTTCATGTAAGTTCCTCCTTAGGTTTTATGTTCCACATATATCGACAATTCTTTACAATTTATATTATACACGAGTAAAACGCGTTTTTGGTCTGCAATTTAGGAATACTAATTATTTTTTTCGCGAAAAAGGTCTTGTTCCGACCTTATATCAGTAAAATCTCCAAAAAGTGCTTGAATATTTGAAAAAAATATGGTATACTTATGTTCGGAAAGGTGTGTGAACAAATGATAGAGATCAACGGCAGGCAATTCTGCGAAAATTGCTTTGAAACAACAACGGGAACGGTGTGCAAAAGCTGCGGGTTCAATTCTGCGGACAGCGCCCCCGACCCGTCAATGCTCGCACCGGGGAGCGTTTTGCTGAACCGCTACGTTATCGGACGCGTGATAGGAAAAGGCGGCTTCGGTATCACATATCTGGCTTATGACGCGCTTGTGTGCAAAAAAGTAGCCATAAAAGAGTATTATCCTTACGGGCTTGCTCAGCGTACGGCCGAAAGCACCGAAGTATCGGTCACATCCGCCGACAATGCCGAAGCGTTTAAGCTCGGAGCGGAAAAATTCTATAACGAGGCAAAGCTGGTCACGAGATTTAACGGCAACCCCAATATAGTAGGCGTTTATGATTGCTTCTATGAAAACGACACCGTATACATAGCCATGGAGTATCTTCGCGGCTGCACGCTCAAGGAGTATATCCGCGAGCATGGCGTACTCGGCGCATCGCAGGCGCTGTTTGCGGCAAAGAACATAGTTAACGCGCTTATCGTAGCGCACAGCGCGTCCGTGCTGCATAGGGATATTACGCCCGACAATGTTATCCTGTGCGAAAACGGAGATGTAAAGCTTATCGATTTCGGCGCGGCGCGGCAGGTAGTCGCGGAATATTCACAGACCTTTTCGGTAATATTGAAACCGGGCTTCGCGCCGCCCGAGCAGTATAGGAAAAAGGGAAATCAAGGTCCGTGGACGGACGTTTACGCGCTGGGAACAACGCTTTATTTTATGCTTACCGGAGATATTCCCGAGGATCCCTCGGGGCGTTTTGACGATGACGACACGTTTAAGGAAAATATCTTTGACGTTGAGCCCTCTCTGTGGGAGATAATCACCAAAGCCACCAAGCTCAACATTGACGAAAGATACCCGGACGCTTACGAGCTGAAAAAAGCGCTTGACAGGATCGACATCAAGCCCGAGCCGATAATAATGCCAGGCGAAACCTCGAATGAAGACGCGGAGTCTCAGCCCGGGGTTGTAGGAAACGTTACGAAGATGAACGTTTCCATTAAGCCGATAAAGCCCAAGCAGAGCTTTTTCCGCCGGCATATCCGCACGTTTATTGAGATAACCTGCGGCGTGCTGGTCGCGGCGATCATTATACCGCTTGCAATAAGGGCGTACAAGCCCATTGCCAACATCACGCCCGACACAAGCGGCGGCTCATCCCCGGCGGGAGGCGACACATCAACCTCCGACGGCGGAGTGATCACCACTATCGGAAACGGTTCCGATCTGGAAAAGGAAGGTTTTACCAAGCCTTTGTATTCGTGTCTGAGCGGCGACACAAAAGCGCTTTACGAATACATATTTGTAGGCGTCAGAGCAAACGAGAAGAATATAGTCCTGCCCTCGCTTACATATAAAGTCGGCGATATAGATAAGATCTTCAATTTTGTACTGAACGAAAATCCGGCTTTAAATGATACGCAGGGTTACAATCTCAACTATAACGATCTGAACAGTAATAAAGAACCCGATCCCGATGAGTATGTCATTTCAATATCTCCGATATATACGGGAATTGACCGGATGGTTGCGAACGATTATATAGTTCAATCCATTCATGATACGGTCAGATATGACGATCCCACGACAAGGATAAAACTTCTTTGCGATATCCACGATATGATATTAGACGAGACCGAGCATGTGCCGCGCAATTCGGAACCTACCGCCTCAAGTACCCACGGCGTGCTGATAGATCACGCGGCGGACGATCTCGGCGTTGCGAGAACACTCTGCGATTATGCGCAAAGAATGGGATTCGACAGCTTTGTTGTTGAAACGGATGGGGAAGAAGACTATTCTGCAATAGTTCGTATAAAGATCGATGATGAGTGGTATAATATCGACACCTTTACAGACGGACTTATGCCTTTAGGTGCGGTACACGAGATACCGCTTACCGAAGACGGTAAAATCACTCATTTTTGGTTCCTTTACTCTGACGTGTGGTTTAAAGCAGGTGCTTTTGAAATTCTCGGAGATTTCGGCGAGGAATATTCATTGATAATTCCGTTCTACGACGAGGAATTAGACGACCCGATCGTAACAAATTACTACATTGATGATTATCTGAACAAGCAATTATACTTTGGCTCGGACGACTCTATTTATAACTCCATACTTGAGGATACGAAAAATTGGTTCGACAGCCAAGATGGACCGTTCGAGATTTATTTGATGTATGATTATGTCGACGAATTTTGGGCAATATTGCAAGAATCGTACATTTCCGACCTTTCGGAAAAATACGGGATAACCGTTTCCGGGTTTACCGGAGAGTACACGGGCGATGCCATTCGCATTACGTTTGAAATGTAACACCTATAAAATCAGTATCCTCCCCGGAAGTCTCGGGGAGGATATTTCATACTAATCACCGTTAAAACACTTGACAAGATTGGCGCAAAGATGTCAAGTTTTTAATGAGTGATTAGTATCAGTTTATATAACGCTTTTGCCCCAGATGAAATCCACAGCGTCAAGGTACTCCATATGATGTTTCACCGCATAGAACACTCTTGCGTCCACGATATTGCGAACGTACAGCTGCGGCTTTTCCGCTAGCCGAAGCAAATAATTGATCTGATTTATATCCAGTTTTAATATCAGAGATATTTGAAGCAGGATATTCCTTGTGAGGGGACGCGTTCCGTTTAATATCTGATAACCGTAATTACGGGCAACATTGAGTATTCGGATAACATCGGCTTTGGTCATTTTCTTTTCATCTATGTATTGGCTTAAAACATCGGGAAGCTCCGGAGGGGCGTTATTCTCGATCATTTCCTTGTCAAAGACTCCGGGGGTATTAAGATTTTCCTCAAGATCTGATGTCAGCATAGAGTTACTCCTCTTTTATTCAAGTTTGTGCCACATCGGCGCGGATATTTCCAATATTCCATTGTGTTTATTATAACATATTCTGATAAAAAAATCAATATTTTTTAAATCGATATGTATGCATATCAATATCATGTTAAACCGGACACGATATTTTTCGTCAAGCGGTTATAAATAAATGAAGATTCTCCGCGCTCGATAGAGCAGCGGAGGATCTTCGGCAGATATACACCACATTTTTAATTCCGATGTTCTTTTTTTGTTCTTTATTGTTACAAAAAACCACTAAAAGTTACGACAAAAGCGGTTCTCGTGAATTGCTGTAAACAGCTCAGCTATGCGGAATTTTAAAGCTTGCTAAAAGTTGCAATAAGCACTCATTCAGCTTCTATTTCTGTCACAGCCTCTATTCTTGCGCGTTTAGGTCAGTCTAACAACCTTTCTATGCGTCCGCTCGGTTGGTTGTCACCTATCGAATTCCTCAAAAAACTTGTCCAATATCATTGATAAACTTACTTTTTTTCAAAAAGTCGTATAAACTTTGATAAACCACAAACAAAACCGTTCGCATATCACTCCATAAAAGAGAACTCATTCTTTGTATATCTCCTTCCCGAATTGAAACGCAGCAGACAGATGTTCGGTCTTGTCGATCTGAGGCTTACCGTTCGTATCACCGCAGCCTCCGGCGAGCAGCATACCCCTATCATGAAACCCAATATAATTGACTAATGTAAACTTGTAGTACGACACAGCCTGTTCAAATGTCCAGAAGAAGTTATCAGCCGCAGTCATAAGCAATGCGCAGTCCTTTTCGGGATACCGCTCATATCGACCTAACGGCGACTCCTTATCCTCCTCGGCAATGCAGTAGAATCTTTCGATAAAAGCCTTTATGCGCGATGATATTGTCCAGAAGTAAAGCGGAGAAGCAAATACAAGCATATCGGCAGCCATGATTTTCGGAACTATTTCGTTGAAACTGTCCTTTTGAACGCATGGCTTCCCGTATCGGCAGGCGTTGCACCCGAGACAGCCTTTGACTTCGTTCTTTATAAGAGATATGATCTCAACCTCATGACCCGCGTCGTCAGCGCCTTTGGCGAACGCTTTCACAAGCTGATCCGTATTTCCGTTCGGACGTCCGCCGCCCTGAATGATCAATATTTTCTTCATAGCATTACCCCCGTAAAATTATAGATCCCACGTTGATTTAACGCATCCGAGTATTCCGTCAAATATACATTACCACTCTTTGTTTGTTTTGTCAAGTCTTTTTATGAGAAATTAAAATCCGATACACACTCTATATCATATCGTTCTTGGGCGGACAGCCGAAACGTTTTACATACGCGCGGTAGAATGACGAATAGTCGCCGAAGCCCGTGCTCTCGGCAGCGCTGCCTACAGGCTCGCCGCGGCGTATCCTCTCCCTCGCGGCGGTCAGGCGTTTTATCGTGATGTATTCCCACGGCGAGGCTCCCGTTGCCTTACGAAATACCCTGCCGATCTGCGACGGACTGAGGAAAAAACGCTCCGCCAGCAATGAGACGGACAATTCGTTAAAAAGGTGGTCGTTGACATATGCGACAAGCTGCTCCGACAACTCCGCAGGCGGCGCGTATCCGTCCGTTCCGCGTTTGAGATATGCCTTGTATATCAGTTCCAACAGCGAAAAAAGCCGCGTTGATATAATAAGTCTGCGTTCGTATTCGTCTGTGCCGCCGCGCATTTCCTCAAAAAGCCGCGCCGCTTCATTGCCAAGCTCCCGCGCGGAATACAGATTTCCGCGCCCGAGCGGGCGGTCAAGAAACGGCTTCATCAGAATACGGCGGGGGTCGAGGATATCCGTCGCCGAAAACGAGAAATTCAACGCATATCGTTCGTATTTTCCACTGCCGAGGATCCGCGCCCTGTGAGATTCGGCGGGGCGCATTATCAGTACGCTTCCGTTTTTCAGCGGATAACGCGCGCCCTCTACGAGATACTCCGCGTCGCCCGATATAAAGCAATATATTTCGCACTGTTCGTGAATGTGCATTGTGAAGTCTTTGTCGTCGGGAGCATTATCGACCGCGTAACGAATATACAGTTCCTCCGTATTGAATTCCTCAATAATATTCACACTCACACCCCCCTTTTAATTAAGTATATCATATTATGCGCGAAATTGCAATATATTTTGCTTAAAATAACAATTGTAATGCAAATACAATTCTGATATACTTAAATCAAGCGAAAACCAATTTTGGAGGTTATAATATGAAATTCAGACTTGCAGCATTCGCGGACGAGGCGGACAGCAGCCTTGACGGTCAGATATCGGCGATGACGGAGAACGGCGTTGAGTACCTTGAAATTCGCGGTGTCGACGGCGAAAACATCTCGGACATTAAGGCGGATAAGGCGCGTGATATCCACGCACGGCTTGACGCGGCGGGTATATCGGTGTGGTCGCTGGGTTCGCCGTTCGGAAAGATCGGCATTACCGAGGACTTTGAACCGCATCTGGATAAATTCAAACGCGGACTTGAGCTTGCCGATATCCTCGGCACAAGGCATATCCGCATATTCAGCTTCTATGTTCCGTACGATAACGCAGAGCATTATTCGGACGAGGTAATGAAACGGCTGGAAAAAATGCTTGTAGCGTCAAAGGGCAGCGGCGTAATGCTCTGTCACGAGAACGAAAAGGGAATTTACGGCGACAATGCAGAACGCTGCGCAGAAATACATAAAATTTTCTCCGAGCTTCGCGCGGTGTTCGACCCCGCTAATTTCGTTCAGTGCGGGCAGGAAACAACGTCGGCATGGGAGCTGCTTTCGCCGTACGTCGAGTATCTGCATATCAAGGACGCTCTTGCGGACGGTTCAGTCGTGCCTGCGGGTAAGGGAATAGGTAACATACCGTATATTCTGCAAAGATATCGCGGCGAGGTGCTGACCGTCGAGCCGCACTTGTCGGTGTTCAACGGACTTGACAAGCTCGAGCGCGGCGACACTGCGGAGCGTAAATATTGCTATCCCGACTCGCGCACGGCATTCGGCGTGGCGGTAGACGCACTGAAAAAGATAATGGAGGAATTGTAATGGATAAAATACGACTTGGAATAATCGGCGTTGGCAATATGGGAAGCGGACATCTGCGCAATGTCGCAGAGGGAAAATGTCCTAATGTCGAGGTGACCGCGGTCGCCGATATAAACCCCGAAAAGCTTGACAACGCCTTGAAGATCTGTCCCTCCGTCCGCTGCTTCGATAGCGCGGAGAAAATGCTCGACAGCGGACTTGTCGACGCGGCGCTTATCGCCGTGCCGCATTACGATCACCCCGTTTATGCGATTGAATGTTTCAAGCGCGGTATTCACGTTCTGACCGAAAAGCCCGCGGGAGTGACTGCGCGCAGCGTTCGCGAGATGAATGAAGCGGCGGAGCGCTCGGGGGTTAAGTTCGCGATAATGTTCAATCAGCGTACCGATCCTCTTTACCGCAGGGCGCGGGAGATAGTCAGCAGCGGCGCGCTCGGACAGACCAAGCGGCTTGTCTGGATAATTACCAACTGGTACCGCACTCAAAGCTATTATGATTCGGGCAGCTGGCGCGCCACCTGGAACGGCGAGGGCGGTGGCGTGCTGTTAAATCAAGCGCCGCATAATCTCGACCTCTGGCAGTGGATATTCGGTATACCCAAAAGAGTTCGCGCGTTCTGTGCCGAGGGAAAGTATCACAATATTCACGTCGAGGACGACGTAACTATCTACGGCGAATACGAAAACGGAGCGACCGCGGTGTTTATTTCGTCAACCGGCGAGGCGCCCGGAACGAACCGTCTGGAAATAACCGGCGATATGGGCAAGCTCGTTTTGGAGAACGAAAAGCTGAAATGGTGGCGACTTAAAACCTCCGAACGCGAATTTTGCTTCACCGAGAAAAACGGTTTTGCCTGGCCCGAATCCGATTATGAGGAATTTTCGGAGAAATCTCCCGAGGGGCATCCTATTATACTGGAAAACTTTGCCGAAGCGATACTCAACGGCGCGGAGCTTATCGCGGACGGTCGCGAGGGTCTGAACTCGCTTTCGATATCAAACGCGGCGTATCTGTCGTCATGGACAAACGATTGGGCGGAGCTGCCGACAGACGAGGAAATGTTTGAAGCATATCTGAAACGATTGTGCGAGCAAGAGACCGCACGTAAAAGCGTCGTTTCCGAGAACAGCGAAGAAACGCTCAGCGAACGCTGGAAAGTGAGATGGTAAGCGCGTGACTGCCTTTTTGATGATGCTCGCCGTGACTGCTTGCTATACGGTCACGTCGCTCAATGACAAATACGCGTCGTCAGGCGCGAAATTCGGCGGCTGCGAATTCACATTTCTGATGTGCTCGTCAATGACGGTATTTCTGACATTCAGCCTGCCGTTTCAGAAGATATATTTCACGCTGACGTGGCAGTCGTTTGCCGCCGTTTTGCTGATCGCCGTCTGTAAGCTGCTCGAGTTTTATATGAGCGTTCTCGTGCTGCGGCAATTATCCGCGTTCGAGCTGAAAGCATGGCTCGGGATAACGCTTTTCGCTTCGTATATTACCGACGTCATATACGGAGCGCCAATTAGCGTGCTGAAGCTGATGTGCATCGTTATTACGGTCGTTGGGCTTATACTTATCGTAAGATCGGGCGAAAAGAAAGAGATCGGCTACAAAAAGATCGTGCTGCCACTGGCGCTGTATCTCGCGGCGAAATACGGCTACGGATTAGTCATAAAGAGCTTTTCGGAATATGCCTCGCCGACTATGCAGCTTCTGCCCGCTCTGGCGCTTATATCGCTTGTACTGCTGCCCAAAGCCGCTCCGTGGAAATTCATTAAGAAAGAGCCAAAGGGCACCGTTATCGTAGTACTGGCGCGTATTCCCAACACGATCGGAATGCTTATTGAAAACGCCGTTATTTCGATAAGTCTCGCGAGCTATTCCTTTATTCAACCCATGATACTTGTATCGCTGTTCGTTATCGCTCTGATACGTCGGGAGCAGTATTCAAAGCTTAACCTTATCGGCGGCGTTATCTGCGTTTGCGGGGTAATACTGTTTCAAACCGTGGGTAACATATTGTAATATAAAAAGTTGTATGAAATCTGGTTAATAGATACGCAATAGTCAAGTTATTGATCTTACCAATCTGAAACTTGCCATTCGTGTAGCTATGAAGTGCGACCTAAAACAGCGGCAAATAATAATTCTCGATAAAAATACTGCTCGGGTAAAACGGTTTGCCCAAGCAGTATTTTTTTCGCCTAAATTATAATACTCAGATGCCGAACCGATCAGCTCTCTCTTTTTGCGATTTCCGCGTCGTATTCTCTTTGGGTAATACTTCCGTCAAGCAGAAAATCTTTCAATTCGGTATCCGTATATTGGTACAGTTTGTCAGTATCAACGGATTCCGATGAGTCGTCGGAAACGCTTTGAGATGAGGATATTTCCTCTACACTGCCCACCGCGTTTGCGGACACATCCTCGGATAAGTACGTCTCGCTAAACTCGACCCTGTCAAAATTGCGCGAATTATTTGTCTGTGCAGCGTTCCGTTTCTCGTCAAAAGCTTCACGCGCCTTCGGATCATCCGGAGATCCGGCAACATACGAAACCTCGCCGCTGTGCTCGAATCTGTCATACTTGCGCGATTCATCCGCTTGTACAACAGCAGGCTCCTTTTCCATTACCTCCCGTGTTTTAGCGCCCTCCGAAGACTTCACGGATTGAATCGTCTTAGCCTGCATTGTACTTGCCGTGCCAATGTGTTCAATCATATATGACACTCCTTTCTAGAAATATATAGCAAGATCATTCGCTTATAGAATGATCAAATGCCCTTGTTTGCGATTGCTTCTCTAAAAAGAGTAGCAGGCTACACTTTATTTTATAAATAAAGCAGTCTTAAAAGACCGCCTTATATGAGAGTTGTAAACACTAAATATTTTCGCAAAAAATGTTGATTATACGGCGAAATTCGGCAAGCTCCTCTTCGGAAAGCCCCTTCGTAAGCCTTTCTTCCATTTGCCTTTTCCCAACGCTCATAGCGTCTACTGTATTTAGAGCTTTATCGGTCGCGCAAACGATTTTGTTGCGCCGATCTTTCTGATCCGTATGGCAGGAAACAAATCCGTTTTTCTCAAGCCGAGAGATAATTCCGACAACCGTTGGGTGAGAAACCTGCAAGTGATCTTCGATCTCCTTTTGCGTAGCACTGCCGCTTTGACTATATAAAAAGCCTATAACCAAAGTCTGCGAAAAGGTAATCCCCTGTTCTTTCAATAAAACGTCCACCGAAATCTTGATCTTATCCGCAAGCCTTTTGATAAGCAGTCCTATATCCCTTTCTTCCATACGGTTCCTCCCAGGAGACATATCTGTAGCCTGCTACAATTATAGCATATTATTTGCGAAATGTCAATACTTTTGGAGAAATTTTCATCTTCCGGCAAACCGAAATAATTGACGGAATTACATTTCATCTGCGTCCGAACACCTTATATTTTATGTTATAGTACGATTATTCATTTTTTTGTCACAAAAGTGCATTGATTTGCAGCTTCGGAAGTTGTATAATTATAATAAAAGCATGACAAGGAGATATGATATTATGAAGAACATCACAAAAACGGCGCTTTTATGCGCGGCGATGTTATCATTAACGGCGTGCTCACCCGCCGATCCCGACGTTTCGGAGCCCGACAGCAGTGCAGTTTCCGACAGCAGTGTCGTTCCCAACAGCAGTGCCGAAACCTCGGAAGCCTCATCAGAAACGTCCACGGTCGAAACGCAAGAGGAGGAATCATATATGGAAAAGTACAAGGACATCATAACCGAGCTTGCGCCCAAGGAGATCGTTGGAAAGCGCGAGGGCGTGACCTATCCCGAATTTCAGCGGTTGACCTATTATTCGAGCACCGCCGAGCGTGACACGCCCGTAAACGTGCTCCTTCCCGCGGACTATTCCGAGGACAGGGAATATCCCGTGCTGTATATCCTCCACGGATATTATGACAACGAGGGTTGGATGGCGAGGGATATCGTCGGCGTAAGCGCGATGCTTAACAATCTCTGCGCGGACGGCGACGCCGAGGAGATGATAGTTGTGCTTCCGTATATCTATTGCAGCAAGGATATGCCGTACTGCACGGGAATGGACTTGCAGAATTCGCTGAACTATGACAATTTCATAAACGATCTGATGACCGACCTGATGCCGTTTATCGAGAGCAGCTTTTCAGTGGCGAAGGGCCGCGAAAACACCGCGATAACGGGCTTCTCTATGGGCGGGCGCGAGTCGCTGTTTATAGGGCTCTCACGTCCCGATGTGTTTGGGTATATAGGCGCCGCCTGCCCCGCGCCGGGGCTCACTCCCGTGCCCGGTTCGGCAGCGCACCCCGGACAGTTACAGGATCACGAGATGGTATTCGAGGACAACGCGCCTTATGTACTGCTGATAAGCGCCTCAAAGAGCGACGGAGTTGTCGGCTTATACCCGTCAAATTACCGCGACAATTTCGATCTGAACGGCGTGGAAAACCTTTGGCATCAAATGCAGTCTACGGGTCACGACCACACAAGCGTCACGCCTCACCTGTACAACTTTATGAGGCTTATATTCAAGAAATAGCGACACGTTATACGTAAAAAAAAAGCGCTTCCTCTCGGAGCTGCCTTGCCGGCTCTCCGAGAGGAAGTGCTTTATCGTATTTTACAAGATTTTTAAAGCGTGACTTCGGTATTGCCGCTTATATCTTTCGTTACGCTTTCATTCTCTTCTTATAGTCTGCCTTGATCTGCTCGAGCGCCACGGCGTCCTGCTTGCGCTTTTCGCGAGCCTGATCCTGGATAGCCTGAACCTCGTCGATACCGTCGACGATTGTCTGCCAGGTCTGCTGGAGTGTCTCTACCTTAATGGAGGAGTTCGCCGCCATACCCGCTACCATCTTGGACTGGTTGACGGTGTTCTGAGCGTTCTTGATAAGCATCTCGTTGGTTTTTTCGTCCAATGCCGCGAGGGAGTCGGCCTGTATCTTCTGGCGCTTTAGCATAATAGCCTGCGCGAGAGACTGCTTGAACACGGGCATTGTGATGATGAACGCGGAGTTTATCTTGCGCACGAGGTTAAGGTTGGAGTACTCCATCGTTTTCAGCATAGGCACGGTCTGGAGCGCAACGTTCTCGGCGATCTTCAGATCCATAACGCGCTGATCGAGTATCTCGCGCATCTGCTGCAAATTCGACAGATCCATACGGATAGTGCCGTCGTCGGGATTAGCCTCGACCTTAGCCTTGTATTCCTCAATGAACTGATCCAGCTCCTTGACGCCCTGCTCGCCCGCCATTATATACTTCACGAGCTGCTGATAGTAGCCGAGGTTCGCCTCGTACATATTGCCGAGCTTGGCGTTTGCCTGATCGATCTCGGTCTCGTACTGCTTGAGCTGAACGTAGATCTTGTCGATCTCCTTGCCCATGGTGTCATACTTGTTGAGTATCTTGTCGAGCTTCTTTTTGAGGTTGCCGAAGAATCCCGGCTTTTCGTCCTCAAGCTCCTTGATATCGAACTGATCCATTATCGCCGCGAGGTTTTTGAGCATTACGCCTGTGTCGTTGATCTGCTGGATGCTCATGGAGTTGAGCACCTGATCGGAAGCCTGCGAGATCTGATCGGCAGCCTCAGCGCCGAACTTAACGATCGTCGAGCTGTCGTTGACGTTGATGGTGGAGACGAGCTGATCTATCTCCTTGCTCGAGGCGAGCTGCTGCTTGATCTCGTCTGTCTTTACAACGATGTTGAAGTTCTTCGCTTCCTCGATCTTAGCGTCGAGAATAGCGGGAGCGGCAGTAGGCGTCGCGGTAGTGACGGTGGTTGCCGTGGCTTCAATTTCGGGGCTTGCCTGCTGAGCGGCAGCCGCGCCGGGTGTGAATTGTAATCCCATTTTCTAATCCTTTCTTGCAGCCGGTGCTGCTGTAATAGACTTCTCCGGTTCCCGAAGAGGTCTAATGTTTTCCGAACAGCTTTCCGAAAAAACCGCCGCTCTTCTCCTCGGAGGGTATCTTAAACTTCGGAACCTCCATGTCATATAAAAATTGATTCATTATATGCTCTTCAAACGCGTCCGGCGAGACGTAGGTCTCCAGGTTTTTATAGCCCGTCGGCGTGTAGATAAGGATATCATAGCCTATCAGATTGCACAGCACAAGCTGTATGCATTCCCAGACCGTAAACGTATCCTCAACCGCGTCGATATATATAAGCTTCGGTATCGCCCGCGTGAAGTCAAATTTCTGTACTGTCTGCAGGAAAGCCTTGGTGACGATGTTCATTCCGTGGTAGAGTATCCTGCACATCAGCTCGTCCCCCTGCAGCTTCAGAAATCCGCACGAGGCTGTCTCCTGGAGCTTATAGAACATCATATCCTGAATCCTGTCGGGCAGATAGCTGAACTTGTTGAGCGTGCTCGCCTTGAGCTTTTCGACGTCGTACTGCCCGTTGCGGTAGAACTGACGGTAAACTCCCATATCCGGCTCGGGCTCCTCGGGGTTTTTCCCCTTGACGATGAGGGTCGTGTCTGGGGTGAGCCGTTGACGTATATCCTCCCAGTAGTTGTTGAGGTTGCCGTCCTCGACGCCGCTTATCTTGGCGAAGATATTCGGCACCGAGACGAGATTTCCCGCCGTTGTAAAGCCCGTCCGAAACCGCGCCTCCTGCTTCCACAGTATCGCGATCTCCTCAAACGTGGTCTTTAGCGTCACCGATTGGCTGTTCGGGAACTGAAAGCTCCTGTAAATTCCCGTATCGCCGCCGTACAGCATCGTATCAAGATCGCGCTCGGCGGAATACGCCACCGTCGCGACCTTCATCTTTATTGACTTGTTCGGATAGCTTCCGCTCTCCTTGCTTTGCGGCAGCTCAAATATCTGCATTCTGCCGCCTAAGTTCTTGTCGATGACGAGCGCGGAGTTCTTCTTGTCGGGTGAGATGTACACGGTATCGAAGCCGCACCGCGACATAAAATTGAGAAAGTACATCTCCGACTGCGATATATCTCCGTAGTAGAGTATCACGGGGATATCCTCATACCGCACGGCGTACTTGCGCGCCTGCGTGCAGCGGTAAAGCCATGTTATCAGCTTATTGCCGTAATTGAGCACGACCGTCTGATTTCCCGTGTTCAGCTCGCCCAACAGCTCGGTGAGCGTTCTCCGCGCGAGCGCCGTCCGCGTAGGGTCGCCGCTCAGCGATATCGACATCGCAAGCGCCTCTATCATCTCGGCGGTGCTTGTCCTCGGCACGCTGCCGAGCGCCCTTACCTCGTCCGCGTTCGGGTTTTCCAGAGGCTTTTCTATGAAGATGAGCTGCTTTTTCAGCCCCGCGAAGCTCTCCTTGAACTTGACGAGCATATTCGTGTACACGGTCTCCTCGTCAAAGCCGATAAGCGCCGCCGAATAGACGGGTATCTCGCCGTCCTCGGTAAATACGCCGCCGTTTCCGACAACGCGCGAGCGCCTGTCCTTGAGAATATCCTCGAACATACCCGCCGCCGACGTATCGAGCCGCTTTACGAGACCGCTCACGCGTTCGCACTCGGCTCTCATCTCGGCGCGCTTTGCCTCTTGAGAGAGGTCAATCTTAGAGAAATCTATCTGCAGCGGCGCGGTATTTCTGCCGCCCTTTATCGTCACATCGTCCTTGTACGGGAACTTTGAGAAATCCGTGTCCAGCCCGTAGCTCACGACCGTCACCTTAACGCCCGCCGCCGCGAGCATATACAGAAAATACAACTCGCGGAGAGCCGCCGAGCCAATATACAGCACTGCGGACGGTCTCACGCTCAGATACTTTATCAGCCAGCACAGCACCACAAAGTAAGTATTCTTTTTATTCGCCCCGCATTCCGCGACCGCCTGCGACATGATCTCGGCGAGCTTCGCACTGTCGCACGGGATATTCACCTTATGCAGGAACATATCAAGACCGCGTTTGATATCCGCCGCGCTTTCAAAGCTTGAAGCGGTGAACTCCGCTGCCTTTGATATTTCATCGGTAGTCGCGAGCGGCAGCTTTTCCTTAAAGAACAGCCCGTTCTGACGCGTCGCCGCAAACTGCCCGATCAAGAAGCTCCGAAAACCGTCGGGGTCGTCATACCCGACATATCTCGTAAACTCCACAGTTTGTTCCCCCTTAATAAGAGCTTGTGTTCATAGGATTTGTGCGTGGATTTTTGAGCAAATTCAGCCGAGAACAAGGAAAAATTCCGCAGGCTTGCTGACGCAAGTCAAGGAATTTTGACGCAGTTATCAGCTGAATTTGCCAAAAAGACGCGTGCAATATCCTATGAATACATGCTCTAAATGAATTTGTGCGTATATTTGCGCCTACTGCTCGTTGACGACCTCAATGCCGTAACGGTTGCATAGCTTTGCCATACCGTCCTTGTAGCCCGCGCCGACAGCCGATATCTTCCATTCGCCCTTGTACAGATAAAACTCCATAGCGACGACGGTAGCCTCGTTTGACAGACTGTCCATATTGAACGACGCTCTCTCTGCGCCCGCGCGTATCGATACACGCGGCTCCCGCACTGCCGAGAAGTTTCTCTGCGCGCCGCCGGCGTATATCGAATATGCGAGCGCGATCTTCTGAACTCTGAAATCGACCTTCGAGAGATCGACAGCCAGATGCCCGTCGTCGGGGAAGAAAACCGCCTCCCCGTTGTCGGAGTGTTCGTTGCCGAAGAATATCAGCCCCGAATCGCCGAGCGACTGCTCGTCCTTTCCGAGCAGGAACAGATACGGATCGATCTCGTAGTCGCGCGGCTTTTCGCAGGTGAAAAAGATGTCAAAGCGGCTTCCTATGTACTTCGACATCGACACGCGCTGTCCGCGCTTCATTTCGAGCGGCGGCAGCGACATATCGGGCGCGCTGCTTTCCATTGAGATGACGTCCGTAGCCGTCCGTGTAACGGGCGTTACGGTAGGAACGGCTTTCGGTTTGTGCGAAAGATCTCGCTCGGGAGCGGTGTAGACGCGTTTTCCGTTTGCCGCGGCAGTACCCGTGTTTGGTTTTCCCGTGAGGTAAATGCGACGCGTGAACTTGGTCTTGAACAGTATTTCGGCGTATAAATATGTCTGAGCCGAAATGCCGGAAACGGTCACGGTCAGCTCGTTGCGCCCCGCGTTGAGAACGTCGGGCGAGAGCGATACTTCCCGTATGCCGCACACGATCTCCGTTCTGTCGGGAACGTTGACCTCAAGCGTGAACGTATTCACGGCGTCGGCAGCAAATTCTCCCAGCTCGATAGTCCGCGGAACGTCGAAATACCCGTCCTCCGCGCCAAATCCGCGTACTCCGCCGAGCACCTCGATATCCTTTGCGGCGGCGAGCACGTTGGCAACAACAGCCGCCTCGTCGGGACTGCCCTCGGTGAGCTCCGCGCGGATATTCTCGATAGAAACGCCGTTTGAGTTTATTTCGATAACGGGCGAGCGTTTCGCCCAGATAGTGGTGTTTTGTCCCAGAAGGCGCAGGGGCTTGCTGATGACCAGCGGACCCTCGAACTCGCCCGCCGGCAGCTTTACCGACGCTCCCGGCGGCGCATCCGCAATGATCTGCTTGATATCCACAAGCCCCTCCCCCTTTCAAATCATTTGTTTGTCGCTTAAACGTTTACACCGTAAGCTCTGCAAAGCGCTTCAAGACCGCCCTGATAGCCCGCGGCTACCGCGTTGAACTTCCAGTCGCCGTTGTAGCGGTATATCTCGCATACAACGATTGCGGTCTCGATGGAGAACTCCTCAACGAGATCGAAGCGGAGAACCTCTTCGCCGCCTACGTCATCGGGATTGTCGATCTTTAAGACGCGCACGTAGGAATTGGACACCTGACCGAAGTTCTGGTGATTCTGCTCGGCGTTGAAGATGGTTACCGTAACTGCGATCTTCTCGATCTCCGCGGGGATCTTGGAGAAGTCGATGATGATAGCCTCGTCGTCGCCTTCACCGTCGCCCGTTCTGTTGTCGCCGGTGTGTACGACAGCGCCGTTTCTTGCGGAGAGATTGTTGTAGAAGATGAAGTCCTCGTCCTTAAGAACCTTGCCGTTTGCTCCAAGCAGGAACACACACGCGTCAAGGTCGAAGTCCTGACCGCCGTCATAGCGGTTGGTATCCCAACCGAGACCGATCCTTGCCATAGTTACCGATTTGTCAAGGCTTACGCGCTGACCCTTAGAAAGATTTACTGCCATAGTTTATTTCCTCCGTTAATTATTTGTTAAGCGGTCGGAGAGGGAACGCCCTCCCGCGACCGTCTTAATTTTAGTTCCTTGCTCCCGCGTTTGCGACAGCTTTTCTGATAAGGTCTATCGGGATTATCGAGATAGCCGGAATAAGCACTACCAGCCATTCGGTCGCGGTAAGACCCCAACCCGAAAGGATACCTCTGCCGAGATAAGTCATCAGTATCTGCACTACCGCGATGATTCCGAATACTGTCAAAAAGCCCTTGTTCTTGCCAAGGTTATCGAACAGGTTTACACGGTCGGTGCGCGCGTTGAACGCGTTAAATACCGCGACGAAGATGAAGAACGCGAAGTATGCCGTGTGGAGTATCGCGTGCTTCTCGCTGAAGCCTGCCACAGCGTCGTCTCTCAGCCAGCCCCACTGCTCGAGATAGCTCGTATCGCTGCCGCTCGGGAACGAGCCGAGGATAAGCATTATCAGTGAAAGAACGAACGTCCAGCCCGCGCCCACGATGATCTCCGACATCATATACTTGCTGATGATCGGTTCGGTACGGCGCTTGGGCTTCTCCAGCATAAAGCGCTCGAGAGCGGGTTCGCCGCCGAACGCCAACGCCGCGAGGGTATCCATTACCAGGTTTACCCAGAGTATCTGAATAACGGACAGCGGATTTTCCACGCCGATAAGCGGACAGATGAACGAAATAAGCACCGCCGCTACGTTGATAGTCAGCTGGAATACGATAAACTTGCGTATCGAGTTGAAGATCGTGCGCCCGTAAAGGATCGCGCGGTCGATAGAGTTGAAGTTGTCGTCGAGGATAACGATGTCGGAGGCTTCCTTTGCGACCTCCGTGCCGCCGCCCATCGCGAAGCCGACGTCGGCTTTCTTGAGGGCAGGGGAGTCGTTTACGCCGTCGCCCGTCATACCCGCAACGAGGTCAAGCTCCTGCGCGAGACGCACCAGACGGCTCTTGTCGGTAGGCAGAGCGCGCGCGATAACGCGGATATCCTTGAGCTTCGCTTTGATATCGTCGTCGGACATTTTGGCAAGCTCGTCGGAGGTGAGCATAAGGTTGCTGTCGGAGTCAATGAGCCCCGCTTCCTTCGCGATCGCGACTGCGGTCTCCTTGCGGTCGCCCGTGATCATAACGACCTGAACGCCCGCGCCCTTAACCTCCTTGATAGCGGTAACGGATTCGGGACGAACCTCGTCGCGTATTCCCAGACAGCCCACGAGCGTCCAGTTGTTGCCCGCGGGGAGGGCGTCCTCGCCGAGCGCGTCCTCGGAGGTAGCCACCGCCAGAACGCGAATAGCGCGGTTTGCAAGCTCGTCGATCTTGGCGTTGAGCTGCTTCATATCAAACGGCTGCTTTTTGCCGTCCTTGTCGTAGTAGTGCGAGCAGCGCTGGAGAATCTTCTCGGGCGCGCCCTTGATGAGCGAGAGGTCATATTCGCCCTCGACCTGTGTCGCGGAGTACTTGTTGGTGGAGTTGAACGGGATATTCCCGACAGCCTTTACAGCCGCGTTGCATTCGGCGTTCACAGCGTAGCCGAGGATAGCGCGCTCCGTTGCGTTTCCGCCTAGCACGCGTCTGTCCTTGCCCTCGCCCGAGATCATGGACAGCGTATTCTTGTGGATAGACAGCGACAGCAGATCGCCGAGCTTTCCGCCAACATCCTCAAATGTCTTGTACTCGTTCACAGCGCCGTCAATGAAGTTGATGGC
Organism: uncultured Clostridia bacterium; assembly: GCA_947177735.1. GTDB lineage: Bacteria > Bacillota > Clostridia > Oscillospirales > Ruminococcaceae > CAG-115. Next base: position 26,917 of record CAMWVP010000018.1, read on the forward strand.
TTCGAGCTTGCCCTTGGTGATGGTGCCGGTTTTATCGGAGAACAGGATGTTCAGCGAGCCCGCGGTCTCGATACCTGCGACCTTGCGCACCAATACGTTGTCCTTGAGCATTTTGCCCATATTCTGCGCCGAAACGATAGCTATCATCAGCGGCAGACCCTCGGGTACCGCCATTACGATAATGATTACAGCCAGCATAACCGCTTGTATAACCGCCTCGATAAGCCCGAAAATACCGCCTGCCGCCCAGAACGCTGCGGGGCCTCCGGGAATGAACAGAATGGTCTTAGCCAGCATAGCCACCGCGATAGCGATACCGCCGATGTAACCGAACTTCGAGATGCCGTTCGCGAGCTTGCCTAGCTTGAGCTTGAGAGGTGTGTCGCGGTCGTCGTCGGTCTGGAGCTCGCTTGCGATCTTGCCGTAAACCGACTTGTCGCCGACAACGGTGACCTGCATAGTCGCGTTGCCCGAGCAGACTACCGCGCCGCGGTAAACCTTGTATTCGCTGTCGAAATCGGTGTTTTCGTCGGTATCCGTCCAGCCGTCGGGAACGGCGCGTTTCTTGGCTTCGCGGCTCTCGCCGTTCAGCACCGACTGGTCGACTTTGATGTCTCCGTCGACGATTATGCCGTCCGCGGGTATCTTATCGCCCGACTGGAGCAGGATAGCGTCGCCGACAACAATGTCGTTTATAGCGACCTCGGCAATGACGCCGTTTCTGTAGACCTTGCAGAGTATGCGCGAGGCTTCCTCCTGGAGCTTCTGGAACGCGTTCTCGTTTCGGTATTCGGAGAACGTCGAAACCAGCGTCGCCAGACAGATCGCCACGAAAATGCCGAGCGGCTCATACCACTCGGGAGCGCCCTCCTTGATAACGCCGGCGTAGCCCAGCACGGACAGTACGACGTTTATCAGCAGCGCCACGATCAGTATCTTGATCATGGGATCCCCGAGATTGCCCTTGAGCTTATCCCAGAAGCTTTCGTGAGCCTGCTCAGTCATTGAGTTGTCGCCGTATTTCGCCTTGCTTTCGGCAACTTCTTTGTCTGTTAGACCGAATTTCTTCATTTGCTAAATATCCTTTCCTGTGTTTATTAAGTTATGTCAAAGCCACAATTTGGCATAATTCCGTACAATGCTACCCGCTCCTGATGACCATCGTTTCGCACAGCAGCCCGTTTTCCTTGTTGCTCATTCGGAACATCGCCATATCCTTGAGCTCCACCGCGCTGCCCTTCGGCACGAGTCTGCCCGACGGCGACATCATTCCCTCTATCCCGTTGTTGACGAGAAGCCACATACCGTTGTAATACGCGATATAAGCTCTCATAGCGGGGTCTGCCTTTTCATCGTTGTGGACATTCGAGAACACGTGCCAGTCGAAAAGCGGCATCTTGTCATAGACGATGACCTCGCTCTTTCCGCGATACACGCCCTTTTTGCCGCGCATTTCGCTTTTGAAGCCCAGCCGAATGATGTTCCTCGCGGCGCGCGTTCCGCAGAACGGGCAGACGGGGCTTTTTTCGTCGCGCAGTATGAACCACTTTTTTTCGCAGTTCGGGTTCGCGCACGGCACCAGCCTGTCCCAGGCCTTCAGCAGCTCGGTTTCCCACTCCATAGCGGTCGGTCGTTCCGAGGGGCTGTGCAGTCCGTCCACGAACGCTCTCAGAAACAGCTTTTCCAATCCTTTCGACAGCGATTGTATCGTCACTCCGAGATCGGGCGGTCTGTTCGAGCGGTCGTCTGGATTTTCGATAAAGGTAGCCATTTTTCCGAGAGCCAGATAATCGTCCTCCTCCGCGCTCGCGGTGCTGTATATTTTCGGACCTATGAGCGGGTGACGGAAGAACAGGTACTCATATATGAGTACGGGCAGCGCGTGCAGATCGGTCTGTACGCTCGGGAGCGCGCGCCTGCTGTCGTTAAACTCCAGCTCCATCGTCGCGAGAACTTCGGGCGCGATATAGCCGCGCGTTCCGACGACCTCGGGCGCGTATTTGTTCGGCACGACGAGCGAATCGATATCGATCACAACAGCCGAGCCTGTTTTCGGGTCAATGAGTACGTTGTTGCAGGACAGATCGGAGTGTGCAAGACCCGCCTGATGCATTCTCCGCACCGTTCTCGAAAGTCCTATCGCGGTCTTGAGCATCGTCCGGAAATCTCCGCGCTCGGAGGGCTCGAGGTATTTGCGGTTGCGCCCCGTGAACCAGTTCGACTTCTTGTCCTTGCCCTTGAGATTGAGCACGGTCGACGCGCCCTCGCCGAAGAAGAAGTTGCTCGGATATGTCGGGCAGACAATGCCGAATTGGGGGCTCTTCACGATTGCCACAGGCCAGCAGAAGCGCTGCCTGAAATAATCCGCGGTCTTTTCGGTGTTGCCGAGAGCGCCTCCGTCCGCCTCCGAGAGCGTGGGGTTGTATATGCCCACGATAGTGCGGATACGATCCTGCATACGCGGATTTGCGGAGTCGCGCGGGTCGTTGAAAAACTGAACCGCAAATTTCCTGTCGGGCGTGAAAAACGTGTGCTTCATACCGCCGCGCGGCGCGTTTGCGTCGAAAACATATTGAATTGAGTTGCCGTTTTCCAGCACGGCAGTAAGCACTTCGCCGCTTCTCATATTATAACCCTTCCGAATATTTTAATTTATCCGTTAATTTTTTGTGTGATATGAAAGTTTTTGCAGTCATTTGCAGCGGGCGTTTCCGAGAGCCGCAAACGCTGTGATTTCGGCATTTAAACAGCCCGTTTTTTGAACATTCTCGCGGACTTTAAAACGCCGTTAATTGCGTCTGTAAAGCCAATGTCATCGGGGTGCTCCCGCGTGAGATGTCGTGAGATTTAACCGTTTTTCGGAAGCCTTTTTCAGCCCCGAAATCCGCCTGTCACTTTCTCGGTATGCGCACCGCTGTAAGCGTCCTGTCGTCAAACGAGCCGCGCTCGTTGTAGTTGTCGAGCCATACGCGCAGACGCTCCTCGGGAGTGTCCCCGATATTCATTCTGAACGCCTCCAGAGAATGGCACCGCAGCATATTGCGCTTGTCCCAGAGCGCCGCCATGGCCGCGTCGGACTTGTCGCCGAGAAGCTGCTTGGCGTATTGCAGCGCAACGCTCTGCTGCGTGATTGACACCGAGCGGAACCGTATCGGCGCGGGATCCTCGCCGCCCTTGCCGCATTCCCCCTCCATCGGGAGTATGCCGTTCAGACAAAGGTCGAGATACAGCCGTTCCATCATCGGCTGCGCGGGGAAATAGTCATCCGCCACGCCGTCCGACATAAGCAGCACGGTATCGGAGTTTCCGCGCGAAATACGCGTTTTTCCGCCGATGACCTCCGCTTTCGAGTTCTTTTCGGAGAGAAAATCCGTCTCCCCCGAGAATGCCCCGCTGTCCGCCTCGCCCATCAGCTTCAGGCAGTGAGAGCTGTCTGCGGTGCTGTCAATTGCACAGATACAGCCGTCGCCTATCTGCACGCACGCCATGAACGTCTGCGGCTTTCCGTCGACCTTCACGGGCACGATTACAGCTGCCAGAAACGTTGTTGAGAGGTCGCCGATAGCGGGCTTGCGACCCAGCGCGTCCTCGTATTTTTTATCCGCGGCAAGCTCGCCGAGGGTCTTCTGCTGCGCCGCGAAAGCCTCACGGGCTGCCTCCTGGACGAGAGGCGCGATACGTCCGCAGGCAGCCATAAATTCCGCCGAGCCGAGATCCGCCGCAAGCCCCGATTTTAACTCGGGCTTTGCCTTGAACAGCTCCGTCGTCTTGGTCTTGAGGTACGCCGTCGCGCTCTCGGCGCTGACACGCGAGCCGATCCTCGAAAGCGGCTTGGAGCCCGCGCCGTCGCACACCACCGTGATAACGCAGTCGTCGGTGACGGCGGTCTCGAAATAGTCGTCGCAGTTTGTGCCCTCATGCTTGTGCTTTTTGCCGCGCACGCGCGCGCCGATGACCTCGGCAAACGGCGTAACGGTGCGCTTTTCGTGATATTCCGAGTGCATCTCCGTGCCGTTGTCGGTGATCTCCTTATACTGCCATATGGAAGCGGTATGCTCCATTACCTCCATATCGGACAGATGGGGCGCGGGCTGAACGCTTTCCGCGGGCTTTTCGGTAGCCTTGGGCGCGTCCTTTTTCGCGCTTTGCGGCTCACCGCCCGGCTTGCTCTGCGCCTTGACAGGCTCGTCGGTCTTGGTCTGACCGGCGGGTTTATCCGCTTTTTTCTGCGCGGCAGTGCCGCCGCCTTTATTGAGCGACTTCTGTATTTTAAGGTACTCCTCCGTGGACATAACGCCGTTTTTCTTTTGCTCAATGTCGTCGAACGTAATCGACAGCTGCTGCTCGGCTATATCCGTGCTTTCGCCCGGGGGAGTGGGGTTAAGTTCGGTTTTATCCATTCAATTCACCTGATATACCGTGTTACGGTACGATAACAAATCCCTGAGGAGGAGGCGGCAGCTCGATCGGGTCGCCGGGCTTGGCGTCGATACTCTTGGAGCTCGCCTTGATGGAGCTGGATACCCACGCGAAGAACTGCGCCATATCGCCTGCCGTGAGATTGTTCATCATGAGCACGTTGTTGGTGATCTTCTTAAGGGTATTCGCGTTTGCGTTAGCGCCCGCGCCGCAGGCGATGATGTTTCCCGTGGAGACCTTCTGCACCGCTTCTATTCCCTCGTCGAGGTTGTCTGTGGGCGCGCCGTCGGTCATAAGGAATACCAGCGGTTTCCAGTCGCCCTTTTGTGTGGCGGTGGAGGTGTGCACCTCGTTGGTTATGCACTCCGCGAGCACTTTAAGAGCGCCGCCGAGAGCTGTTGCGCCGCCTGCCTGTATCTGCGGCTCTTTAAAAAGCATAAGCTCCGTCAAAGGAGTTATCTGCCGCGCGGAGCTGTCAAAAGTAATGATTGACAGGAACGCGGTCTCAAGCGCCTGCGGGTCGCCCTTGAGCTCCGAGATAAGGGTCTTGATGCCCTGCTTGACCGCCTCGATCGGCTCGCCCGCCATTGAGCCGCTGCAGTCGAGCAGCAGGTATACGGGTAATCTTCTGATATAATCGGACATTTTTTTATCCTCCGTCATTAAATCGGGTGCCACATACCCATAAGTTTTCAATCTACATTATACCTTAATTTTCACGATCTGTCAATAGTTTTGACGAAAAATTACGTGAAAACAAACAGTTAGCTGTGAAAAAACAACAAAAACGGCGGTTTAGCGCCAAGTATATGCCGCTTAATGAATGCTCGGATATTAAGCTAACACATGGCAATTTAAAGCGGCGCCGCATTTTACCGCATAAAATAAAAACATGTAAGTTTGTCAATGATATTGGACAAACTTTTTGAAAAATTCGATAGGCGACA
>CAMWVP010000019.1 GCA_947177735.1 uncultured Clostridia bacterium
TGGTTTTGCAAAATGCCTTGGCGGGTTTTTTTTGCGTACCCCAAATGGGGGTAATTTTTACCCCGTTGGGAACTATCCCCAAGTTTTATTATACATTATTTAGAAAATAAAATCAAGGAGTTTTTTGAATGAGCGGTATAGAGTTTTTAGGAACAGGCAGTTACGTTCCCGAATTTGTTGCGGATAACGACAAGTTTGCGGAGATCGTCGACACATCGGACGAGTGGATATTCCAGAGAACGGGTATCAAACAGCGGCATATAGCTACGGATAAGCCGAATTACTATATGGGCGCGCAGGCGGCGAAAAGGGCGCTGGAGAACGCAAAGGTGAGCGCGGAGGACGTTGATCTGATAATCGTGTCCACGTGTACTCCCGATTTCTTCTATCCGGCGATGTCCTGCCTGATACAGAAGCTTATCGGGGCGAAGAACGCGGCTTGCTTCGACGTGAACAGCGCGTGCACGGGATTTATCTCCTGCCTTGATATCGCGCAGAAGTATCTCGCGACCGACACCTATAAAAATGTACTTATCGTGTCCGCCGAGAAGCTCTCTCAGCAGGTCGACTATACCGACCGCGCGAGCTGCATACTTTTCGGCGACGCGGCGGGCGCCGTGCTGCTGACTAAGAGCGGTAAGAGGTTCAATTCGTTCCTCGGCGCGGAGGGCGATGAATTTGAGGCGCTGTACTGCAAGATCAACTATCAGACCAACTGTCCGTGGTATGGCGACATCAACGAATATTATGAGAACCGCTTCGACACCCATGCAAAGCAGAATTTCCTTATGCAGGACGGCAAGGCGGTGTACAAGTTCGCGGTAAACGCGATGGCGGACGCAGTGAGGAATGTTGCGGCGCAGGGCGGCTTCTCGGTCGACGAGCTCGATCTCGTGATACCGCACCAGGCTAATCTGCGCATAATCGAAAAGGCCACGGAGCTGTTGGGTATCCCGTCCGATAAGGTGTACACGAATATCGAGCATATGGGCAACGTTTCAAGCGCGTGCATTCCCGTTGCGCTCAACGAGCTGTTCGGAGCGGGTAAGATACGCGAGGGTATGAAAATATGCTTCGTGGGCTTCGGCGCGGGGCTGACTTACGGTGCGGCGATAATGGAAGTATAATTTAAACGACTAATGATTTATAGGAGGAAGTATGGGAAAAACAGCATTGATCACGGGATCGGCTCGGGGTATCGGAGCGGCTATCGCGCTTCGTCTGGCTAAGGACGGATTCGATATCGCGCTCAACGACGTGAGCGAAAGGAGCTTCGAGGATAACGATATCATGGAGAGGATATCGGCGCTCGGCGTGAAGTGCGAAAAGTTCATCGCGGACGTTTCGGACTACAAGCAGTGCGAGGAGATGGTAAAGGCCGTCAAGGAGACGTTCGGAACGATCGACGCGCTCGTAAACAACGCCGGCATTACGCGCGACGGTTTGCTGCTGCGTATGGCGGAAGAGAACTACGACGACGTTATCCGCATAAATCAGAAGTCGGTGTTCAATATGACCAAGCTCGTCGGCGCGGTAATGCTGCGGCAGAAGAGCGGCAAGGTCGTAAATCTCGCCTCGGTGGCGGGGCTGTACGGCAACCCCGGACAGATGAACTATTCCGCGTCAAAGGGCGCGGTCATCGCGATGACAAAGACCGCCGCAAAGGAGCTCGGCTCGCGCGGGATCAACGTCAACGCCGTTGCTCCGGGCTTCATCAAGACTCCTATGACGGACAAGCTCACGGACGAGCAGCGCAACGCAATGCTGGCGCAGATCGCGATGAAGCGCTACGGTGAGCCCGAGGAGGTCGCGAGCGTCGTTGCGTTCCTGTGCAGCGCGGACGCGGCTTATGTAACGGGTCAGACTATCGAGATAAGCGGCGGACTGAGTATGTAATATTAAACCGGCAGTACCGCAAGGGATCGCCGGTCACGGAGGATATAAATAATGAGTAATGAAAGACGAGTGGTAATTACGGGGCTGGGATGTCTCACGCCCTGCGGAAATTCCCCCGAGGAGCTCTGGGAGAGTCTGCTTGCGGGTCGTCACGGTTTCGAGCTGGGCAACTGGTTCCCCGAGGAGCCCGAAAGCAAGGGGATCGTCGCAAAGGTAAAAAATTTCGATCCGACTACGATCTTTGATAAAAAAGAAGTTCGCAGAAACGACGTTATCGTTCAGTACGCGGTGTACTGCGCGGATCAGGCGTTAAAGGACGCGGGCACCGATCTGAAAGACCTCGATCCCTACCGCGTCGGCTGCGTTATCGGAAGCGGTATCGGAGGCTTGTGCACGACCGAGGAGGAGCTTAACAATTATCGCGACAAGGGCAACAAGCGCGTTTCCGTTTTCACGATAACCAAGATGATCGGCAATATGGCGGCGGGCGAGGTCGCTATCAGAACCGGCTTCAAGGGCAGCAACTTCTGCGTTACCACGGCTTGCGCTACCGGTACTCAGTCGATAGGCGAGGCGTTCCGCGCGATAAAGCACGGCTATCTTGACGCGGCGCTCGCGGGCGGTACGGAACATTCGGATATCGGATTCTGCTACGCGGCGTTCAATAATATGAAGGCTATCACGCGCTCGACGGACGTTGACAGAGCGTCAATACCGTTTGACGCAGAGCGGAGCGGTTTCGTTCTCGGCGACGGCTGCGGGATAGTGGTGCTTGAAGAATACGAGCACGCAAAAGCGCGCGGCGCGAAAATATACGCGGAGATATGCGGCTACGGTTCGACTTGCGACGCGTATCACGAGACCAGTCCCGACCCCGAGGGAAAGGGCGGCGCAAAGGCAATGGAGCTGGCTGTACGAGAGGCGGGACTGCGACCCGAGGATATCGTTTATATCAACGCTCACGGAACGTCCACGCATATGAACGACGCGACCGAGACGATGGCGATCAAGACCGTATTCGGCGAGCACGCGAAGAAGATCGCGGTGAATTCCACCAAGTCGATGACGGGTCACCTGCTGGGTGCAGCGGGCGGCGTGGAGGCTGTCGTTACGTCGCTGTCGATAAAGAACGGCAAGATACACAGAACTCTTGGCTACAAGACACCCGATCCCGAATGCGACCTAGATTACGTGACCGAGGGGAACCGCGATATGAATGTCACCGCGGCGCTGTCCAACTCGCTCGGATTCGGCGGACACAACGGCTGCCTTTGCTTTAAGGCTGTGAACGACTAAGGAGACCGATATGAACTTAAAAGACAAGGAAACCCATCAGATAGATTACACGGTCGAGTGCGTTGAGGCGCTCGCGAGGATAGTCAAGGAGAACGACCTCGGGCGTATCAAGGTCAGCACCGAGGACTTGGATATAGTCATTGAGGGCAAGCGCTGTCCTCCGCCCCCTATGGGCGGTATGCCCGCTGCTATGCCGCTCGGGGCTGTGGCTCCCGTGGCTGCGCCCGCGCAGCAGAGCGCTCCGGCGGCGGCTGCCGAGAAGAGCGCTGAGACGGGTAACATCATCACATCTCCGATAATCGGCACGTTCTACTCGTCGCCCGCGCCCGAAAAGCCCGCGTTCGTCAAGCTCGGCGACAGCGTGAACGTCGGCGACGTGGTGTGCATAATCGAGAGCATGAAGCTGATGAACGAGATAAACAGCGAGTTCTCGGGCAAGGTCGCGGAGATCTACGTCAACAACGGCGACCCCGTGGAGTATGGTCAGAAGATAATGAGAATTGAGTGAGGTCGGATATGGTTTTAAATCAGGAGCAGATAAAGGAGATAATCCCGCACAGAGACCCGTTTTTGCTTATCGACGAGGTGACGGAGCTGGAGCCGGGCGTATCGGTGACGGCGAAGAAGTATCTCCGTGAGGACGAGTACTGGTTCAAGGGGCATTTCCCCGGTCAGCCCGTGACCCCGGGAGTGCTGATGATAGAGATGCTCGCGCAGGCGGGCGCGGTGTGCGCGCTGGCGCTGCCCGAAAACAAGGGCAAGATCGCGTTTTTCGCGGGTATCGACAAGGCGCGTTTCAGAGGTCAGGTGCTCCCCGGAGACACCCTCGAGCTGAACGTCGTGATGACCGATAAGAAAGGACCCATCGGCTTCGGCAAGGCAGTGGCTAAGGTGAACGGGAAGAAGGTCGTTACCGCCGAGATATCCTTCGCGGTCGCAGACCCCAAGGCAGAATAATTTTTTGGAGACTTGAAAATGTTCAACAAGATACTTATCGCCAATCGCGGCGAGATCGCGATACGCATAATGCGCGCCTGCCGCGAGCTTGGAATAAAGACCGTTGCGGTGTATTCCACGGCGGACAGATCGGCGCTCCACGCGCAGATCGCGGACGAGGCGGTGTGCATAGGTCCCGCGCCCTCGAAGGACAGCTATCTCAACACTAAGGCGATAATCGCCGCCTGCGAGACGACGGGCGCGAACGCTATCCACCCGGGCTTCGGCTTCCTGTCCGAGAACGCGAATTTTGCGCGGCTGTGCGATACCTGCGGCATTACGTTCATAGGTCCGACGCCCGAGTGCATGGACGAGATGGGCGACAAGGCGAACGCGCGAAAGACGATGATAGAGGCGGGCGTTCCCGTTATCCCAGGTTCGGACGGGATCGTGCCCGATATCGATGAGGCTAAGCGCATATGCCGCGAAATAGGCTATCCCGTTATGGTCAAGGCGACCGCGGGCGGCGGCGGACGCGGTATCCGGCTCGTCGAGGACGAGCAGCAGCTTGAAAAGCAGTTCTCCGAGGCGCAGGCGGAGGCTCTGGCGTGCTTCTGCAACGGCGACTTGTATATCGAGAAGTTCGTCGTGAACCCGCGTCATATCGAGATACAGCTTCTCGCGGACAATTTCGGGAACGTGGTACATCTCGGTGAGCGCGATTGCTCGCTTCAGCGCCGCAATCAGAAGGTGCTCGAGGAGAGCCCGAGCCCGATCATGACCGACGACCTCCGCGCGAGAATGGGCGCCGCGGCGGTCAGCGCGGCAAAGGCTTGCGGTTACCGCAACGCGGGGACTATCGAGTTCCTGGTGGATAAGGACAAGAATTTCTATTTTATGGAAATGAACACGCGCATACAGGTCGAGCACCCCGTCACGGAGTTTGTTACGGGAATCGACCTCGTAAAGGCGCAGATACGCGTTGCGGAAGGCGAAAAGCTCTGGTTCTCTCAGGACGACGTTAAAGTGACGGGTCACGCGATCGAGTGCCGCATAAACGCCGAGGATCCGCGCCACAACTTCCGTCCCTGCCCGGGTAAGATACGCTCGATACACGTGCCGGGCGGCTTCAATGTGCGCATCGACAGCGCGGTGTACGCGGGGTACGAAATACCGCCGTTCTACGACAGTATGATAGCTAAGCTGCTCGTAAAGGGCACCGACCGCGACGAGGCTATAAAGAAGATGAGAGTGGCGCTCGCGGAGTTCATAATCGACGGCGTGGAGACGAATATCGACTTCCAGCTCAGACTGCTCAAAAACGAGAATTTCGAGCGCGGCGAGTTCGACAACGGTTTCCTGAACCGCACTAACATAATGGAGGACTAACGGATGGCTTCTATCGAGGATTTGTTTAAGGTCGTAAAGTCGCGGTTTACGGACGACAGCCATTCCGCGCCCGTCGAAAAGGACGTGTCGATACCTCAGGACCTGCTGTTCAAGTGCCCGAGGTGCGGCGGCGTGGTGTATAACGAGGAGTTCGTCCGCGCGATGAAGGTCTGCCCGAAATGCAACTACCACGCGCGGCTGACATGGCAGGAGAGACTGGAGCTGACCGCGGACACGGGCAGCTTTAAGGAATTGGACGCGGATATGCGATCGCTGAACCCTATCGGCTTCCCGCGCTATGAGGAAAAGGTCGCGAAGATGCAGGAGGCGTGCGATACGCGCGAGGCTATCGTCACGGGCGAGTGCACTATCCGCGGTTACCGCTGTGTTATCGGCATAATGGACAGCCACTTTATGATGGCGAGCATGGGCAGCGTGGTCGGCGAGAAGATCACCCGTGCGTTCGAGTACGCGTCGGAAAAGGGCTTGCCCGTAGTGATGTTCACGAGCAGCGGCGGCGCACGAATGCAGGAGGGTATCATCTCGCTTATGCAGATGGCTAAGACCAGCGGCGCGGTGAAGCTGCACAGCGACAACGGCGGACTGTATATCGCGGTAATGACCGACCCGACGACGGGCGGCGTTACGGCGTCGTTCGCGAGCCTCGGCGACATTATCATCGCCGAGCCGAAGGTACTTATCGGGTTTGCGGGGCGGCGCGTTATCCAGGACACGATCCGTCAGCGGCTCCCCGACGACTTCCAGAGCGCGGAGTTCCAGTTGGACTGCGGGTTCGTGGATATGATCGTCGAGCGCGGTATGATGCGCAAGCGGCTGTCGAATATCCTCAAGCTGCACGGCTTCCCGAAAGAGACGACGGCGAGATAGGAGGACGGATATGAGTAATTTAACTGCCTGGGAACGAATGGAAATAGTTCACAATAAAAACCGTCCGACGGTCAACGATTATATTCCCGCGATGTTCACGCGTTTTATGGAGTTCCACGGCGACAGGTATTTCGGCGACGACGCGGCGATTATCGGCGGTATCGGCTACCTAAGCGAAACGCCCGTTACGGTCATTGCGCAGGTCAAGGGGCGCAATCTCGACGAGAACAAGAAGAGCAACTTCTCGATGCCGCACCCCGAGGGCTACCGCAAGGCACTGCGGTTGGCAAAGCAGGCTGAGAAGTTCCGCCGTCCCGTGATATGTCTGGTCGATACTCCCGGCGCGTACTGCGGCATAGAAGCCGAGAAGCGCGGTCAGGGAGAGGCGATAGCGCGCAATCTGTACGAGTTTATGACGCTGAAAACGCCGATCATCTCGATAGTGCTCGGCGAGGGCGGCAGCGGCGGCGCGCTGGCGTTGGCGGTCTGCGACGAGCTGGCGATGCTCGAGAACGCGTTGTACAGTGTTATCTCCCCGAGGGGCGCGGCCTCGATCGTGTGGAAGGATTCGTCCAAGGAAAAGGACGCGTGTGAAATCTTGAAAATTACCGCGGAGGACTTGACAAGCTTCGGCGTTTGTGATAAAATCATAAAAGAGCCCGAGGGCGGCGCACATAACGCTCCCGAGCAGACCGCCGACAGCATTTACGAGTATCTTGTCGACGCGGTCTCACGTTATAAATCTGTGGAGCTTGACAAGCTTTTGAGCGACCGATACGCGAAATTTAGAAAAATTGGTATGTTTACCGAATAATTTTGGTTATTTTTACCTATTTTTTTTGCGCGTTTGGTATTGATTATTTTTTCCATATGATTTATAATAGTACTTGACGAAGCTACGGTTTTATGTGGCAGAAATAATTGGAGGTTTTTAGGATGGATATTTTGGAAAAGGTTAAGGATTTGATCGCCGATCAGCTCGATGTTGCGGACAAGGACAGCATTACGGAGGGTTCTTCGATTACCGACGATCTCGGTGCGGATTCTCTGGACGTAGTTGATCTGGTTATGGCTCTTGAGGATGAGTTCGGTATCGAGATACCCGAGGACGAGGTAGAGAACATCAAGACCGTGGGCGATATCATCAAGTATATTGAGGATAAGCAGTAAGCTACGCCGCGTGGCGCATATTTAATTGAAAGTATCGTGGTGTCGGGCGCGCAGCCCGGCACCATTTTTTTATGTTTAACGGCGTATCGAACACCTGCGCTGAAAGCTGCCGTAAATTAAGTAATATTTCCCGCAATATTACCTGTTTTTTAAGTAATACACAGGTTTAAAATGCATAAGCTGTTGAAAACTCTTGTACTATTTGACCAAAAGTTTTTTGGATTTTTTTTAAAAATGTATTGTAATTTAGAAAAAAGTGTGCTATAATATTAAAAGATAAAAAGATTGTTATGTTAGAGTGGGGAAAAGCGGAAAGAGAGGTGCCGTCTTTAGTATGGAGACTGCCATTATAGTCATAAGTCTGTTGTCGGTATTGCTTGTCGGCGCACTCGCTTTTGCTGTTCGCACTATTTTGAAAATGAAAAAGGAACGTCTGCGCGACCTGGAGCACGATGAGATGACCGGGCTGCTCAACCGCGACGGCTTTATGCTGGCGGGTCGTTCGGCGCTTATGGGCGGAAGACGTGATATGTCGCTGATCATTTTTGATGTCGACAGGCTTGGGCTCATCAATACGCTGTTCGGTGCCGAGCGCGGAGATGATGTTATCCGCATTTTCGCAAGGGCTGTCGATACGGTGAAGTCCGACGGCGATATAACGGGCAGGGTGAATACGGACGATTTCGCGCTGCTGACGGGAATGGACGCAAGGACAGCCGTGGAACGCTTTGAGAGTGCTCTCCGCGGAATGATAGACGACAGAGAGCTTTCGGAGCAGGTCAACTACTTCGCCGGTATCTGCCGCTACGACGGACACGACGATATCTACACGCTGTACAATAAGGCGAATCTGTGCCTGTTGATGCGGCGCGACAACTTACGCGTATCGGAATTCACGCCCGATATGGAGAGCCGTATGGTCGAAAACGAGCTGCTGCGCTCGGAGATGCTCGACGCGCTCAGGCTCGGGCAGTTCGAGCTGTACTATCAGCCCAAGGTCTCGTTCAAGACGGGCGATATTCTGGGTGTGGAGGCGCTTATCCGCTGGCATCATCCCGTGAAAGGCTTTATCCCGCCGTGCGATTTTATACCGCTCGCGGAACAGTTCGGTATCATAACGCAGATAGACGAATGGGGACTCATCACCGCTTGCTTACAGTGCAAGCAGTGGCAGGTGCAGGGACTGCCGCCCGTCAAGGTCTCGGTCAATATGTCACAGGCGCAGTTCGCGAGAACGGACGTGTACGCGTCGGTCGTTAAGGCGCTGGAGATGACGGGTCTGGAGCCGAAGTATCTCGAGATAGAGGTCACGGAGACGATGGCGATGACCGACGTCGACCGCACGGTCGAGGTGCTCGGGAAGATACACTCGCTCGGAGTTTCCATTTCGATGGACGATTTCGGCACGGGCTACTCGTCGCTCGCGTCGCTTAAGACGATACCGTTCGACGTGCTCAAGATCGACCGCAGTCTGGTGTGCGACCTTAGCGAGAACGACACCTCGCGCAGGATCACGGGCGCTATCGTCGCGATGGGCAAAGCGCTGCGGATGGATGTGCTCGCGGAGGGCGTTGAGACGCGCGAGCAGAGCCGTCTCCTCGGCGAGATAGGCTGCGACCTCGCGCAAGGCTACCTGTTCAGCAAGCCGATGCCGGCTTCGGAGATCGAGACGATGCTTATCTTGCCGCTTAATGCGAAATTAGTATGATAAAAAAGGGACGGTAACGCCCCTTTTTTCTTTATTTATGAGCTTTTTTACAGTATCCTTAAAATTTTGTACACAATGCCTGTAAATCTTTTTGAAATTTCGTTAAAGATGACAAGTTTTTTTTCTTGACATTTGGCATAGTATGCACTATAATTATAGTTAAGGGTGCGATTTGTATATGGCGAATTAAAATTCAACCCTAATGAAAGGAAAATTTATTATGAAAAAAGGAAGAAAAATGTTATGTATGATTATGGCGACGGTGACTGCGTTGTCTATGTCCGTTTCCGCGAGTGCGGAGAGCGTTGCGGACGACAGTGTTTTGACGGCTGAACCAGGAGTGACTGCCGAACCGGATGACGATGGGTATGTGCTTGTTTCCGAGGAAAGTTATACCGATGAAAACGGGGTGTTCATTACTCATAGAAGCTATATAAAAAACACAGGGATTAGCACCTGTGATACATATTCCAGCGGCGAAGCAGATATTAGGGAAGAGGCTGATTATACTGTTAACGGTACATATTGGGCGACTATATGGGTGAAAGGACATTTTAAATGGGATTCTAAGGCTGATACTTCAACTGTGACCCTTTTGGATCACGGATGTAAGACAACTAATAGTACGAATATTTCGCTTGTACAAAATTCTTATCCTGTAACTAAGAATAATCAGGGAGGAGCTTGGGGTGGAAAAAAGTATTCTTATATTGAGAAGAAGATTAAGATGAAGACCAGTACTCCGATTGGGATTTCAAACGGCGAGTATGATTTTCGTTTATATGTTGATGTGAATGTGAATGGCGAGAAAAAAGTTAAAACATGATTTACGGTTAATGTGAGGAGGTCTGCTTATGTTTACGGAAAAAGTTAAAAACGCGGCGGAGAAGGTCATGCCCGTCGAAAAAAGATTTATTGAGAAGCTCGAGAGCTTTTTTGCCGAAAAGCCGCGCAGACTTATTGTCAGCGGCGTTGCGGCAGTGCTGCTTTTATTTCTGCTGTTTGTAATAACGGAACGGGTTGATTTCTTCAGCGTTCCGAACGCGGTTCTGGGTCTGGCAGAGCTTATGGCGGTAGGTGCTTTCTTTGCCAATATAAATGAGTTTTCGCTAAAGAAATTCGCTGCTGCCGTTTCCGTGGCTGCGGTAATACTGTATCTTGCGCTGATGACATACGGTGTGCTTGTCGGTGTGAATCTGAGCCAAATTGATTCCGCAATCGCTATGTGGACTGGACACGTTATTCTGGCAATACCCGTTTGCGCGACCGCAATAACTCTGACCGTGCTTTTTGTATATTTCACGGTGTGCAGGAAAAAACGTTCCTAATAGACTGCTGATGTAACCGTAACATAAGAAAGGGGTCTAATATGACAAACAACTATGAAGAACTCGGAAAATACAGTTTTGGCGCTCTTTTCAATGCCGCCGCACGAAAGCTGTTTGAAAAGAAGGCAGTGCGTTTGACGTTATGTGTTGCCGCAGCGATTGCTTCGATCATGGGAATGTCTACGGTTTATCGATATTGCTACCCTACAATATGGTGGTTGTACGACTTGTTATGTCTGCCTGCTTTTACCGTGTGGACTGCGTCATCCGCGGGCTTTATTGCGAATATCTGCGGCTATGGCATACGGAGTTACTTATGGATCACGGTCGGCTTGGGCGTGTTGTCGTGGCTGTGGAAAACCGCATATGATGTGCTCGGACATGCATGGTATCCCGATATGTGGACAGATTTCCGGAGCAGCATCGGCATTGAGCTTCTGCAAACCCTGCCGATGATGTTGGCGGCGGTGGGTATCATCCTGCTTATCGGAAAGGTTCTCACGCGCAGAAAAAAGAAAGCATAATAAGACCGCGGCGTCGAGCTAATGACTCGGTTCGGTTAGTGGAGTATTGTTTTTGGAGGTGTACATGACAGACAATTACAAAGAATACGACGTACCGGAGATGGCGGCGGCTTTGCTGAACCGGGCGTTTGAAAAAAAGAAAACAAGAGTTACCGCTGCTTTGATCATGCTGCTTGTGTCGATCTTTTGCATAAGAGAGCTGCACTCAGGCTGGTATATCATGGAAAATACGGGTTTCTCGTACGTATTGAGCATAATGCTTTTTGCGGCGGCTATCTTGAGCGGCGCAATACTGTTGTCGAGCTTGGGCGTCTTTAAGAAATGGAAATTCAACACGGGCGCGTTGGTATCGGCGCTATTGCTGTGGGGAGCGATGGCATTTCTGGGGGTGTTTACGACTTTGTATGCAGGCTCTGCTAATGAGGTCTGGATCGTCGTTGACAGATTGCTTTGGTATACCGCGCCAATGCTTGCCATATCCTTGGGGATCGTGATATTAACGGGAATGAGTTTCACGCGAGGAAAAAAGAAATCGTAATAATATCGTGGCGCTGGGCGAAAGGCTCGGCGCCGTTTTTGTCGGAAACGGCGGTATGCTTTTTGAAAATATTTCTATATAATTTGTAAAAAATACTTGAAAAATTTCCCCAAATATTGTACAATATATAGTAGATAGTCAAAGTTTTGTCATTTGGCAGATTTTGACAAATTTCACTTACGAAAGGAAATAATTATTATGGCTAAGCTCAACAAGAAGAATGTAGAGGATCTGAACGTCAAGGGGAAGTTCGTGCTGGTGCGCGTTGACTTCAACGTTCCGCTCAAGGACGGCAAGATCACCAACGACAACCGTATCACCGCGGCTCTGCCCACGATCAACAAGCTGACGGATAACGGCGCTAAGGTTGTTCTGTGCTCGCACCTCGGCAAGCCGAAGAACGGTCCCGAGGCTAAGTTCTCGCTGAAGCCCGCTGCCGACAGACTGGCGGAGCTGGTTAAGGGTAAGGTAACGTTCGCTCCCGACGATACAGTTGTAGGCGAAAACGCTAAGAAGGCGGTTGCGGCTATGGGCGAGGGCGATATCGTAGTCCTCGAGAACACACGTTTCCGCGGCGCGGACGAGACCAAGAACGGCGAGGGCTTCTCGAAGGAGCTTGCCGATCTCGTAAACGGCGAGATATTCGTTATGGACGCTTTCGGTTCTTCCCACAGAGCTCACGCTTCCACTGTAGGCGTTACCAAGTTCGTCAAGGAGACCGCTGTCGGCTATCTGATGAACAAGGAGATCGAGTTCCTCGGCAATGCCGTTGAGAGCCCCGAGAGACCGTTCGTTGCCGTACTCGGCGGCGCTAAGGTAGCGGATAAGCTGAACGTTATCTCCAACCTGCTCGAAAAGTGCGACACGCTCATCATCGGCGGCGGTATGGCTTACACCTTCCTCAAGGCACAGGGCATGGAAGTCGGCAAATCGTTGGTTGACGATGAGAAGATCGACTACTGCAAGGACATGATCGCTAAGGCTGAAAAGAACGGCAAGAAGCTGCTGCTCCCGATCGACACCACTATCGCTGCGGGTTTCCCCGACCCGATCGACGCTCCCATTGAAGTATCTACGGTTGATTCCGATAAGATCCCCGCGGATATGGAGGGTCTGGATATCGGCCCCAAGACAATGGAGCTGTTCGCGAACGAGGTCAAGTCCGCTAAGACCGTTGTATGGAACGGCCCGATGGGCGTATTCGAGAATCCCATACTCGCTAAGGGCACTATCGCGGTGGCTAAGGGCATGGCAGAGGCGAACGCTACGACTATCATCGGCGGCGGCGACTCGGCTGCGGCTGTTGTACAGCTCGGCTTCTCCGATAAGATGAGCCACATCTCCACCGGCGGCGGCGCGTCTCTGGAATACCTCGAGGGTAAGGGACTTCCCGGTATCGACGCTATTCAGGACAAGTAATCGCATTATACCGCGCAAAACGCTGTTGACATTTTCGGTATGCCGCAGGCTTGCCACGGCAAGCGGCGGTATACTTTTGTTAAAAGGGAGACTCTGTTGACCGGACGAAAGTATTTTATCGATAACCTAAGGATTCTGTCAATTCTGATGCTGTTTCCGTTTCACGCGGCAATGTGCTTTCTGTCGGGCGGCTATTACGGCTATTATGTTTACGGCGGGGAGATGCCCGCGCTGCAATATATCGATCTTGCGGTGTATCCGTGGTGGATGTCCTTGATGTTCGCGCTTGCGGGAGCGTCGGCTTATTTCGCGCTCAAAAAACGGACGGCTGCCGAATACGCAAAGGAGCGCGTTCTGAGACTGCTTATTCCGTTCGTGAGCGGGCTGCTGCTTTGGATACCGATACAGAGCTTTACAGCTGACGTTTTTTACAACGGTTATCAAGGCGGATTTTTAAGGCACTATTCGGTTTTCTTCACAAAATGGACAGACCTTACGGGATATGACGGCGGGTTTACGCCCGGGCATTTATGGTTTATATTGTTCCTGTTTGTGTTTTCGTTGGTGTTCTTACCTTTGAACGCTTGGTATGCCAAACGTGATAAGAAGCCCGAGCTGTCGAAAATTCCCGTTGCGGTGATGATCGCGGGCGGATTTGTGCTGTTGAGCGCGTGCGGACTTGTCGCGAATGTCGGCGGAAAAGGCGTGCTTGAATTTGCGGTATGCTTTCTGTTGGGTTTCTTTTTGTTTACCGATGACGACGTGATAGAAAAGCTGAAACGTAACTGGATATTGCTTTGCGGCTTGTGGCTCGTGATGATGATCTTCCGCTGTGTTATGCGGAATGTTGGTATCGAAAGCGAAGCCTTTTGGTACCTTGATTTCAGAGCCTTGGAGTGGACGGGCGTTCTGGGAGCGGCAGCGGTCGGAGCTAAGTTTTTGGATTTCAAAAACGGGTTTACGGATTATTTTTCTCCTGCCTGTTTTCCGATTTACTGGCTTCACCAAACCGTACTTGCGGCGGCAGCGTTCTTTATCGTAAAGATCGACTGCGCGGGCTTTATACGCTTCCTCTTGATAATATTCGTCAGCTTTGCCGTTACCTTAGGACTTTATGAGGTCTGCAAAAGGGCGGCTCCGCTTCGGTTTATTACGGGAATAAAAAAACGGAAAAGCTCGGAGGTGATATCACCGTAAAAAACGAGACGTCCTTTATCGAAAGGAGAATCCAATGACTTTAAACAATGAAAAAATCGAGTTGATAACCGACTGCACCATAGATCGCAAAGATGGCAACATAGAATTTGCGGAGATGAAGAACTCCAGATTCTGCGCCGTTGTTTCGGAATGTGATTTTAGCGGTTCGGAATTTCATCGTACTAATCTTTCGGGAGATTATTTTGAAAGCTCCGACATGAGCGGAGCCTACTTTGAAGAGGTCAACCTGTCGGGTGCGGGATTCGAGCGCTCAAATATAAGCGGCGCAGCGTTTACCGACGTAAATCTTCGCGGCGCGGCATTTGAGGGCTGCGACCTTTCGGGCGTTGAGATCACCGACTGCAAGCTCGACGGAATGACGGTCAACGGCTACGATAGTTCGGAGCTTATCGAATTTTACAAAAACAACCATAAGGATAATGGGAATATGAAGAAGAATGCAAGAAAAGCAATTATCGCGGGCAACTGGAAAATGAACAAGACCCGCCCCGAGGCTAAGGCTCTGCTTGAGGAGCTCAAGCCCCTTGTAGCGGACGTTAAGAGCGTTGAGATCGTGGCGTGCGTACCGTTTACGAACCTCGAGACCGCGCTCAGCGTTACCGCCGGCACGAACATCAAGATCGGCGCGGAGAATTGCCACTTCGAGAAGAGCGGCGCGTTCACGGGTGAGATATCCGCGGATATGCTCGCGGAGATGGGCGTTGAGTATGTCGTTCTCGGTCACTCCGAGCGTCGTCAGTACTTCAACGAGACCGACGAGACCGTCAACAAGCGCACCAAGGCGGCGCTGGCTGCGGGCTTGAAGCCGATCGTATGCGTTGGCGAGCTGCTCTGGGAGCGCGAGTGCAACATCACCGAGGAGGTCATCGCTCGCCAGATCAAGCTTGATTTCTTCGCAATCTCCGCGGATGACGTAAAGAAGTGCGTTATCGCGTATGAGCCGGTTTGGGCTATCGGCACGGGCAAGACCGCGACCGCTGAGCAGGCGGAGGAGGTCTGCGCATTTATCCGCGCTCAGCTCGCAAAGCTGTACAGCGAGGACGTTGCCGAGGCTGTAACTATTCAGTACGGCGGCTCTATGAACGCGAAGAACGCCGAGGAGCTCGTCTCCAAGACCAACGTTGACGGCGGTCTTATCGGCGGCGCTTCCCTTAAAGCTGAGGACTTCACCGTAATTATTAAGGCTGCGGAGAACGGCTGATGAAGAAACGCGCGTTATTTCTGAACTTATCGCTGATATTCGGCGTTGCGTATCACGCACTGTTTATCGCGGGGTATCTGCTGCAAAAGCCGCTGTTCGGCTGGCAATATCCTCCCGAAACGTTAGAGCAGCTTGAAACAGTATATTGTGTGCCTGTAATAGTTGTTACGGCGGTTTGCGGCATTGGCTTTGCAGTGTTCGCGCTGTTGATGAGGAAAAACACGTCGCGAGGTTTGTTTGTCGGTGCGGTAGTTTTTTCCGGCGGAGCGTTCGTTGTCGAAAGGATAGCGAACAACATTGCGGCGAACAACATTATTTTATTAAATAAGTTAAAAGCTGAAAATGGTGAACTTGGAGTAATAGCATATGGTTTGAATAGTACTGCGGTTGCGGCGCTTGATATGTTTTTGCTCCCGTTGTTTGCGGCGGCAATAGTGCTGATGTGCTGCGCGGCTTGTGTAAAAGAATAATTTTTAGGAGATGATAATATGGCTGTTAAACCTGTTTTATTAGTAGTAATGGACGGCGTCGGCTACTCCAAGACCGGACTTGGCGACGCTGTTACCGAGGCGAAAACGCCCACTTTGGACTGGCTCCTCGCGAACTGCCCGAACACGCGCCTTAAAGCGCACGGCGACGCGGTAGGTCTGCCCAGCGACGACGATATGGGCAATTCCGAGGTCGGACACAACGCGCTCGGCTGCGGACAGATATACTCGCAGGGCGCTAAGCTCGTAAACGAGAACATCGAGAGCGGCAAGATGTACGATTCGTCTGCGTGGAAAGAGATCGTTGAGAATGTTAAGGCAAAGGACAGCACGCTGCACTTTATCGGCTTGCTTTCCGACGGCAACGTTCACTCGAATATATCCCACCTGTTCAATATGCTCAAAAGGGCTAAGGCGGACGGCGTTAAAAAGGCGCGCGTTCACGTTCTGTTGGACGGGCGCGACGTTCCGTCCGATTCCGCGCTGACTTATATTCAGCAGCTTGAGGACGTCCTGAGCGAGTTGAACGACGGCTCGTTTGACGGCAAGATCGCGAGCGGCGGCGGACGTATGACTATCACAATGGATCGTTACCAAGCCGATTGGGCAATGGTAGAGCGTGGCTGGAATATCCACGTTAAGGGCGAGGGCAGAACGTTCGCATCCGCGACCGAGGCTGTTCAGACGTACCGTACCGAGCTCGGCAAGGCAGACGACCAGAATCTCCCCGGCTTTGTTATCGCGGAGAACGGAGTTCCCGTAGGCAAGATCGTTGACGGCGACAGCGTTATCCTGTACAACTTCCGCGGCGACCGCGCTATCGAGCTGTCTATGGCGTTCGATATGGACGAGTTCAACCATTTTAACCGCGGCAAGAAGCCTGACGTTTGCTACGCGGGTATGCTGCAATATGACGGCGATCTCAAGCTTCCCGCACGCTTCCTCGTTAATCCTCCTGAAATTCACGACACGCTCTCCGAGGTGCTTGTGGCGGCGGGTCTGAACCAGTACGCGGTATCGGAAACTCAGAAGTACGGTCACGTTACCTATTTCTGGAACGGCAACCGCAGCGGCAAGTTCTCCGAGGAGCTGGAGACGTTCAAGGAGATCCCCTCCGACAAGGTAAGCTTTGACGAGCGCCCGTGGATGAAGTCCGCGGATATCGTCGACGACCTTATCGAAGCGATCAAGTCTAAGAAGTACGACTTCCTGCGCTGCAACTTCCCGAACGGCGATATGGTCGGACATACCGGTTCTATGGAGGCTACGATAATCGGCGTTGAGTCTGTCGATATCGGTCTCGCGAGACTGAAGAAGGTATGCGACGAGTACGGCGTTACAATGCTCGTTACCGCAGACCACGGCAACGCGGACGAGATGCTCGAGAAGAATAAGAAGGGCGAAGTGCAGGTACGCACAGCGCACTCGTTGAACCCCGTTCCGTTCATCATCTACGACAAGGACGTGAAGTACACCATCAAGGACGGCGAATACGGTCTGTCCAACGTCGCGCCCACCGTTGTGAAGATGTTCGGTCTGACCGCTCCCGACTGCTGGCAGCCGTCGATGATCTGACGGTAAAACGGCAGTGTCAGGTTTTTAGGGAATGTGAGAAATAGAAGTATTGTGGTGTCGAGCGAAAGGGCTAGACACCACAATTTCTTATGGAACGGCAAAAAAAATCCCGGACGCGCAATATCGGCGTATAAAAAGGCTACTGTATAAGTGAGGGGGTGAAGGTATGACGGACGAAGAGATAATACGCCTGTTCGGGGAGCGTTCGGAGCGCGCGATCGCAGAGGCGCAGAGGCGCTACGGCGGCTTGTGCAGGCGCGTCGCGGTGAATGTTCTCGGCAGCGCCGAGGACGCTGAGGAGTGCCTTAACGACGCGCTGTATGCGGTCTGGAACGCGATACCTCCCGAGTGTCCGCAGTCGCTGTGCGCGTTCATAGCGCGGATAACGCGCAATCACGCGCTGACAAGGCTCAAGGCTCGGCGCAGGCAAAAGCGCGGAGGCGGTGAGCCCGAGGTGCTGTTGTCGGAGCTGGGAGAGTGTGTGCCGACGGAGGATTTCGCGGACAAGCTCATTGACGGGCAGCACCTGGGCGAACTGATAAGCGGCTTCCTGAACGCGCAGAGCGAGGTAAACGCGGCAGTGTTTACGGAGAGATATTTTCATTGCAGACCCATCGCCGAGATCGCGCGGGAGAGCGGCTTCTCACAGAGCAAAGTCACGTCGATACTGCACAGAATGAGGGAAAAGCTCCGTCGGGAGCTTGCTGAGAAGGGGGAGTTCATATGACGGCGGAGAGCATTTTCGAGGGCGTTTCGTACATCGACGACGCCTTGATAGAGCGCTCGGGTGGCGTACTGAAACGGCGGCGCTTTGCCGCGGCAGTGAGAACGGTCGCAGGCGTTGCAGCGGCGCTGGTGCTGGCATTCGGAGGGTTGTTGGCGTACCGCGCGGTAATATTGTCCAAGACGGGCACTGACAGTCCCGTGTCTCCGATAATAACGGCGCAGCTTGACGGTGCGGATTATGAGTTCGTGAAAAAGGGAAGCGAGTTCCTGAAAGAGCACGGACTGTCCGTGCCTACCGAGGAGCTCAAAAGCGCGTATATCGGCGGCTGTTATGTTGAGTTTTACGGCTATCATGATATGCCCGACGGTGAGTTTGAGTTCTATGAGCTGAACGGCTGTCCGAACCGTGACATCATCATCGGCGATCGCGGCGGCAGGCGGTCGTACTGGGCAATGATGTGCATTGACTTACCGGGCGGAACCGTGAGCGAGCGGCTGGCGCATAAGGGCTATTATTCGGCTGAGGATGTTCATTCGCTGCGTGTTTACGGCAAAAAGGTGCGCGGCAGGGAAAAGACCAATGAGATATGGAACGCGCTCCAGAACGGCACGGAGATAGACGGCAATCGTTACGACGCTCTTATCAAAGGCGACGGCTACGACGAAGCGAACGCGCAGGAGGTCTATACGCGTCACGCCGACAGCGCGGTGGAGATAGTGTTCAACTACGGCGAGCTGAACTGCCTGCGCCTGACCTACTATACGGATATCGGGTGCTTTAGCGGCATCGGGTATATTCTCGGCGAAGTGACATTCTGAATTTATCGCGGCATTAGGGAGCGGGCGGTAAAGAGTATTGTGATACCGAGCGAAAACGCTTGACACCGCAATTTCCTATGAAACGGCTCGATAAAGGCGGCACGCCTTAAGGCGCGTGTGATATAGAAGTATTTAGGTGTCGAGCAGAAACGTTTGACACCTAAATTTTCTGTGAAACGAAACAAAAAAGGCATTGCCTTTAGGGCGCGTGCGATATAGAAGTATTGCGTGGTCGAGCGAAAACGTTCAACCACGCAATTTTCTGTGAAACGTAATGAAAAAGGCGTCACGCCTTGTGCCGCGATTTTTTTGGGAAAGGTATTCCAATTTCAAGGGAGTTGTGGTATAATTAAGTGAGGCGGGGAGCGTCGCAGCACGAGCTTCCCGTTAAGACCCGAAAGGAGCCTTTCAATGAAAATTCTCTTCGTCTGCCACGGCAACATCTGCCGCAGCCCGATGGCGGAATATATAATGCGCGATATGTGCCGAAAGCGCGGCATAACGGACGTCGAGACCGCCTCGGCGGCGACCTCGACAGAGGAGCTAGGAAACCCCGTCCACCGCGGCACGGCAGGTGTTCTGCGGCGGCTCGGCATCGACTTCTCAGCGAAACGCGCCCGTCAGATCACGCTCGCCGACTATGCCGAATATGACCTGCTCATTGGAATGGATTCGGCGAATATACGCAATATGACGCGATATTGGGGCGACAAGGAGCACAAGATACACAAGCTGCTCGACTTCACCGAGGGAAAGGGCGAGGATGTCGCCGACCCGTGGTATACGGGCAATTTCGAGCAGACCTATCTCGACGTGAAAGCGGGCTGCGAGGGGCTCATCGAGGCGGTACTGCGGGGTGACTTCGGTGATAATTAAGGACGAG
The DNA here is from genome assembly GCA_947177735.1 of uncultured Clostridia bacterium. Classification (GTDB taxonomy): domain Bacteria; phylum Bacillota; class Clostridia; order Oscillospirales; family Ruminococcaceae; genus CAG-115. Next base: position 20,003 of record CAMWVP010000019.1, read on the forward strand.
GAGATACTGTCGGCGAGCCGCATAACGCTCGAGGAGTGCGGTAATTGTTTTGAGATCACCTGCGGCGTTTACGGAGCGTTTGTGCATACGTCGTTCGCGTCGGACGGGGAAGAGGCACTAGCGAAGTACGACGAGATGAAAAGCGAGCTGACGGCGTTTCTCGAAAGTGATACTACTCCCGATGAGGAACTTGACTTTTACAGCCGCTTTGCCGAAAAATATTAGAGGTGTTTCTATGAGAGCCTTTGAAAAAATGCACCCCATGCCGTGCTTTCTGTACTTTCTGACGATTATAGGGGTCACGATATTCAGCCGCGACCCCGTTATACTCGCCGAGTCGCTTATCGGCGCGGTCACGGCGGCGGTGCTGTCGGAGAGGGCGGGAGCGCTGCCGTTTCTCGGAGTGACCGCGGCGGTCGTCACGTTCACAAATCCGCTCTTTTCGCACAATGGCGTGACGGTTCTGTTTTTTGTCGGCGATCTCGCAGTGACGCTTGAGGCGCTCGTGTACGGGCTGGCGTTCGCGGTTATGCTCTGCGCGGCTGTGATGTGGGGCGCGGTCTCGACGCGCTTTCTGACGAGCGACAAGTACGTCTGGTTATTCGGCAGGGTATTGCCGTCCGCGGGTCTGGTGCTGAGCTGCGCTATGCGCTTTGTGCCGCTGTTTGTCGTCAGGACACGCGGTTTTATCGGGTCGCGCGGCGCAAAGTCGGTAAGGAAGATACTGGGCGCGTTTTCGGCGTCGCTGAGCTATTCCGCGGAGGAGGCGATGACGACCGCGGACGCGATGAAGTCGCGCGGCTACGGCACCGCGCGGCGCACGTTCTACTCGAGCTATCGGCTGACGGGCAGAGACGTGAGAGCGCTCACCGCGGTACTGGTGTGCGGTCTCGGTTGCGTTTCGGCGGCAGCCTGCGGCGCGGGGCAATTTTATTATTACCCGGCGATATCCGCGCCGAAATTCGCCGCTGCCGATGTCGCGCTGTACGTCTGCTTCGGCATATTATGCGCATTGCCAAGCGCGCTTATCATTGCCGAGGAAATAAAACGCAACGAGGTGATCAAATGAACAGACCCGACCCCCGCGCGGTGTTCCCGAACGAGAATATCGGGAGCCTGTGCTACATCAAAAACGTGATAACGCGCCCGAATATCATAGTCGGCGAGTACACCTACTACGACGATATAGACGGCGCGGAGAGCTTTGAAAGGCACGTTACGCACCACTACGACTTCATCGGAGACAAGCTCATCATCGGGAAATTCTGCGCGATCGCGCGCGGTATCGAGTTCATAATGAACGGCGCGAACCACCGTATGAACAGCGTCACGACCTACCCGTTCAACATAATGGGCGGCAGCTGGGGGAGCTTTCCGTTCGGCGAAACGCCATATAAGGGCGATACCGTCGTCGGAAACGACGTGTGGATAGGGCAGAACGTCACCGTGCTGCCGGGCGTGCATATCGGCGACGGAGCGGTGATCGGTGCGAACTCTGTTGTAGGCAGCGACATACCGCCGTATTGTATCGCGGTCGGGGATCCCTGCCGCGTGATAAGAAAGCGCTTTGACGAGGAGCTTATCGCGTACCTGCTCGAACTGAAATGGTGGGATAAGCCCATCGAGTGGATAGAGCAGAATATGGAGGCGCTGACGAGCGGCGACCTGTCGTTGATCAGAAATGCAAAGTAATTGGAGGAGCAAATGCGTATCTGCGTCGAAAATCTGAGTTTTCGCTACCCGAACGCGGTCGGCACAGCGCTGAGCGGCGTTACGTTCACGCTGGAGGAGGGCAGCTTCACGACCCTCTGCGGCACGTCGGGGTGCGGAAAAAGCACGCTGCTGCGTATGCTGAAGCCCTGTCTCAGACCGCACGGGGAGCTGTCGGGAGAGATCGCGCCCGCGCTCTCGGACAAGGATGCCGCGCGGGATATCGGCTTCGTTATGCAGGATCCCGAGGCGCAGATATGCACCGACAGGGTGTGGCACGAGCTGGCGTTCTCGCTCGAGAGCGTGGGTGAGGAGCCCGATAAAATGCGCCGCCGCGTCGCCGAGTGCGCGGAGTATTTCGGACTGGAGAGCGTGTTCGAGCGCGAAACGGCTGCGCTCTCGGGAGGCGAAAAGCAGCTGCTGGCGCTCGCGTCCGCGGCGGCTCTGAGACCGCGCCTGCTGCTGTTGGACGAGCCGACCTCTCAGCTCGACCCCGTCTCTGCGCGCGGCTTTTTCGACATTGTAACGCGCCTGAATCGGGAGCTGGGCGTGACCGTGCTCGTCGCGGAGCACCGTCTTGAGGAGCTACTGCCTGTTTCCGATCACGTTCTCGTTATGGACGGGGGGCGGCTTATCGCCGACTGCAAGCCGCGTGAGCTGCTTGGGGCGCTCCCCGTCGGGCACCCTATGCGCGGCGCGCTGCCCGCGGCGATGAGGATATTCGCGTGCTCCGAAGAGCAGGGTGAACCTCTGCAAGACGGGTCTCTACGAGGCGAACCTCCGCGGGGCGAGCCTCTGCAAGGCGTTTCTCTGCGAGGTGAACCTCCACGAGGCGAACCTCCGCGGGACGTGCCTCCGTTGTCCGTCCGCGAGGGCAGGCAGTGCGCGGCTGTAATCGACTATCTCCGCGCTCACAAACCGCCCGCTCGACCGTCTCGCGACATATCATCCAAGCCCGTCCTGACGGTGAAGGAGCTTTGCGTAAGCTACGGCAGGCGGCTCCCGGACGCGCTGAAGTCGGTGTCGCTCTCGGTTAGAGGCGGCGAGCTGTACGCGCTGCTCGGCGGCAACGGCAGCGGAAAATCCACGCTGCTAAAGGCGGTATTCGGCATTGTAAAGCCACTCGGCGGCAGGATAACGCGCTGCGGAAAAATCGCGTATCTGCCGCAGAATCCGTGTGAGATACTCGGCGCGGACACGGTGAGGGAGGAAGTGCCCGATGAGAAAATGCTGGAAAAATTCGGACTGACAGAGCTTTCCGAGCGCGACCCGTTAGACCTCTCGGGAGGAGAACGGCAGCGTTTAGCACTCGCGAAGCTGCTCCTCAGCGAGCCCGAGCTGCTGCTTCTGGACGAGCCGACAAAGGGTATGGACGCGCTTGCGAAAGCCGAATTTGCGGAGCTGCTGCGCGGGCTGACGGGAACCGCGGTGCTGCTTGTTACGCACGACGCGGAATTTGCCGCGAAATGCGCCGACATATGCGGGCTGCTGTTCAACGGCGAGGTGGTCTCCGAGGGCGAGCCCGCCGCGTTCTTCGGCGACAACTACTTCTACACGACGCCGCTTTGCCGTCTCGCAAAGGGCATAACGGAGGGATATGTATGAATTATCTTGAACAACTCAAGCGTCAGCTCGCCCTCGACTTCAACTGCGAGCCCGGCGACTTTGACCGCGATGAGAATGTCCTCACGGTCTCCGCGTTGAATGAGGGGCGGAGAATGTACTCGAACGAGAAATACTTCCTTAGTATGGCGACACTCGGCAGGAACGCGGTCATATCCGCGGACGGGCGCCTGCACCCGTTTTTGCGCGGCTATATGGCGGACAGGCTCGGACATTGGCTGTTCGAGGAGGAGAAGCTGGTCGTGCTGAACGCAGAGCTGAACAAGTACGGCTACAGGCTCTGCCGAGCGCATCATATGTTCCTGCCGAAGTTCGACGTGCAGCCGTGAGGTGAACTGCCCGTGAAGTGGTTCGAGGGTCGGGAACAGCTTGAGCAGTTCTATGACGGGCGTTTCCCGAACGCGCTCTGCGGGAAGTTTCTCGAGGAGCGTCCCGACAAGCTCGCCGTCTGCGCGTATGACGGCGAGGAGATAATGGGTATGGCGGGCTGTTCGGCGGATTCGGCGCACTTCTGGCAGATAGGCGTGGATGTGTTCCCGAAATACCGCGGCAGGGGAGTGGGCACGTACCTTGCGCTGCTGATGAAAAACGAGATAATACGTCGTAATGAAATGCCCGTCTACGGCACGGCAGCCGCGAATATACACTCTAAGAATATCGCGCTCAACTGCGGGTTCAGACCCGTTTGGGTAGAAATGGAAGCGGAGAAAATACCAAAGGAGGCGAACGCTGTGGACGATAAAGAGAAGCTCCTCCCCGAGCCAAAGCCCGGTGATACAACTTGGGTGGACGATATGAAACAGGAGCTCGAGGACTACATCGAGGAGCAGGGGATCTACATCAGGCAATGATCCGGCTTGATGACGTAACAAAACGCGGTATCGGGGTTATCCCGACACCGCGTTATTTTATCTTACCATCGTGCCCGTGTAGTAGAATTCCAATATCTGGGTGTAGTTGTAACCGCGGTAGGTCGCGAGGGCATTTGCGCCGTTCTGGCTCATTCCGACGCCGTGACCGTAGCCGTAGGTGGTTATCATGAACTCGTCCGTTGAGCTGTCGTAGCTGATGTCAAACGCGCTGGAGCGGATATCAAAGCTCATTATCCTCTCACGGAACACGCGCCCCGTGATCGAGACGGTATCTCCGTAGCTGTCTATGTACGTATGATAGCCGCCGATGCTCATCCTGCCGACGTACTTGCCTTCGGTGCGGTTGTCCACCGCGAACCACGTTGACGGGTCGCCGCTGAGCGAGATGCCCGTGGTGCTGTAAACGCGCGACTTGAGATCATCCGCCCTGAAGGTCTTTGTCTTACCGTAGTTGGGATCGTACTGCGCGTCAAGCTCGCAGTAAACGCTTTGCAGATAGGGCAGATCGGTACCCCAGACGTTCGCGCTCGAGGCGGTGCAGCCCGCCGAGGACGCGGAGTAGGTCGCCTGGATGATCTCGCCGTTGTAGTAGATAGCCTCGCCTATAACCGAGGACACGAGCACCTTTATCGAATCGCTCGCGTTGGAGATCAGTGCGCTTGGCGAGCTTCCGCGTTGATTGAAGTACTTTATGTAGGTGTACGCCGCTACAGCCTGCGCCTTTATCGCCTCGGGTGCGAACGAGCCGCCGACCTCGTGTGCGACAATGCCCGAAACTATGTCGATAGCCTTTCCGGAAACCACATCGCCGTTCACGTTCACGGTAAGTATCTCGTTAGCCGCCGTGGTGTTGGTAACGATCTCGCTCGGTTGAACGGGTATCTCGGTACTGCTGCTTGAAACGGGAGGCTCCGAAGTCTCGGAGGTATCCGATGTCGTCGGTTCGCTCGTTGTCGGTGTCGAGGTATCGGTGCTGCTTGCGGGCTCGGAGGTCACGGGCGGTTCCTCGGGAGCAGATGAGGAGCTTGAAGAACTCTGTGGCGGCTCGCTCTGCTCGGGAGCGCTTTGTTCGGGCACGCTCGTTCCCGGACCGTCCGGCACGAAAATAGGCTCGTTTGGTCGTTCGGGAACAGTTTCGGGCGGCGTTATGAGAATAACGTCGTTTGACGACGAGGAAGACGAAGTGCTCGAGCTTTCTGTACCGGGGAGCGCCTCGGTGAGCCTGCCCGGAACGAAATCCGCGCTCACGGGCTTCATCGGCGGCTGCCCGAATGTCAGCGTCTCGATCTTCTCCGCGGGTACTGTCTTATCGGGTGTAACGGGATCGGCGAGGTTGTTGTCGGGGAGCAGGAAGTCCTGCGTACCCTGACCGGTAGCCTCGATCTTGTCGACAATATCGTCGACCGTCGGCAATCCGTCTCCGACAGCGCCCATAACTCCGCATGTGAGCACATAGACGTTGCAGATCAGGAGCGCCGCGATTATTTTGATCAATGAAAGATTTTTCATATTTTTCCCCTTATTCGTAGTCCTCGGGGTCGTCCTCAAGACCGTTTTCCCGAATGTACTCTTCCATTCCCTCAACAAGGGAGACATCCCATGTTCTGCCCTTCCAGAGCTGACCGTATATCTCGTAGTATACGTCAAAGTACTTTACGCTGTCTTTTCTGATTATGCGCGAGGAGTCGACCTCTGGGTTCTCGTCGGGGCGCACCTTCCGAGCCACTACCACAAGCCGCAGATCCATAGAAGTGTCCTTGTCGCAGGTGGACAGTGTAAGGAATTCGTCGCCGTATTTAACGTCAACGCCCATGTCGTAATAGCTCCTGTCCTCACACTCCAGCACGAAATCAAAGAATTCCGTCTGGTTGGTGAAGTAGGTCTTTCCCGTGTAGTCGAAAACCTCGCCGTGCTCCGGCAGAATATTTGTTATGAACACGGAGATTATCTTGTACTTGTTGTTTCGGTACAGCGTGTTGAAGTCGATAATGGGGGAGTTACGCATAAACTCCTCGTTCCACTTGTAGTTCATCAGCGCCGAGAATTGGTACTTATACCGCATATTATGACCGTAGATAACGGTGTTGTGCGGCATCTCGTCGGGTCCGATCTTCCCCCTGTAGTCTGCGAACAGCGTGCCCTCGAACGCGTATTCCTTCTGGAAGTTCGTGTGCAGGTAGTCGTTGTTGTTTTCGGTCTGCATAACGGGGTAGTCGATGTTAGTTCCGGGAACGTTCAGCCAGCCGATAAAGTCGTTGTTCTCGTGATAGAGAGAGGCGTATTCCTCGTTGATAGTGCCCTGCGGCAGCTGCTGGATCTGCTCCTTGGTGGGGGTCTTGTTTTTCAGATCGACGATAAACGCGTCGGTCGCTCCGAGCGGCTCGCCGTTGCTGCCTGTGCTGACGTTCGAGTCGAGCCTCGCGTACCGCAGATAGTACGCCGCTATCAGCACAACGGCAACGATAAGCACAAGAAGCGCCAAAAGAAAAACAGTCTTTCTGATGATCTCGCCGCCGCTGTCGCCCTTGCAGGGGATAAGCGCCGAGACTATGCTCTGCTTTTTATGTCTTCTTTTTTTGCCGCCGTTCTTGTTCCCACGCGGGGCAAGTCCCATATCCATTTCTGCCATTATTGATGTTCCTTTCAGAATGCGCTTTGTGGTATGATATGAACTTGTACACACGACAGTATGCCGTGTGTACAGTTCTTGTTATTTGTTTAGCCTGCGAAATCCTTGATGATCTCCTTCGGCCACTTTCTGCCGCCCCAGCTTCCGCCTGCGTAGTTGTTGTAGTAAGCGTCGAAGAACAGGGGATCGGGGTTAGCGTATGCCTTGCTTACGTCAACGGAGGGATCCTCGCCGTCGCGAACCTCGCGCGCGAAGATTACCCAGCGCAGATGAGCCTCGGGGCTTGCCGAGATGGAAGGAGTACCGTAGCCCCACATACAGGTGGACAGCGTAAGCAGCCTGTCGCCGTACTGGATGTCGACGTCGGGATTGAGGAACGTAGAGCGGTCGAGAATGTTCGCCACATAGTTGTCGAAGTCGGACTTGCTGCCGAACTTGCGGACGGTGTGATACGCGAATACGGGACCGTCCTCCTCTTCAACGTTCGTGAGGATACCGCCGAAGATCTTGTAAGTGGAGTTCTTGTAGATGGTGTTGTAAGTAACGGTCGGGTTGTCCTTGTAGAAGCTGATGTTTTCGGGGTCGCCCGTCGTGAGGGAGTAGTTGAAGTAGTTGGGCAGTCCGCCGAAGTATTCGGCGCCCGCGTCGTTATGACCGTAAATAACGGTGTTTGCGGGAAGTCCGCCCGGGGTTACCTTGTCGTGATAGTCAACATACAGCGTACCGGTCTTGCTGGGGTTGTTGTAGAAGTCATGAGTGAGGTAATACTCGTTGTCATCCGCCTGCATAACGGGCAGATTCAGCCAGCTTCCGATACTGATCCAGCCTACGATATCGGGATTGATATCCAGAAGCTCCTCAAAGTTGCTCTGAATTACTGCGGGAACGCTCGGATCCTCAGCGTAGGGGTCGCTTGTGCTGCTCGAGGAGTTGGTGCTCGAAGAGTTATTGGACGTCGTGCTGCTCGAAGAGTCGTTGCTCGAAGAATTATTGGACGAGGTGCTGTTCGAGTCGGTCGACGACGAGCCCCCCTGGCTGTAAATATCCGCCAGACCGCTGTTCTGCTGTTTGTCCTTCGCCGAGTTTACGCCGTTGATGACGAGTATCGTCACGGTAACGACAAGCACTACCGCCGCCGCGATAAAGATGAGCTTGCGTATCTTCTCCGCGGGCTTATCGCCCTCCCAGGGGATAAGATATTTCACAACGCGCATCAGCGCATTGTCCTTTTCTTCCTTGTGTGCCATTGTTGTTTCCTCCTAATAAATAATAATAATTATGAAATTTTGTGTATAGCAGATCAATCTTACTTGTTTGATCTGCATTTACATTTTGTCAAGTTGATAGAGATGTCAGCCGGCGAAATCCTTGATGATCTCCCTCGGCCACTTTCTGCCGCCCCAGCTTCCGCCTGCGTAGTTGTTGTAGTAAGCGTCGTAGAACAGAGGATCGGGGTTGGCGTATGCCTTGCTTACGTCGACGTAGGGATCCTCGCCGTCGCGAACCTCACGCGCGAACACTACCCAGCGCAGGTGCGCGTCATAGCTTGTCGCAAGTGACGGCGTGCCGTAGCCCCACATACAGGTAGACATGGTAAGGAGCTTGTCGCCGTACTGGATATCGACGTCGGGATTGATGAAGGTGGAGCGGTCGAGAATGTTCGCCACATAGTTGTCGAAGTCGGCTTTGCTGCCGAAATTGCGGTAGGTGTGGTACGCGAACACGGGACCGTCGGATTCGTCAACGTTTACGAGTGCGCCGCCGAAAATCTTGTACTTGGAGTTCTTGTAGATGGTGTTGTATGTAACAACGGGGTTGTTCTTATAGAAGCTGATGTTGTTCGGATCGCCCGTTGTGACCGAGTAATTGAAGTAGTTCGGCAGACCGCCGAAGAAAACCGCGCCCGCGTCGTTGTGCCCGTAAATAATGGTGTTTGTGGGACCGTCCGCCGTTACCTTGACGTTACAGTTGACATAAAGCGAACCCATTCTGAAGTAATTCCTGTAAAAGTCATGAGTGAGATAATACTCATTATCGTTCGCCTGCAAAACGGGTTGATCAAGCCAGTTTCCGATAGAGATCCACCCCACGATATCGGGATTGATCGCCCAGAGGTCTCTGAAGCTGCTTTGAATACCTTCGGGAGGCGGGGTAGATAAAGGCGAGGTGGGTGATTCGGCGTAGTATTCCGCCGAGGGTGTTTCAACGTAACCGTTGTCTGCCGGGGGCGTTTCAACGTAGCTGCTGCTTGAACTGCTCGAAGAACTGCTTGACGAGCTGCTTGTTGAACTGCTGGATGAGCTGCTCGACGAACTGGTCGATGAAGTGCTTGTCGAGCTGCTTGTTGAACTGCTCGAGGATGAGCTTGAGGTATCGGAAGTGCTTGATGAAGACTCGGACGACGAGCTGTCCGTGTTCGACGAGTTGGCGTTCTCGTAGATATTTGCCAGACTGCTGTTCTGTTTTCTGCTTTCAGCCGAATTGATGCTGTTGGCGATAACGACCGAAACGGGAACGCCAAGCACTATTGCGGCACCGATAATAAATAAAACGAGGTGTCGTTTTACAAAATCCATGTGTTGCCTCCTGATTATGTCTTTTTTGGGGAATCGCCGAATTTGCATTTGTTCCGCAAATCAAGAAAAGCGGTAAACAGTCAATTCCAAGACGAATATGAGAGATCAATAAAACCGGATTTTAAGTAAGATATACAGTATTTCAGACGTTTACCGTAACTGCCCTTAGTAGCTCAGCAGCTTGGAGCGATCCCAAACGGAACCCTCCCAATAGTAATTGCCGCCGGAGCTGTTGAGGACTTCGTAATAGTAGTCAAAGAGCCTTGCCTTATAGTTTCTCGTAGCGACGGAGGTGTCTACCGAGGAGTCCTCGCCGTCGCGCACCTTTCTCGCGAACAGCACCCAGCGTGTGTCTATCTGACGTCCGAGAGGCCAGTAGCAGGTCGAGAGCGTGAGCAGGTCGTCGCCGTAGGTGAGATCGACGTCGGTGAAGAACCAGCTTCTGTCCATGATCTCGATGATGTAGTTGTTGAAGTCGTCCGCGTTGTCGAAGCGGGTCTTGGTGATGTAGTCGAAAACCTCTCCGTACTGCGGCTCGGTGTTCGCCATAATACCCGCGAATATCTTGTAGACCGCGTTTCCGCCGGTGGGAGTCTCGAGCTGGACTGTCGGGTGGGACTTATAGAACGCCAGCGGCTCGGCATACTCGTCGTCGGGAACGTAGTGCATTACATACGCGAAGAAATCGCCGCTAGACATATTGTGCCCGAAGAGAATTTTGTTTTTGTCGTTGGGATCGTTCCAGTCGTTGCGGTAGGTCGAGAACACCGTGCCCGAGATGGATTCGTTGCCGAAGAAGTCGTGATTCAGATAGTAATCGTTGTTTGTTGTCTGTACAACGACGTTGTTCAGCATAGTGCCCGTGATCTTGACCCATGCTTTGGTATCGGGGTTTGTTTTAAGAAGGTAATCGAAGTCCGCCTCGATAGGAAGATCGACAACGGGCGTAAGGTCTACGTCATCACCGTGAACGCGGCTGCCCGCCGTCGTCGCGATATCGATCGTGGGGTTTGCGATGTACCCGGGCTGCTGATAGCTGCTTGACATACTCGGCATCGGAGTGCCCGCGTTATCGGCGATGTTGCTGTTGGTATCGCCACCCTGCTTTATGCCGGTGAGCTGCCAGATGAGGAATGCAAACGTGCCGATGAGTATCGCGAAAGCGACAAGCAGCAGTGCCTTGCGTCCCTTTTCTGCCGCGGAATCGCGAGCCTGAGGGAACACCGCCACCGCCATTCTCACGAACGGATTTTTTGATTTGCGTTTTTTTGAGCCGCCCGAGGGACGTTTTTTTGGCGCGTTCCTCACATCTACGTCGAATTTATCCAGCGCGTAATCTCTGTCGTTTCTGTTTCTGTTTGAGTTAGCCATTTTCTTTCCCTTTCAGTTATTTTCTGTCAATTTTTTCAAGCAGCATCTCAAGCGCCTTTTCTGCGGCTGCCGCTCTTATGTAGTCTCTGCCCTTGTTGTCAAACAAGAATCTTCCGGAGGTGCATGAGTCCTTGTCGGCGACGCATATATACACCGTTCCGACGGGGTCTTCCTCCGTGCCTCCGTCGGGACCCGCAATGCCGCTTGTCGCTGCCGCGATATCCGCGCCGGAGAGCATTATGGCTCCCCTTGCCATTTCCTCCGCACAGGCGGTGCTGTACTCCGAGAACCTGTCTAAGGTCTCCTTGCTCACGCCGAGAACGTCATGCTTTATCCTGTTGGAATAGCTGCATATCCCCAGCTCGATGACCGCCGAGCTGCCCGGGATCGCCGTTATCGCCGCCGAGATCATTCCTCCCGTGCAGCTCTCCGCGGTCGAGACCTTCAAGCCCGATTCGGCGCACCGTTCCACCAACTGCCGTGCGAGAACGTTTATTCTTCCGTACATCTCCTCCATCAGTCTAAGAAAACAGTCTCCTCCCCGTACTTGAACCGCTTGACCTCGATATTCGCCACAGCCTCGTCGATCATCCTGTCAAAGTCGAAGCTTTGCTCCGCCGCCAGCACCTCGTCGAACTTCGGTTTGGTGCGCGGGTGCTTGGGCGAAAATACCGTGCAGCAGTCCTCATAGGGCATTATCGAGGTCTCGTATGTGCCTATCTTCCGTGAGATATCCGTGATCTCGATCTTGTCCATTCCTATTACCGGACGAAAGACGGGGAGCTCCGCCGCCGCGTTCGTGCAGTACAGAGCCGGCAGGGTCTGACTTGCGACCTGTGCCAGGCTTTCGCCGGTGATTATCGCGCCGTAGCCGTCTCTCGCGCATATCCTGTTGGCGATCTTTACCATCAGCCTGCGCATCAGCACCGTGAAATACTGCTCGGGGCAGTGATCCCGCAGCGCCTCCTGGATCTCGGTAAACGGCACGCAATAAAAGATAATGTCCCCGCAGAATTCTGTCATCTCCTCGCAGAGCTTTTCGACCTTGAGCCGCGCTCTTTCGGAGGTGTACGGCGGACTTACATAGTGGATACAGTCCACGACCAGACCGCGCTTCGCCATCATATAGCCCGCGACGGGGGAGTCTATCCCTCCCGAGAGCATCAGAAGCGCCTTTCCGCTGCTGCCGACGGGCATACCGCCCGCGCCGGTTATCCGCTTAGCGGAGAGGTAAGCGCCGTTGTCGCGTATCTCCAGCCGCACGGTGACCTCGGGCTCGTGAACGTCCACTCCCAGATGAGGGAACGTGTCCAGAACCGCGTCTCCGAGCTGCTGCTGTATCTCGGGCGACCTCATCGGGAACGTCTTATCCGAGCGCTTAGCCTCTACTTTAAAGGTTTTCGCGCCCCCGAGAGCGTCCTCCAGATATTCGCCGCGGTGCTGCACAACGACCGAAAAGTCCTTCGGGAACACCGCGCAGCGTTGAATAG
>CAMWVP010000020.1 GCA_947177735.1 uncultured Clostridia bacterium
GCCATAGCACTTTTGACTGAAAATCATAAGTGCTATGGCGAAAACTTCTTTATGAACACCCGTCTTTTGTCGGAGCGTTTTTGTTTATTCGGTGCGCAGCGCCTCTACGGGATCCTTCTTCGCCGCGACTCCCGCGGGGAACAGACCCGCGATAAGCGTCAGCAGCATACTGATAAGTATCAGTATAACGCCGCCCTGCCACGGGAGTTTTGCCATATTGGGAATGTCCGTGACGTGCTCGATAATGATGTTTATCGGTATGTTCAGCAACAACGTAACGCCTATTCCGATAACGCCTGCCGCGAAGCCGACGATCAGCGTTTCCGCGTTGAACACGTTGGAAACGTCGTGCTTGGAAGCGCCCATCGCGCGGAGTATTCCTATCTCCTTGGTGCGCTCGAGAACGGAGATGTAGGTAATAATGCCGATCATTATCGACGATACGACAAGCGATATAGCTACGAACGCTATAAGAATGTACGAGATAGCGTCGATGGTGTCCGAAACGGAGGAGATCATCATACCGACGTAATCGGTGTAGTTGATAACGTCGCTCTCCTTGCCCTCCGCAGCCATTTTGCTGTTGTAATCGGATATGAGGTTGGTAATGCGCTCCTTGCTGTCAAAGTCCTTGGCGTAGATCGAAACCTTGCTCGGAAGCTGAAGATCCGCAACGCCGAGTATGCGCAGGTTGCCGTCGTAGGTCGCCTCGGTGGTCTCGGGCTCGCGGGTCATCTCCTCGAGCTGCTGCATTTGCTCGACAGTGATAACGCTCATAAACGCCGCCGTGAGCTTGGGCGGCTCTGCCATCTCGAAGATAGCGCCCTGCTGCTGTTCGGGAGGAAGCTGCATAAGCTGAGCCTGCTGCTCGGGAGTGAGAGACGCGATAATGGTCTGGGATATCTGCATCATCTGCTCCTCGGTCATAAACTCCATAAGAGCCGCCATAGCCTCCTCGCGCGTCATAGGCTCCTCGGGCTCCTCGTCTTTTTTTGGGAACTCAATGCCCGTGAATATGTCAATGTCGGGGTTATCCTGCTGCTTTTTAACGAGCTCGCTCTCGTTGGTCTTGGTTATCATATGCTCCGTGAGCGCGGCAGTATAGCCGATACCGCCTGTGGAAGCCGTCGAGATAAGGCTGTCGCCGTTAGGACGGATAACGCCTACGACCTTCAGCTCCTCGCCATTTTCGAGCGCCTTGTTCATAAACTCCTCGTCCTTGGTCATCTCATCGTAGCCGCCGTCCTCGTTCTCACTAAAGAGCTCGGGAGCGGTCAGCAGCCTGAAACTGAGGCTCATCAGGTCGTCATAGGAAAAGCTCAGATCGCCCGTGTCGAGATCGAAAGTCTCACCCGCGATGACGTAGCTCATCATCTCTCCGAGCTCCGCCTGGTCGCGCAGACCGAGCGTGTACAGGGTGAGGTTGGAGAGCTCGTTGTGCTCGCTTATTATAACAACGAGCTCGTCATATTTTTCGGGCAGACGACCCGCAACGACCTCAAATTGATCGCTTACTATCTCGTTGGAGAGCAGCTCCTGAAAAACGTTCGAGTGAGAAGCTGCGTCGCCGCCCATAAACGTAGAAGCCATACCCATCATATCCTGCATACCCGAAGCCATACTGTCGCCGAACATCGCCTGCATGGTTGTCGAGGGATTGACGCGAACGATCTCGTCGTTCACGCCGTGAGTGTACACATAGAGATTGGAATCGTAGGTGTATTTTATTTCGCTTACGCTGTCGAGAATATTGTCGGGGTTTTCGTTTACATAATCCATAAAGTCGGTAAGGTTGTTTTCCTGTATCTCGGAAAGCAGCGACTTCATCATTTCGGTCGACATATCGTTGGTGTAAACGCGGTCGGGATCGCGCTCCTCGTCAAGCGACTCATCACGGATATCCAGCATTGAGGTCATAAGCCCCGAATAGTTGACCGTCTCGCGCTCCAGCTCAACCGGGTAGGATGCCAGTGTCGAGCGCTCTACGCCGTCTATATACGCCTGAACGCCGTGCGAGAGCGAGAGGATAAGCGCTATGCCGATAATGCCTATGCTCCCCGCGAACGACGTCAGGAACGTTCTGCCCTTCTTGGTGAGCAGGTTGTTTCGAGAGAGAGCAAGCGCCGTGCCGAACGACATCGAGGTCTTTTTGCCGCTTTTTTTCGGCTCGGATTTGCTTTCGGGAACCTCATAAGGATCGGAGTCGCTCTTTATCTTGCCGTCAACAAGACGCACTATACGGGTTGCGTAGTCGTTCGCGAGCTCGGGGTTGTGCGTTACCATTATTACAAGACGATCCTTGGCTATCTCCTTTACGAGCTCCATTATCTGCACGGAGGTCTCGCTGTCGAGCGCGCCCGTGGGCTCGTCGGCAAGAAGTATCTCGGGGTCGTTGACAAGCGCTCTGGCGATCGCAACGCGCTGCATCTGACCGCCCGACATCTGATTCGGACGCTTGTTGAGCTGGTCGCCCAAGCCCACCTTTTCGAGAGCCTCCTTTGCGCGTTGGCGGCGCTCCGACTTGGACACGCCCGAGAGCGTAAGGGCGAGCTCTACGTTTGACAGAACCGTCTGATGCGGTATCAGGTTGTAGCTTTGGAAAATGAAGCCTACGGAGTGGTTGCGGTAAGTATCCCAATCCCTGTCCTTGTATTGCTTGGTGGAGCGTCCGTTTATGATGAGGTCGCCCGTGGTGTATTGGTCGAGACCGCCGATGATGTTAAGCAGCGTCGTCTTGCCGCAGCCCGAATGCCCCAGCACCGCGACAAGTTCGCAGTCGCGGAAGCTTATCGACACGTCGCGCAGGGCGTGCACCTTGTCGCCGCCCGTGTCATAGTCCTTCGTGATATTCTTGATTTCCAGCATTGTCTGTTGTTCTCCCTTCGTTAATGGCTTTGGATATAGAATCGATAAATCTGCCGTGCAGGTCGATCATCTTTATTATCTCCTCGTCGGAAAAGTCGCACATCGCCTTGTCGAACACCGAAAAAATGTTTTCGAGCACCCTTTTGAGCTCGTTCTCGCCCCTTTTCGTCACCCGTACACGCACGGCGCGGCGGTCGGCGGGGTCGTTGTAACGCTCAACAAATCCCTTCTCGGTGAGCGATCTCAACGATCTTGAGATCGACGGCATCGGCACCCCGAGCTTTTTGGCAGCTTGAGCGACGGTGATATTCTCGCCGTGTTCACGGTCGTGATCGAGCGCGCAGTGCACGAGGACGATTTCGGACTGGCTCGCGCAGCCGCTCGATATGATCCGCTGCCCGAGCGACATCAACCGCTGCATATATCCCAGCAGCCGCCCGTACTCATTGCTTGAGATACGCCTGCCCGCTAATATATCGCTATGTTCAAACAGATATGTCAAGTACTTCAATTCTTCATCTCCTTTGTTAACAGCCGTTATCATTTTACACCCGTTAAACAAATTTGTCAATAGCATACAAAGCATTTCGGCGAATTGCATAAAAACATTGAATAGGCAAATAATGTTTTATACTATTGATAATCCAATTTAAAATTTCCAAAACTTTATTGTTTCCCCCGCCCACGGCGGGGGAAACAATAAAAAGTGAAAGAAGAAACCGGAAAAATTCAATTGGCAGAGCAATAATCTTCGATTGGAGAGTAGTAACAAAAGGGTAAAATGAAAAGACGGTGAGATCATGAAAAAGCTTTGGGGCGTTTTTTGGATAACGGAAGCGTTGATACTGACGGGAATCCTTGCGGCAGCTATCACGCTGAGTCTCGCGAATTGGCTTCTCGGCGCGGCGGCGGGCGTTTCGGGAGCGCTCGCGGCAGCAGCGTATTGGCTGCATTTCCGGTCGCTCGGATACGAGCTCAGTGACGGCCGCATCATCGTGCAAAAAGGCTTTATCGTTAGCTCGCGCCGGGAGATACCCGTTGATAGCGTGCTGATGTCGCAGGAAGTAACTCTGTTCGGACGGACGCTGTACACAGCGCTCACTACCGCGGGAGGAACGGCGGTGTTGTGCTGCCGAGTGGAATTTGGGAAGATAAGCAACAAATTTGCACGAAAATGCGACTTTACTTAACTGTTCATTGCCGATGTTAGTTAGGTTTTTAACTCTTTCAACAGCGTTTTCAACAATTTGTAATTTTCTTTGATGTCAAATTGCGGCTCTGCAAACGGATTTGTTAAAAAAATAACCTGCCGCAGCGCGTGCGGCAGGCTACTATGGGAAATGCTCAGAATTTGGCTTAACAGCCGTCGTTCCTGCCGTCCGAGACCGCTCTCGGCAGGAAGTCATATAACTCATTGTAATTTTCCATCTCGTCATCGGTCTGCGCCGCCGAGGGAATAAGCCCCGTGCAGTCCATACCGCTTGAAGTCTTAAAGTCCTCCTCGTTTGTCTCGCCGACGTGATTTATCTCCGTATCGGAGGGAAATGGGTACATATCGATCGTCCTTTCTTCAATAAATAAGAGGGTCGATGATAGTTTGTGCAGCGGCGCGGGATTTATGTAAATCCGGAATGTTTTCGCGCCCGCCGCTGTTATGTTACCGAGATGATCCGGATTTAACCTGACTGCAATCTTGACATTACCAAAAAAAAGTGCTATAATTTAATAGTGACTTTATTATATGATCGCGGTGCGTGAGAGCGCAATGAGGAAAGTCCGAGCATCACAGAGCAGGATAGCTGATAACGTCAGCCGAGGGCGACCTTAGGGCAAGTGCAACAGAGATATACCGCCTGCTTGCTTTCGCAAGCGGTAAGGATGGAAAGGCGAGGTAAGAGCTCACCGGAGTGCGCGAGAGCGTACTGCCATGTAAACCCTATCCGATGCAACACCGATTGGTGCGGGGAATAACGCGTCTGCTCGGCGCGCCCCGTTGAAAGGTGGCTTGACCCCGTCGGCGACGGCGGGGCTAGATAGATGATCATACACGACAGAACTCGGCTTACCGATAGAGTCACGCCAATTATACGCATGAGCTTTCTGCCGTATGGCAGGAGGCTCAAGTTTTTAGTGTTTTTTCGCATTTTTTTGTCTGCGGCTTGATCAATAATTTGCATGTCTGCCAACATTTTTTACAAAAATATTGACAACAAACGATTTCGGTAGTATAATATGATTAGATGAGTTCAAAGCTGATTTCATACTATATTTTATAAAGCGGTTAATTATGAAGATATCCTTTTTATTTTATGACGTACACAGAATAAAGGAGGTGTTACTATGAAAAAAATAATGGCGGTTGTTTTATCGGCGGCATTGTCGATGTCGCTTACGGTGCACGGTTTTGCGGATGATTTGTCGGAAACGGACTGCCGCAGCTTTACAAATGTTTTTGACAACGGGGAATTTGACGAGGTAATGGGTGATGTAAAGGGAGATTATTTTGCAAATGAAGCGGGGGCATTGTCTGCTTACAGCGCACGTGATAATTCGGACAGCAGGGCATACAAATTGTACCGTATTATATCGGCGAACTTTGTCAAAGAGCTGTTCGAGGGCACAGACATATCGGAATTGATCTCGACGGATTACTCGTGGATGCTTCCCACCCCGAACTCAGTCACCAAGGTCATACGAAACGACGAGGGTAAATGGGAGGCTATCGGATACGGGGAAATATCTCCGGAATATACCGGCGACACCATCCTATACGATAAAGCAAATTCGGCGATAACCGAATTTCTTGCCGACAGCACCGAGGAAATAAGAGACGTGATCTGCATAGACGCTACTGCGTTGTACTTTACAAATTTTGTCTGTGTCACGCTTTCGTCGGGCGGTGTTTATTTGATCCCGTTTGGTATGCGTCCCGATTTTACGGGTCTTACGGACGGCAAAATGTATTCCGTTGACGAAGTATATACTATACTTTCGGATACGATGGGAGTGTCGTTCGGTACAGTGACCGATAATAACGCAGGCGTACAGTACGGCGGCGCAGGTATTGCGTCGGAACCGCCCGAACAGACCGTTCCGCTTCCCGTCATTATCATTCCGGCGGCACTGATAGCCGTAGGTATTGCGGCGGTTGTAATATGGGAAAATAAAAAGGTCGGAAAACGGAAAGCAAAATAACCTATGCTTCACTCAGAGTTCGGTATAACGAAACAAAACATAGGCTGCGTATTAGTTCGATACTCATAAAGAAGCTTAAGCTCCGAAGCAATTATACTGCTTCGGAGCTTATTTTTAATATTCGGTTACTAGAGCGTGTTCACATTAACGCTCAACGCCCGTCTTTCGGCGAATTTTCCGCATAACTTCGTTGAAAATTCTTGAAGTACATATAGTACGTCTGCGAATTTAGCGTTTTGCCGCAGGCATAATGCGTCCTCGTTATGCAAAAAATTCGCTTCGAAATCCGAGCATTTCGGTTAATGTGAACACGCTCTAGTGTACTGTCCCATTGAAAATTAGCAATATCCGCTTGCCCTTTTTCCGTGCGCTTCGTTGTCGCCTGTTGCCCTCTGTTGGCGGCATCAGGTGCGACGAAGTCGCTTCGGCTGCCTTTTGAGGCAACTGCGCAAACATCCTGTTTGCGTCCTCGACTTGCGCGAATGACTTTCAGTCACCCTAGCAAGCCTTCGTCCTCCGCCTCGCGTATGGAAAAAATCGCTGCGCGTCTATTGTTAATTTTCAATGGGACAGCACACTGGCATAAATCAGAATTTATCGTTTTTCTTTTCCAAAATGCCTATACGACAATATACCTATTGGAATGAAGTAAGCGCACCAAAACAGAAGTGCGATCGTGCCGCCGCTGCCGTTATCACCATTTGCCATACTTGTGAAAACACCTGTCATAGGCATTATAAAGCAACTAATGAAAAAGACACCGTGTATCATCATAAGATATTTCAGCCATTTATCAGATTTACTTTCTGCTTTAACAGAAAGTCCAATAAAAAAAGTTGAAAGAGCCATCATTCCATATCCGAGCAGGTCGTAATTAAAAATCAGACCACCTCTCCGGAAATCTAATATCTTTATTGCCTGCTCATTTATATCTTCCAGTCTTACGGTTGTGGTCTGTGCAAAATATACCAAGAAAATCAATACAGCATATATCGCAGAAAAAATCATTCCTATATTTGCAGATACCCGTTGTTCCTTTGCGCTTTCATGGTGAAAGCCGGCCGCCATCATGATATAGCCTATCGGTAAAAACATACATACGAAGTATGAACCAAATGGAAAATCTACTATCATAAATATTGCAAAAAGGAAAACGGTTAATGTCACTATTGCTGCACCTATTTTGGGTATTAGCTTATTCATCTCTTTCTCCTGTAAATTCCGATTTATCTTAGTAATAATTATACATAAAAGCCGTTGCATTGTTATTTTATGCGGTTCTCCCCGCCTGCGGCGGGGAGAACCGCGGGTTTAAATACAGTCTGAAGATTTTCAGTCGGTTTTTCGGGCAAGCCTTATATAATCGTCCAATGTCAGTTCCTCCGCGCGGGCGGTCGGCTTTATGCCGAGCTCCGTGAACAACGCGGAAAGCTCCTCCTTGCTCTTGCGCAGCTCGCCCGAGAGGGGATTCGCGAGTTGCTTGCGGCGCTGCGAAAAGCCCGCTCTGATCAGCCCGAACAGGCGCTTTTCCTCAGCGTCGGATAGGTCGTGCCGCCGGACGATATCCATTCGTATGACCGCGCTGTCGACGTTCGGAGCGGGCATAAAGCTCCCGCGCGAGACCTTGAACATCAGCCGCGGCTCACTGTAATACCGCACCGCATAAGAAATCGCGCCGCATTCGCGCGTCCCCGGAGCCGCGCACAGCCTGTCCGCCGCCTCCTTCTGCACCATGACCGTCATCGACCGCACGGGAAGCCTGCTCTCGAGCACGCGCATTATTACGGGCGATGTGATATAATAAGGAAGATTTGCGCATACGGCAGTCTCCGCGCCGCCGAGCTTGTCCGCGATCACTCCCGCAAGGTCGGTCTCCATTACGTCTGCGAAAATGACCTCGACATTGTCAAAATCGGCGAGCGTTTCCTCGAGTATCGGCTTCAGTCCCGTGTCTATCTCCACGGCAACGACCTTTTTATACCGCGCCGCGAGCTCACGCGTGAGCACGCCGACTCCCGTGCCTATCTCCAGCGCGCAGATCTCCGAGGGATCCTCCGCGCCCTCCAGACCGAGCTGTGCTATCCTCGGACAGACCGACGGGTTTATCAGGAAATTCTGTCCGAGCGATTTCGTGAACGAAAATCCGTGCCGCGAGAACAGCTCCTTTATCGTGCCAATATCAGTAAGTTCCATTGTTCCTCCGGATCAGTAGCCATCGTTTTCGCCAAGGCTCTCGTCGTTTTCTATCCAGTCGCTGACGAGAAACGTTTTATGATCGTTCGCGGCCGTGCGCACGGTAACGCGCTCTATCCCCGAATTGATTATCAGCCGCTTGCACATCGAGCACGGCTCGACAGCGCCGTACAGCCCGCCCGTTTTCGCGTCCAGACACGCAAGGTACATCTCGGCTCCGAGCATATCGGAGCGCGGTGCGGAGATTATGCAGTTTGCCTCCGCGTGCACCGAGCGGCACAGCTCGTAGCGCTGCCCCTTTGGTATGCCAAGCGTTTCGCGGCGGCAGCTGCCCTTGTCTGAACAGTTGGCGCGCCCGCGTGGAGCGCCGTTATATCCCGTCGAGATTATCTCGTCGTTCTTGACTATGATAGCGCCGAAGTTCCTGCGAAGACAGGTGCCGCGTTCGGCGACGGTCTGCGCGATGTCAAGATAGTAGTCTGTCTTGCCGACCCTTGCCATATGTATCCCTCACTTCCGCTCAACAGCGACCGATGTTTTCCGTATTGATTATCGTGTTGAAATCTATTATCATATGCTCTTCGATGACCGAAAATGCCCGATGCTTCTTATATTGTATCATAAACCCCCGCGTTTGTCAAACATTTATCCAAAGAACCGATAAACCCGCATATTACAACAACCGTTTGTGACAGCTTTTTCGGCGCGTAAGTGTTATTATTTAAGGAACCGATGATTAAACGGCTTTTTCCCGCCTCCGGCGGGAAAAAGCCGATAAACCGTACCTCACAAAATGAAAAACGGATTAAATCAGTGGTTCCTTAATAACACCGCAAGGGGAAAATAAACGGAAAGGACATTAAAGATCATGACTGAAAAAGCGGCATTATTTAAGCGGGAGACCGACCTCTCGTATTGGGGAGAATTTCTGAGAGAGAACGCGGTCTGGGCAATTCTGGGACTTGGCGTGGAGCTTGGGTCGACGGGGTTATCGGCAGCTCCAACAGCGGCGGCGCTGACTGCGGGACTGTCGGGAAAACGCAGTCTCTGCGCGGCGTTCGGGGGAGCGCTGGGAGCGCTGCTGCGCGGTTTTCCGAACGCGTTCATCGGACTGGCGGCGTTGGCGATAGTGCTCGCTGCGCGGTTCGTTCCCGACTTTAACAACACGAAATTACGCGCTGTTGAGCGCTTTGCCGCGGCGGCGTTCGCGGTATTTTTCGCACGTATCGCCGAAGCCGGCGATACCTCCGAGCTGCTGCTGATAGTAGTCGCCTCGCTGACGTCGGGGATACTCGCGCTGTGTGTGTGCCTGCTCGGAGACGCCGAGAGAACGCGCGGCATAGACGTCTCCGAGCCGCGCGACTGCACGCTCTGCGGCATAGTGACGGCGCTGGGGTTTCTGTCACTCGGCGCTCTGGATTATCCGGCAATGAACCTCGGCAGACTGCTTCTGAGCTTTATCCTGCTCACCGTGACGGCGCGGAGAGGGCTTGCGTGGTGCGCGGTCATCGCGGTGCCCGCGGTGCTCGGCTTCTGCGCGAACGACGCAGAGACAGCTGCCGGCGCGGCGGCGATAGCGTTCTCGGCGGTCGCGAGCGGAGCCTTCACGCGCTACGGCAAGATAGCGCGGTCGGTCGGGTTCGTGTTCTTTACGGCTTCGGGAATGCTGATATTGGGAATAGACAACGGCTCGTGGAGGATACTTATCGAGGCGGCGATCTCGGCTGCCACGTTTGCCTGCATACCCATTGAGAGGATAAAGGTGCCCGAAAACGACTTCTCGGACGGCAGCGTGGCGCTTATGCTCCGCGAGCGGCTGAACTTCGCGGCAGACGCTATCGGCGGCATTGGCTCGGGAATAAGCGCGGCGGCGGAGACGCTTGACCGCAAGTACTCGCTCAGCCCCGAGCAGGTCGCCGAACGCGCCGCCGACAAGGCGTGCCGCTCCTGTCCAAACTCAATGGTGTGCTGGGGGAAGAAGTACGAGCTGTTCCGCAAGGAGTTTTCACGCCTCGTTATGCAGCTCAGGACGGGCTTTGAGCTGACGGAGTTCTCGATGTCGCCCGAGTGTTCGGAGGAGTGCGTGAATAAAGGCGGCGTTATCCGCACTATCACGACGGAATATTCGCGTTATCTCTCGGCGATGTCGGACGAGCGGCGCGTGAGGGAGCTCAGGCGCATTTATGTCGATCAGCTTGAGGGCGTGCGGGATATACTGCGCGACCTCGGCACGCTGCGCTCGGAGATCAGGACGGTAAACCGCGCGAGAACTGCCGAAAAGCGTGTTGAAAAGCTGCTCCGCGAGAACGGCGTGGAGATGCCGCAGGCGTTCGTTATGTTCGATAAGCGCGGCAAGCTGCGCTTTGAGGCATACGGTACGACCGAGCCGCGCGTTACGAAGGAATATCTCGGAACGCTGCTGATAAAGGCGCTGGGGCGGGAGCTGGAGCTGCCCGAGATCACGGGCGGCAGCGGACGTTACCGCATTACGACCAACGAGCGGACGGCGCTTTCCGCGAAGATCGGCGCGTATCAGCTTCCGCGCGGGCAGAACCGCGTCTGCGGCGACTGCTACGACAGCTTCACGGACGCTTCGGGGGCGCTGTATGTTATTCTCTCGGACGGCATGGGCTCGGGAAGCCGCGCGAGGGTGGATTCGGCGATGGCGTGCTCGGTGCTGTCCAAGCTGCTCAAGGGCGGCATTTCGCTGCCCGCGGCGCTTGAAACGGTCAACACGGTGCTTATGATCAAGAGCGCGGACGAGAGCTTTGCCACGCTCGACATCTGCCGTCTCGACCTGAACAGCGGCGAGTGCGCGGTATATAAGGCGGGCGCGGCTACGACCTACATCAAGTCCGCGGACAGGCTTGTCAGAGCCAGCCTGTCGTCGCCGCCCGCAGGTCTCGGCGGCAAGCTGACGGTACCGGCGCAAAGGTTCACGGTGGGCGCGGGCGACGTTATCATAATGACTACGGACGGCGCGGTGCTGGACGAGCAGTGGCTGTCAAGAGAGCTCTCGCAGCGCGTCGAGCCGTGCGAGCTGTCGGAGAAGATCGCAAAGGCGGCGAGAGCGGCGGAGAACGGGAGAGACGATGATATAAGCGTTATCGCCGTCGCCGTCGGAACATAAACAGATCGGGTTCTGTCTCGGTAATGCGTTGTCTTTCGCGGAATTTTTCGCGCACGCGCGCCGCCGTTGTTTCACCGAGACAGAGCCTTTTTTGTTTCCATAAATTGACGAAATCGGGGAAAAGTTGCATATTCTCATCGTTGTGAAAACGTTTTCAAGCAAAAAGCATTAAAACCATTGTGAAATATTGCCAAAAATTTAACGAGAAAATGTTAATTTACATAAATTATTAACAAAGCCCTTGAAAATTTTTGGTAAGTATGATACAATAATGATAAAGAAACACGCGAACCGGGTTTGGTTTTTGGTGAAAATAATCAAAACGGACGTGACGTGTTTTTACAGGACGGCTCAAAAAAACGATTTGAAAACGGGGAAGCGCGTTAGCGGCAATGAGATTCGGCGGCGCAACGCTTTGTTTCCCGCGCGTATTTGCGCGTTTCCGCTCAAATAAGTTTTCGAGGCTGCCGTAACAGAGGGAGGTATAGTAACATGGCAATAGTTGTTCCCGAACAATACTATGTACCGCTGCATTTGTTCCATCAGGGCGAAAACTCTCATGCTTATGATTTCTTTGGCTCACACAAGGAAAAGAACGGCGTCGTTTTCAGATGCTGGGCGCCTCACGCAAAGTCGGTAAGTATTGTCGGAGATTTCAATCACTGGGACCGCACGCTGAACTATATGAACAAGATCAGCGACGGCGGCATCTGGGAGTTGTATGTCGAGGGTATCAAGCAGTTCGATAACTACAAGTACAGCGTAGAAGCTCCCGACGGGCTTATCAAGCTCAAGGCCGATCCTTACGGATATCATATGGAGCTGCGCCCGAATACGGCGACAAAATTCTTCGATATCGAGGGATATGACTGGAAAGACAAAAAGTATATGGAAGCGCTTTCAAAGACCAACGTCTATGAAAGCCCGATAAATATTTATGAAATGAATATCGGCTCCTGGAAGAAATTCGGCGAGAATTATTTCAGCTATTCAATGCTCGCCGATTCGCTCATTCCTTATATAAAGGAAATGGGCTATACTCACGTGGAGCTGATGCCCGTCGGCGAGTATCCGTTTGACGGCTCGTGGGGATATCAGCAGATCGGCTATTTCGCGCCGACCTCGCGTTTCGGCACGCCGTTTGATTTTATGGCGTTTATCGACAAATGTCATCAGGCGGGAATAGGCGTTATCATCGACTGGGTTCCCGCGCACTTCCCGAAGGACGCGGCGGGTCTGTACGAGTGGGACGGCGAGAGCTGCTACGAGTATATCGACCCATTAAAGCGCGAGCATAAGAATTGGGGCACTCATATCTTCGATTGGGGCAAGGCCGAGATCCAGTCCTTCCTCGTTTCCAACGCCAATTACTGGATAGAGAAATATCACGTTGACGGTCTGAGAGTTGACGCTGTCGCTTCAATGCTCTATCTCGACTATGACCGTACCGAATGGCGCCCCAACAAGCAGGGCGGCAAGGAGAACATCGAAGCTATCGCGTTCCTCCAGAAGCTGAACGCGGCAGTGTTCAAGGAGCACCCGAATATCCTTATGATCGCGGAGGAATCCACGGCGTGGCCGATGGTGACGAAGCCCGCGGACATCGGCGGTCTGGGCTTCAACTTCAAGTGGAATATGGGCTGGATGAACGATATGCTCCGCTATATGAGCATGGATCCGCTCGGCAGACCGTATAATCACAATCTGGTAACATTCTCGTTCTACTACGCGTTCTCCGAGAACTACGTGCTCCCGATAAGCCACGACGAGGTGGTCTACGGGAAGTGCTCGATGCTAGACAAGATGGGCGGCCCGAGAGAGTACCGCTTCCACTCGATGAGGACGTTCCTCGGCTATATGATGGCGCACCCCGGCAAGAAGCTGATGTTTATGGGTCAGGAGTTTGCGCAGTACAAGGAGTGGAACTTCCAGTCGCAGCTCGATTGGGAGGTGCTCGAGTTCGAGCCGCACTACAAGTACCATCAGTACGTCAAGGCTATAAACAAGCTCTACAAGGAGACACCCGCGCTCTGGGAGTGCGATACCAGCTGGGAGGGCTTCCACTGGATATCCGCGGAGGACAACCAGAACTCCGTTATCGCGTTCAGACGTATCGCCAAGAACAAGGACGAGGTGATAGTTGTCTGCAACTTCCAGCCTGTCCGTCACGAGATCTACGATATAGGCGTTCCGTATTACGCGGACTACGTTGAGATATTCAATTCGGACGATGTGAAGTTCGGCGGAAGCGGCATCACCAACAAGACTGTCGCAGCTAAGAAAGAGCCTATGCACAGCGAGCAGTACAGAATATCTTTGGATATCCCGCCTATGTCGGTAATGTACTTCAAGCCGACGAATATCCGCGACCCCGAGGAAGCGGTCGAGGTGGAGTTCACCGAGACGCTCAGTCAGCCTCATACTGACAAAGAGTCCGAAAAGTCGGAAAAGCCAAAAGCTAAGGAAACCAAGCCCGCGGCAAGCAAGGGCAAAAAATAACATTGGGAGGAAACTTTATGAACCACATTAAAAAAGAGTGCGTCGCTATGCTGTTGGCGGGCGGACAAGGCAGCCGTCTTTACGCGCTTACTCAGGACATGGCAAAGCCCGCTGTTCCTTACGGCGGCAAGTACAGGATCATCGATTTCCCGCTGTCCAACTGCGTAAACTCGGGTATCGACACTGTCGGCGTACTGACTCAGTATCAGCCCATGGTGCTCAACGAGTATATCGGCAACGGTCAGCCTTGGGGTCTTGACCGCGCGCACGGAGGAGTACACGTTCTGCCGCCCTATGAGACCGCTTCGGGCAAGTCGTGGTATTCGGGCACGGCTAACGCTATCTACCAGAACATCAGCTTTATCGACAGATACAATCCCGAGTATGTTGCGGTTCTTTCGGGCGACCACATCTACAAGATGAATTACGGAAAGATGCTTGATTTCCATAAGTCTCACAATGCGGACGCTACCATCGCGGTGCTTGAAGTGCCGTGGGAGGAGGCTTCGAGATTCGGCGTAATGAGCGTTGACGACGATGACGTTATCTACGAGTTTGCGGAGAAACCTGCCGAGCCTAAATCCAATCTGATCTCTATGGGCGTTTATGTATTTACATGGTCAAAGCTGCGCAAGTATCTTATCGACAACGAGAACGATGAGAGCGCTACTAAGGACTTCGGTAAGAACATTATCCCCGCGATGCTCGACAATAAAGAGAAAATGGTCGCTTACCATTTCGACGGCTACTGGAAGGACGTCGGCACTATCGACTCTCTCTGGGAGGCGAATATGGACGTTCTCGATCCCAAGGTTCCGCTCGATCTGCTGGACGACAGCTGGAAGATCTATTCGCGCAACCCCGTTATGCCGCCGCACTACGCGGGTCCTCAGTCGAGGATAGAGAACTCGATGATCGCGGAGGGCTGCGATATCAACGGTATGATCGACTTCTCGGTACTGTTCGCGGGCGTTACCGTCGAGGAGGGCGCTATTGTTCGCGACTCCATTATAATGCCGAATTCCGTAATCAAGAAGGGCGCTGTTATCGAATACGCTATCGTCGGCGAGGACTGCGTTATCGGCGAGGGCGCGCACGTCGGCGAGCGTCCCGAGCTTATCGAGGATAAATCGCAATGGGGCGTTGCCGTTATCGGACATCGGGTAAATGTTTCCGACAAGGCAGTCGCGCCGCCTAAGGCTATGATTTCTAAGGATATATAATATAGGAGGATCGTTTGATATGGCAAGTATGGCTAAAGTTCTGGGTTTGATCTTTGCTAATATGCACGAGCAGACCCTTCCCGAATTGACTAAGGCGAGAGCGATGGCAAGCGTTCCGTTCGGCAGCAAGTACCGTCTGGTAGACTTCCCGCTGTCGGGTATGGTAAACTCGGGTATTACACAGGTCGGCATTATTACAAAGCAGAATTACTATTCGCTGATGAACCACCTCGGCATGGGCTCCGAGTGGGATCTGGCGCGTAAAACCGGCGGTTTACATATTCTCCCGCCCTACGGCAGAGAGGGCACCGGCATATACCGCGGCAGGCTCGAGGCGCTCGCGGGCGCTGCCGAGTTTATCCGCGAGAGCAATGCGGAATACGTTGTAATGGCAGACAGCAACGTCATTGCAAATATGGATATGCGTCCTATCGTTGATTTCCACGAGAAGAACGGCGCGGATATCACCTGCGTTTACGGCAGTGTAGTTTACCCTGTTGAGCGCGCGACCGCGCAGACCATTCTTTGCGTGAACGAGGACAAGGTCGTTTACGACGTACTGGCGAGACCCGCTATCAGCGGCGAGATGAACGTTGCGCTGAACGTTTACGTAATGCGCAGGGCGTTCCTCGACGGACTTATCCGCGAGAGCGAGTGCCGCAGTCTGTACAGCTTCGAGACCGATATCCTCCAGCACAAGCTGCACGACTTTAAGGTAATGGGCTACAAGTACGAGAAGTACTTTGAGATCATCGATTCGATGAAAACATACTACAAGGCGACAATGGATATGAAGAACCGCGATATCTCGCGCGAGGTATTCTCGCTTGATACTCCGATCTATACCAAGGTTCGCGACGTTGCTCCCGCTAAGTACGGCATAGACTGCTCCGTTAAGTCCTCGCTGGTTGCGGACGGCTGCATTATCGACGGATATGTCGAGAACTCCGTTCTGTTCCGCGGCGTTAAGGTCGGCAAGGGCGCTGTCATCAAGGATAGTATCGTAATGCAGGGCGCGGTAATCGAGGAGAAGGCAACGTTTATCAACGCTATCGCGGACAAGGACGTTACCATCACCAAGAACCGCACCATCACGGGCTCCGCTGATTTCCCCGTTTACATCAGCAAGGGCGGAATAGTTTAATTGTATTGACAAGCTTCAATGTTTTTCATTTTTACCTCCTTTCTCTGTGTTGCCCCCGTTTGGCAGTTCGCCCGACGGGGGCGATTTATTGAATTTTTTATTCGTGTGACAAATCGAGAGATTAAATTGTCTTATATATGAAAGACGTCTTTACAATGGAGGAACGAGCATTATCATGACCAACGATGAGCTGACGGAATACATACGAATGTTCCACGGTACCCTTTACCGCCTTGCGTTCGGCTACGTGCACAACTGCGCGGACGCGGAGGATATATGCCAGAACGCTTTTGTAAAGCTGATAGACTACAAGGGCAGCTTTGACGCGCCCGAAAACTGCAAGGCTTGGCTTATCAGGGTCACGATAAATCTCTCGAAAAACCTCTTACGATCAAAGCGTTCAACGCAATTCGAGGAGCTTGACGAAAATATCCCCGCGCTTGAAAAGGACGAATCCGAGCTGCTGGAGATCGTGATGTCGCTGCCGCCCAAATACCGTGCCGTAATTCATTTGTACTACTATGAGGGGTACTCCGTAAAAGAGATCGCGGATATTGTCGGGACTTCGGTAACGTCGGTCACAACTCGGCTCTCGCGTGCGAGAGAACGCTTGAAGGGTATGCTCTTGAGGGAGGAATGAGTATGGAAAATAAATACAAAGAGCTTTTTGACAAAATAACTCCCCGCATGAGCGATGATGAACTGCTTAGTGCTGTTCTCGACAGAAAGGCGGAAAATATGGGCAATTCCAATGAAAAGAAACGTTTTGCAAAAAAGGCGGTAATTATCCCCGCGGTCGCGGCGGCGGCTCTGCTTTGCACTACCGTTGGAGTAGCGGCGGCATATGAGTGGAATATTCCCGCGGCTATCTCGGATATTTTCAACATGAACTCGGATAAAATTCCCGACAGCGTGAGCTTCAAGGAATTCAATTTCACTACCGTAGGCGGCAGGGAGCTTGACGACGTATTGAAATTTGACGGCTACGAGGTGCAGATGAAGGGCGTTGCGGCTGATCCTCACAGTATGCTGCTGTTTTACGACCTAGTGGTCGACGACGCCAATGCTCTGGATGACGAGAGCATGGAAAAAATCAGCGCAATGTACAGCGAACTTGATCTCTCTTTGTTTGTAGACTATAACCGCCGTCCGAACGCGGCGGGAACTCCCGATGATCCGGTTTTCTCACAGGAGTGGAGCTGGAAGCATATAAACATTGGAACGATAGATCATAACCTTTATCTGGGCAGCGAAGGTAATATCGCGCATTTCTGCTTAAAGCACGCGGTCCTTGGCGCTTCACTGGCAGGCAAGAACGTAACGATTGAAGCAGGCGGTCTGGGAAAGGGCGATGACGGTTCACTCGCCTACAACGGCTCGGAGCGTGCAGAGTATGTCGTTGACCTTGATTTCGTTGACGACAGCAGCTGCATCGACATTATGGTCGATAACGAGATAACCCTTTCGGAGGGCATTAAGGGAAAAGTCACGCATATTCAGCTTACTCCGTTCAGCGTATGCTTCAGAGTTGACTGGGGAGAGCAGCCCGTTGAAACGCCCGACGAAAACGGCAACATCAGCGAATCTGCGCTTAATCGCGACACTATATATAATGAGTTCAAGCTCAAGCTTAAGGACGGCACGATAATGGATGCAGACGCGTTCCGTTCATTTGAGGACGGCGCAGATCGTTCTTACTATAAGGAGGGTTATACCGATAGGGACGAAAACGGTGTCGTGATAAGCAGTCGCGAGATCTACGCGCAGGATCCCATATTTGAGTGGCTCTATCCCGTAAACGTCGAGGACGTGGAGGCGCTTATCATAGGCACAACGACCGTGCCGATCAACCAATAACACGAATGGGGAGCATCGCGCTCCCCATTTTTTACAGTATCTTTTCCATTCCGATCTTCTGCACCTGCAAGCCGCATTTCTCGTAAAACTTCATTGCGCTTTCGTTGCACGCCCAGACGTTCAGCGTGACGTTGTAGCAGCCGCTCTCCTTGGCGAATTTCAGAACGTACTCGTACAGCGTCCTGCCGACGTGCATTCCGCGCGACTTTTCGTCAACGCACAGATCGTCGATATACAGCGTGGTGAATTCGGGAGTGTTTTGCTCCTTGTGCCGCTGAAACATACAGAACGCGTAGCCCTGCACAATGCCGTCATGCTCGCCTACGAATATCGGGCGCTCGGGGTCGGCGATTATTGTTTCAAGCTCCGCGGGAGCGTACTTTGTTGTTCCCGATTTAAATAAGTCGGGACGTCCCGCGGCGTGAACCTCCAGCACCTGCGAAAGCAAATCCATAATGCGCGGGATATCGCGCGGCTCGGCTTTTCTGATAGTAACTTCCATTATCGCACTTCCTTATAATAGACCTCCTCGGAAACTTACGAAGCACCGTCTGACTTGCCCTTTTGCCGTAATGCTTTGCCCATTTTCCTTGAAATACATACAGTATTCCTGCGGAAAATGGACTTCGCCTTACGACAAAATTGCTGCGTCATACGGCACTTCTCCAGTTTCCGATGAGGTCGTATACTCAAAATCGGTAAATTCGGCGGTTCCGTTTATGGCGTACAGCCCGAGAACTGTTCCCGTAAAGCCGCCCGAGACCTCGCTCGACAGATACCTCGCCTGACCGTAGCCAAGGATTTTTTCATTGCCGCCGTCGGAAACTATCAGCGTATAGCCGTTATTGTCCATGCGGATAATAAGCTCCGCGGCGTTTCCGCTTATCGGACAAGTGCTTGCGATATGCTTTATGCCGCCAATATTCAGCTTCGCGAGGGCTTCATAGCCGCCGTCCGTTTTGCGAATGGCGATATCGTAGTGCTCCTGCTCGCACATATACGCGGTAATTCCCGCTTCTCCTTTATCAAGCGTAACATTTGCGCGGATAACGCCGACAAACTCGCGCTGACGTATTCCGAGAAATGTGGGGTTGTCAACGTCGTCGAGCGTTTTTTCCGTACCGCGCAGTGTTGCCTTTTCGTCGGTTATCTCGTAATTCTCCGTTACGGGGTGACGGAGATTCACCCATTCAAGCCGCGAATTCGCGAACGTGTAACGGCGGCAGCGCTCTTGCGGGAAATCGCCCTTTATCTCGTACTCAAGATCGCAGGTGCCGTCATTCCCAGCGTAGAACGTGCCGTCCTCGTTGAACGTCACGGGAACAAGGAACACCTCACGCCCGAGATTATGGTACGCCGTCCACTTGCCGAGCTGACGGAATCCCAGACACAGAATATGCCAATCGCCGTATTTGTCTTGTATCAGATCGCCGTGACCTACGCCCTGGATTATGTACGGCGCTTTGTTGCGGTTGGTGAGCACGGGATTGTTCGGGAAGCTCTCGAACCGTCCCCAAATGCTGTCGGAGAGCGCGCATGTTATCATGTGCCCGTACTCCGTGCCGCCCTCGGCTGCCATAAGATAGTACGTTCCGTTTATCTTGTACATATGCGGACTTTCGAGGAAACGTCCGCCCGAGCCTGTCCATATGCACTTGCTCGGTGAGAGCTTTTCGCCCGTCGCGATGTCGATCTCGCACTGAACTACGCCGCCTCTGCCCTCGTCGTCGGTGCCGTTGCTGATAAAGTACGCGCGACCGTCCTCGAAGTAGAGCGACGGGTCTATGCCGTCCTGGTCGACCTCAATGGGCTCGCTCCATTCGCCGTGAATATCGTCGGTGTATACGTAAAAATTCCTGCTTGTGGAATTGTTGTTCGTCACCATATAAAACCGCCCGTTATCGAAACGTATAGTAGGCGCGAACACTCCGCCCGAGCTTGCGATCTTATCCAGCATTACCTGGCTTTTCCGCGTGAGAACGTGACCTATCTGCGTCCAGTTGACAAGGTCATCGCTCTCGAACAGCGGCACTCCCGGGAAGTACTGAAACGAGCTGCACACAAGATAATATTTCCCGTTCGCCTCGCAGACGGACGGGTCGGGGTAAAAGCCCCTTACAATAGGATTTTGGTATTTCACTGCGTAATACTCCCTTTACGTTTGTTTTTTCTTCTTATAACGGTATCCGCTATTGATATGGCGAGCGTAAAAAAAGCGATAGCATGCGTCAGAATTGTAATCAGCGGATCAAAGCCTATATACGTGTCCGTCAGCGCTTTAAAAATCGACCAGACGATCATCTCAAAGATGTACAGCACGAACGTACCGCACATTCCCACAGCGCTCAGCACTATTGCCGCCACGCCGCGCAGCCATATGGACAGCGCCGTGAGCAGTATCAGCGGATATATGCCGAAGATCACGAGCAGACCGCTCACCGTCAGCGCTCCCTCGTCAATGCCCCACAGCTCCGATATCCATAACCAATTTGAAAGCGTATTATCGAGCTTGAAGAACAGCAGCAAAAACAGTACTGCCGAGAATACCAGATTTATTATGAGCTTTATCTTTTTCGGCATTTCAAACCTCCAAAATCCATATTGCCGCCCGAATACAACAACTTCCGCGGATATTCGTAATTGTAAGGTTTTTACCGTTTCCTCATGAAGTCAACAACGGATAATACCGTACCGCCCGTAAGACAGATCCCCGTCACGGGCATACACACGGAAAACGCGCGCCAGATCGCCGTGTCCGACTTCATAAAGATCACGCAGAGTACAAATACCGCTATCGCCGCGCCAGCCGCGGCAAACAGCAGCTTGCTTATTTTCGCTATATTCATTCCGCATCTCCCGAAGATCAGTCCTTGATCTCGTACTTTTCGCCGCCGATAACAACGCTCGTTCCCGTGAAGATCGGCGCGGCTTTTCCGCTCGCGATCGTCTTTTCATCGCCGTTCGGGAGTGTGCACGACCAATCCTCCGCGCCGTGATTTTTCAAGCCCCAGAGCGCGGGGTTCTTCTTGTTGCGGACTACCTCAGCCTCAAGCGAAACGTTCTCGTTGTACAGCTTTGCGCCGTCGAACAGCAGCACGCTCGTTTTCGCGCCGACAAGCGACAGCGGCTTCGCGTAATGCGTTCCGCACGGGCAGATGAGCTTGCCCTCGTCGTCCGTTTCAACGGCGGGGAGGAAGTTCTGTATGCCGCACGGACACGCCGTGATATCGCCGCGCAGGCGCTTTAACAGGTCGAGCCACTGCTTCTCGATAAGCCGCTTTGACGGCTCGTTCAAGCCCGTCGTGAACGAAAACTCGAACGCCTCGCGTATATATTCGGGCATAATGCGCCAGAATTTGATGATGTTGTTGTGAACGCCGCGCACGGGACGGTTGCTGTCGTCCTCGGGATCGTACACGAAAATCGGCTCGAAGCCGTAATGCCGCCGCTCCGCCTCCTCGGTAAGACAGACGCTTTTCAGAACGCGTCCGCCCTCCAGCGGGTCGCCGCGCAGCAACAGACGAAACAGTACTACCGCCAGCGAATAGCGGTCGGTATACTTGTCGGGAGCTTTCTCGCCGCGGACTATCTCGGGAGCCATATAGCCCGGCTTGCCCGCGATACCCAGATGCTCGCCGTAGGGGGCTATGTTGTCGCAGTCGCAGATAAGCACGTCGCCGTCCGATGGGCGAATGAAAAAACCGCCGTCGTTCATATCCTGATAGCTCTTTCCGCTGTTGTGAAGCTCGCGGAACGCCGCTGTTATCTTTATCGCGGAATTGACTACCGAATAAAGCCCCGAGAGCTTTACACGCGCGTTAAGGATATCCGAAAACGGCTTGTAGTCCTCGGGTATTATGTCCATTAAAAAGCCGAAGCTGTCGTCGATCTGCGCGGTGAGCAGACGCGGCATCAAAAACGCGCCGTGAGCCGACTTATCCTCGCAGAGCGTGCGAAGATTGTCGCGGAAGATGTCGGGGCGGCGGAGCTTGTTCGGGAAGTACACCTTGAGCGCGTACTCCTTTCCCGCGAACTCCGCGCGGTAGACCGTACCCTGACCGCCCGAGCCGAGCACCGCCGTTATCGTCGCGCTGCCGCCCAGCTCGAGCGGAACGCTGTCGCCTATCCTAAGCATCAGAATCCGCCTCCCGAGAGCGACTCAAAGTTCTCCTCCGCGGAGGTCTCGGCAGCGTTTCCGCACCACTCGCAGACGGTCTCGTTCTCGCCGTCCCAGCAGGTGGTCTTGCCGCACTCGCTGCACTGGAAAAATCCCTTTGCGCCGCAGTGCGGACAGGACGGATACTCCGTGGTAACGTACACGTTGCCCGAAATTTCGGTGTCGCCGAACTTCTCGCGCCCCGCGGTATGCTCGCTTACCTTGAACGCCCATGTAGCGTACCAGTCGCCGTCCTCGCGCTGCTCGGTGCGTATGCCGAACAGGTCGTGGGTCTGTTTGCATTTCGTTAAAATAACTGCTGCTTTCATTGTGTTTCCTCCCGATTTATGTTATTATTCTCTTTATCCTTATAACGCGCACGGCAATGCTGCCGCCGCTTCGCCGATTTTTTTCACGGTGCATCTGTCGCCTCTCACTTCAGTTTTTTGAGTATCTTCGCCGCGTCCTCGTGACCGTTCTTCGCCGCCTTATCAAACCACTGCTTCGCCTCGGTCAAGTCCTTGGGAACGTACACGCCTTTCAGATACATCACGCCGAGATTGTACTGCGCGATATTCAGATTGCTGTCGGCGGCGGTCTTGAACCAGCGGAACGCTTCGGCGGGGTCTTTCGGAACGCCGTTGCCCGTGTACAGGCACTTCCCGTAGGAGCACTGCGCCCTTGCGTGACCCGTCTCGGCGGCTCTCTTGTAGAACAGCGCCGCGCCCTCCGCGTCCTTTTCGGCGAGACAGCGCCGCGCGCTCTGGTACAGCTCCTCGCCGTCGTCGGGGAGCTGCTTGGGCGTTTCAACGTCGGGATCGGGGAGCTTGGGAGCCTCGTTCTCGGAGGGCGGCATTATAGGCTCGGTATTATCGCCGAGCTGTCTGCGCCACTTCTTGGCAAGCTCGAGGTTTTTCTCCGTGTGCACGCCGTTCTCGTAACAGAGGGCGACCATATTTATCGCCTCCGCGCAGCCCTTTTTCGCCGCGTTGAGAAAGCACTGAAACGCCTTGTCCTCGTCAACCTCGCAGGATATGCCCTCCGCGTGGAAGTAGCCGACCATATACTCCGCCTGCGCAACGCCGTTTTCCGCGCCGCGCACGAACCACTCGCGCGCCTGATCGAGATTCTGTATGCCGCCGCGTCCCTCAAGGCGGTAGCTTCCCATATAGTATTCCGCCTCGCCGTGGTCTTGCAGTGCTGCCGACTCGAACCAGTACAGCGCCTTTTCATACTCGCGGATACGGTCAAAGTGCCGACCGAGAGAATACTGCTCGGCGGGGTCGGTGATGTTCTTTTTAGCCTCTGTCTCGCTTGCGGGCAATGCCTCGGACTTCTTAAACGATATCTCGCACCCGACAGCGCAGCCCACCGCTTCAACAACATCCGCAGCAACTCTGCCTTTGAGACCTATTTCATCGCGGAGCGACTTTATGCACCGCGCAGCCGCCGCGCACCGAACCTCAAAGGGCTTCTCGCGCACCGCGTAGAGCTTTTGAGCGCACCCGTCGTACAGTGCGACATAGCACAGCCGTCTCGCGGAGGTCTCCTTGGGAAAGAAGTCGGCGATAAGCGCGTCCGTGCGCCGCTTGTCGAGTATGATCTCCCGACCGAACCTATCGGTAATATATCCGAGGATTCCCTTGAGGTCGCGGACAGCCTCGCCGTTTTTATTGTGAACGGTTCTGCAAAAACCGCAATAATCCTGCTTTGTCTCATCAAAGCTCTTGCCGCAGCGCTCGCATTTCATCGCACTCACTTCCTTATTCTATACAATAACCATACACTATATATTGTATCATAAAATCATCGGATTGTCAACGGCTTTATTACATATTTTTATATAGGCACGCTGTAACGCGCGTTTTTGACGCGCGCCCGCAATTTGCGAAGCAAATTCGCCGATTGCGGCAGCAAGCGGCGGTTTCGCGCGTCAGCGCGAAACGCGGGCGCACGGGGGCTTCGACGAGTGCGCCGCTGCGGGGAACGCCGCCGTAAGGCGGCGCGACTCGTAGGGGGGCGCGAGGAGAAGCCTGCGGTTCAGGGGTGCGCCACGGGAAATATTACGTTTTTCTTACAATTTTGTCACTTGTGTTGCAATGCCGCAAAAAATATGCTATAATCTCAAAAAAGGGGGGAGCGCCGTGGGAAAATATATGCATATAATCTACGATTACAACATAGCGTCCGCGGCGTTCTGCGCGGCGGTGGCGACAGCGATTTATATACCGGTACGCGCTGTTTGGCTCAAGGCTCGCCGCATACACCGCAGACCGCTTTCCGAGGAGATAGCCCGCGCATTGCTCGCCGGATATATCGCGGCTCTGATAAACATTGTCTGGTTCCCCGTGCCGGAGACCGTTCAACTGCTGTTCACCGATCCGGGCGGTCTTAAGAACGCGTTCCGCGGCGGCTATTACGCGCGGAATTACGAGGTGCTGCGCTGTCTGTTTGTGGAACACCGTCCGCTTGCGCTGCTGCATGACTTTGAAATACGCGCAAATATCGCGCTGTTCGTGCCGTTGGGCTTTCTGCTGCCGACAGCGTTCCGACAGTCGAGGTGGTGGCAGACCGATCTGATCTGTCTGGGAGCGACTTGCGTCGTGGAACTCGTTCAGCCGCTTTTCGGACGGGCGGGCGACATTGACGACGTGATAACGAACGCGTTCGGCGGCGTGATAGGCTGCGCTTTGGCGAAGCTGTTGTTTGCGGTATTCGGGAGGAAAAGGAGGATCGATTATGAAAAGCAAGGTGAATAAAGGGGTTATCATCGCGGTGTCATGTCTTGCGGCGCTGCTTATCGGCGCAGCGTGGTTTTACCATAATATTTTTGATTCGGATAAGGGATATTTCTTTTGTATGAATATGTGCTCCGACGGCTGGGAGGACTATTTAACATATAAAATGCTGTCAAGGGAATTGCGAAATATTATTTCGGAGGAGGAATTTACCGACGAAACCCCCGAGGGAAAACTGAAAATGTATGAAAAACTGAACGATCTTGTATTGGACGAACGCCCGTACTACTCGTTTGAGGGCAGTACGCGTTGGGGTAAAACTCCGTGCTTTGAAACCATTGAAGTGGACGGAACGCGATATTGGGCGGAATTCGGGATAGACATTACCTGCACGTTCGGCAGGATAGAGGTTCGCAACTTCACCTGCGATTTACATGAGGTGTGAGTTATGACAAGAAAAAATAAAGCAGTCTTACGCGCGGGCGATATTGACGATGTGATAACGAACGCGCTCGGTGGAGTGATCGGCTGTGCTCTGGCAAAGATGGTGTCGTCGGTATTCAGAAAGAAAGGGAGGGGCACTTATGAAAAGCAAGGTGAATAAAGGCGTTATCATCGCGGCTTCGTGTTTTGCGGCGCTGCTTATCGCGGCGGGGATAACGCTCTATATCAACTCAATAAAAAGCTATGAGCTGTGCTCGGATGCCGTTATGCACGGCTGGGAGAACATCGTAGAATATTCCATGCTGTCAAAGGAGCTGAAAAGCATTATTTCGGAGGAGGAGTTTACCAACGATACCCCCGAGGGTAGGCTTGAAATGTATCAAAAGCTGAACGGTCTCGTGCTTGACGAGCGCCCGACAAAAAAGTTCCATGGCAGCACTCACGGCTTCAAATCGCCGTGTATGGATATGATTGAAGTCAACGGACAAACCTATAGCGTTGACATAACCATTGAAACAATGGGCAGACTGACGGGGATAGAGATACTCAATTTTTACTGTTATTTATATGAGTGCAGAGGTTAGCTATGACAAGAAAAAAAGCAGTCTTAATAATCGTTTCTGTGGTCGTGCTGTTGAACATTGCATTTTGCGTTTCAATTCCCGTCGTCAACGATCTGCATGCGAAAAAGGTTGCGGACGAGCTGAGCGCTCTGCCGCTGCCCGAGAATACCCGCATAGCCGAGAAAATGTCCGTCGCCGCCAAGCTGTGGGGAAACGGGAACGGTATGCAATATATGGGCGCGCTGCTGATCGAAAGTGCGCTGCCGTTAGAGGAGCTTGAAGCGTTCTACTCCGAAAGCGGACCGGAATATTGCTATGTGAGAAAACAGGACGGCAAGGAGATAACGTTCACGGATCACGGGAAATACGGCTTTAAGACCGAAATAAACTCCGATGATTATTATATAGTGTACGCGTTGGGAAAGGACGATAATTTCATAATTCAACTGTACTCGGAGCTTGATCTGCGCGGACATTAAAAATTTTTGAAAATCCCCCTTGACAAAGGGGATTTTTTCTGTTATAATATAATCTGTCGGTGTAACGGAAATTTGCTTTACACCCGAAAGGGCGCGTTATGAATATAGATTTTGTGGTTTTGCTGGACGTGTACGGCGAGATATTGTCAAACGGACAGCGCGAGGCTCTCGATCTGCGGTATAACTCCGACCTGTCGTTGTCGGAGATCGCCGAGGAAATGGGCGGCATATCGCGGCAGTCGGTGAACGACTTCATCAAAAAGGGCGAAAAGCGGCTTGAGGAGCTCGAAAACTCTCTCGGCATCGTAGAACGCTTTAAAAACACCGCGGCGGGGCTCGCAAAGCTGCGCGGCACTATCGCGGAGCTGAAAAAGGATTATGAGGACGAGCGGTTCTCGCTGCTGGAGAGCACGCTGCTCGAAATGGAAAAACAGATCTAAGGGGGCTGACTATGGCTTTTGAGGGATTGTCAACAAAATTAAACAATGTTTTCGGCAAGCTTAAGGGTCACGGAAAGCTCAGCGAAAAGGACATCAAGGACGCGATGCGCGAGGTGCGCATGGCGCTGCTCGACGCGGACGTAAACTTCAAGGTCGCTAAGGATTTCGTCAACAAAGTAAGCGAAAAGGCTGTCGGGGCACGGGTAATGGAAAGCCTTACTCCCGCTCAGCAGGTCATCGATATAGTTCATCAGGAGCTTATCTCGCTGATGGGAAGCACCACCGCAAGGCTCGAATTCCCGAGCAAGCCGCCGTGCGTCATTATGATGTGCGGACTTCAGGGTGCCGGTAAGACCACGCACTGCGCGAAGCTCGCAAAGTGGCTCGAGGGGCAGAACCGCAGACCGCTGCTGGTCGCGTGCGACGTGTACCGTCCTGCGGCGATAGAGCAGCTGCATATCGTCGGCGAAAAGGTGGGTGCTCATGTCTTTGACGAGGGGCAGGGAAACCCCGTTGAGATAGCTAAGCACGGTATAAAGTACGCCAAGGATCAGGGCTTCGATACCGTATTGCTCGATACCGCGGGTCGTCTGCATATAGATGAAACGCTGATGAAAGAGCTCGAGGACATCAAGGCTACGACAAGCCCGGATGAGATACTGCTCGTTGTCGACTCGATGACGGGTCAGGACGCGGTGAACGTCGCGGAGAGCTTCAATAACGCACTGGATATCACAGGCGTTATATTGACGAAACTCGACGGCGATACCCGCGGAGGCGCGGCGCTTACGGTGCTCGCTATCACGGGCAAGCCGATAAAGTTCGCGGGCATCGGTGAAAAACCCGAGGATCTCGAGCCGTTCTATCCCGACCGTATGGCTAGCCGAATCCTCGGCATGGGCGACGTGCTCACACTTATCGACAAGGCAAAGGCTTCCATCGACGAAAAGGAAGCGGAAAAAGCCGTAAAAAAATTACAGGAAAACAAGTTCGACCTCAACGACCTGTACGCACAGTTCGAGCAGATCGAGAAAATGGGCAATATCCACTCGCTGCTCAATATGATACCGGGCGTTGCGGGAAAGATAAAGGAAGA
This sequence comes from uncultured Clostridia bacterium, assembly GCA_947177735.1. Lineage (GTDB taxonomy): Bacteria > Bacillota > Clostridia > Oscillospirales > Ruminococcaceae > CAG-115. The sequence goes on from CAMWVP010000020.1 coordinate 28,023, forward strand.
GGACATCGACGACAGAAAGATGCCGCGCACCAAAGCGATCATATCATCGATGACGAAAAAGGAGCGCGAAAAGCCGTCTATCATCGATGCCAAGCGCAAGCGCCGCATAGCCGCGGGCTCGGGCACATCCGTCGAGGAGGTCAACCAGCTGCTGAAGCAGTTCGACCAGATGCAGAAGGTCATGAAGCAGATGGGCTTCTCTGGCAAGGGCAAGAAAAAGCGTATGCCGCGCTTCCCGATGAATATGGGAGGAATGGGCGGATTTCCCGGAATGTGAGACAGTATGAAAATTGATCCGATCGACGTTCTGTGCTCGATATTCATATTGGCAGGCGTGATTTTTTTGATCGTGTCTACGGTACACCGTCACAAGGGAATGTGGAATCTGCGCAATTCCTATGAAGAGCGATGGGACAGCGCCAATCCAAAAGTACCGCGTTATCAAAGACGGGGCGCAGAAACGCCGTACGACGAAATACAGATCGGTATTAGTCTGATAGCCGTAGGGCTGTTGGGCTTCGTATACAGCGCCTGGGGCTTGAAGGTCTGCGCGGCAGCTGTTACGGCAGTAAGCATAGCGAGCCTTGTATTCAACGGCGTAAGGCTGAAGCGTTTGGACGGCGGGCACGAGCTTCGGACTTGGTGCATAGTAAACCTTATTATTTCGGGATTTGCGCTGTTTTTCGGTTCGCTCACATTCTATTTGGCGTAACGATGAAATGATGCGGGTCATAACGGGCAATACGGCGGCGGTTATCATAAGACGACATTCGCCGTGGCTATCGCGGAGCAGGGCTCGTATAGCTTGGCTTTGAATAAAACAAGCAAACGCTTGATTTTATAAATAATGATTTTTGAAAGGAGATACATCTTATGGCAGTTAAGATCAGACTGAGAAGAATGGGCGCTAAAAAGGCTCCGTTCTATCGTGTAGTCGTTGCCGATTCACGCTTTCCGCGCGACGGACGCTTCATTGAAGAGATCGGTTACTACGATCCCACAAAGGAGCCCGCTGTTGTCAAGATAGACAAGGATAAGGCGGAAGAGTGGATCAAGAAGGGCGCACAGCCTACCGACACAGTTAAGAGACTTTTAAAGTGATTTTTGAGCAAAGGTTAAATAAGCATAGGTATTTTAGAAATTCATCGCAATCAAGGCAATAATTTACCCACGGCATTTAACCCCTATGGAGGGATTTTTATGATGAAAGAACTTCTTAGCACCATTGCTACCGCATTGGTAGAGGACAAGACGGCCGTTGAGGTCAGTGTTGACGAGCCTAACGAAGAGGGCGTTATCGTGTATCATCTGCACGTTGGCCCCGAGGATATGGGCAGAGTTATCGGTAAGCAGGGCAGGATCGCAAAGGCGATCCGTACAGTAATGCGTGCGGGAGCTGTTCGTGCCAACGAGAAAATCTCCGTTGAGATAGACTGACGGGATTTTTTAAAGCAAATCGAGAATGGACGATCAAGGATGTTTGACATTGCCTGACCGTCCGTTTTTCGTAATATGGAGGAAATATATGAGAGTACGCGAGAACGACGACAAGCAGGTAGTTGCTATGATACGCGAGGGCTTGAAGAAAACCGGCGGTTACTGCCCCTGCAAGCGGGAGCATATCCCCGAGAACATCTGTATGTGCAGGGAATTTAAGGAGCAGATAGCCGACCCCGATTTCGAGGGATACTGCCACTGTATGTTATTTTACAAGACGAAAGACTAAAAAAACTGCATTTTTTTCGTTTTGCCCCTTGACTTTGACACGGTGTCATACGCTATAATGAGTTCGGAAGGGAGAGATGACCGTGGAACTTACCATAAGCCAAGTAACGCAGAACTTTGACGTTACGCCGAGAATGCTTCGGCACTACGAGAAAATGGGACTGATCACCCCGTTTCACAAGGAAGACTACGCCTATCGGTGCTATGACGAGGAGGCTGTAAAGCGCTTGCAGCTCATCGTCGTTCTGCGCAAGCTTCGCATACCGTTAAAAAAGATAGCGGTGATATTGAACGACGGCGGAAGTCTTAAAACCCTGGAGATACTTCGGGAGAATATCGCGGAGCTTGACGGCGAGATAAAGTCGCTGGAGACCGTCCGCAGCGCGCTAAATATGTTCGTATCGCGGCTTGACGGGAGCATTCAAGCAAAGGCGCGGCTCGACCTGCTCGGCGATACGGAGCTTATGGAGACCGTGAACACTCTTTCTCTTTCAAAAACGACTTTAAAGGAGAAAACAAGTATGAGCGATCTTAATCAAGCAAACGAGAACCTTGCCAAGAATCTGAACGTAAGAATAGTGCTGCTGCCGCCGTTTACCGTCGCGTCGAACCATGTTATCGGCAAAGACCCCGAAGAGACTGTGGGGGACCTTATGGACAAGTTTATCCGCGAAAGCAGACTGTACGAGATAAAACCGGATTCCAGATACTTCGGCTTCAATCACCCGAACCCCGGCATACTCGAGGACGGTATCCACGGCTATGAGGTATGGGCGACTATCCCCGACGATATGGACGTGCCCGCGCCTATGGTGAAAAAGCATTTCGACGGCGGACTTTTCGCGGCTCTTACGATAAAGTTTCCCGAATTTCAATATTGGGGAGAATTGGAAAATTGGGTGAAGAACAGTCCCGAGTACGATCTGAATTACAGCGAGCAGGGTCTTGAGATCATGGGCGGCTGTCTGGAGGAGCACCTGAATTGGGTCTACTCCTCGCATATGGGCTGGCCCGAAAACGGAATTGACGGGCAGCTCGATCTGCTGATGCCAATTAAGAAAAGGGATAATAAACGGTAAGGAAGAAATATCCCATCACAAGACATTACCCGCAAAAACATCTTATAAGGAGAAAACGACTATGAGTGATTTCAACAACCTGAACGTAAGAATATTAAAGCTGCCGCCCATGACGGTGGCGTCCTATCACTGTATCGGAGAAGATCCGGAAGGACAGGTATTTGGAGTAATGACCGACTTTGCGCAAAAGACCCGTCTGTACGAGATCAAGCCCGACGCGAGAATGATCGGATTTAACCGCCCCAATCCCGGCGTGCTGGAGGACGGAACTCACGGCTACGAGGTATGGGTGACGGTACCGGAGGACATGGAGCTTCCCGAACCTCTTGTTAAAAAGCATTATGACGGCAAAAGATTATACGCGGTGCTCACCATTCGCTTCCCGGAATTTGAGCTTTGGGGCGATCTGATAAATTGGGTCAATAACAACGAGCAGTTTGAAGCGGACTACACCGAAGAAGAGCTTGCAGGACAAATAGGCGGCTTCGAGGAGGAGCTGAACTGGGCTTACGGCGCTCTCAACGGCTGGCCGGAGGAAACAGGCGGGCAAATCGACATAATGGTTCCGATCAGGAAAAAATGATCATTAAGGCTGTGCGGTTTTGCGCAGCCTTTTCACTGCGTTTATGATACTGTTACTCCGCCAATTAAGTATTTCCGGATTTCAAAGCTTTTTACGCGGATATCCGCGTATACTAAACGTCTGCTTTCAATCGACAATCAGTACTAGAGTTTTTTCACGTTTGACAAAATAATTGTGAATAATTTGTTAAATTTACCTATTGTATACATATTGACAAAAACTTTACAATTTGATATAATTATAATAAGCAATTTGTATAACTACTTGTGAAAGGGATACTGCTTATGAATTCAAGGATTGGAAGAAAGCTGCTGTCCGCTATATTTATCTGTATAATCGTGACAGTTACCGTCGTGAACGTTTTCACGATACATCAGGCAAGCGGTCATACCGACACGCTGATGCAAATGCATACCGAGTCGGGTATGCGCACTCTGAAATCGCATATGGATGCGCAGAAGGGCAGATTTACGGATCTTA